>NZ_LT840184.1:4525976-4528604 GCF_900177425.1 Paenibacillus uliginis N3/975 | reverse complement strand
CTGCAGAGTAGTATGGATTTGGAACGGGGACCCCTGATGAAAGCGGCACTGTTCCGAACCGCCGGGAGGAACCTCCTCTTCCTCTGCTTGCACCATTTGATTGTGGACGGGGTTTCTTGGCGCATCCTGCAGGAAGACTTGAGCACGGCCTTGCGACAGGTGAAGGAAGGCAGGAGTATCTGCTTGCCGGCCAAGACGGCCTCCTTCAAGGAATGGGCGGAAGCTCTGGAGGCCTATAAAAGCAGCCGGCAGCTTCAAAAAGAACGGACTTATTGGGAAAAGGTCATGTCACAGATGGAACAGGGCCATATTGCAATTGATGAATGTACCGATGATACCGGATTTGCCAGCCTGGAGATTACCTTGAGTAAAGAAGAAACGGAGCAGTTGGTTCACCGGGCAGGCAGGGCTTTTAACACTGAAATAAATGACCTGTTGATCAGCGCCATCGGTATGTCTGTACAAAGGCTGACTGGACAAGCCGTTGTGTCCGTTGGACTGGAAGGCCACGGCCGGGAAGAAATCCATACGAAGATGGAAATTGACCGGACAGTTGGCTGGTTTACAAGCATGTATCCAATTGTCATCGAATGTAATGAAGATCTGCACGAAATGATTGTAGCGACAAAGGAAATGCTGCGGAAAGTTCCGAATCATGGCCTGGGATACGGGGTGCTGAAGCAGGAGCTTCCGGATCTCGCAGCTGACATCCATTTTAATTATTTAGGACAAATGGATGCAGAAGCGAAAGATCACAGGATCCTGTTTAATTCGAGCGGAAAAAGCGCAGCAGATGAGAACGCTATGTTCCGTAAGATCAACATTAGCGGAGGTATCCTGCAGGAAATGTTGAAATTCACTATCACTTATGACAGAAGCAAATACTCAGCAAAAATAATGGGGCGTTTTGCCTCGATGCTTCAGGATTCCATGCGTACAATCATCCTGCATTGTTTGACAATGGATGAAGTTGCGGTGACCCTTTCGGACACGCATGCTTCAGATCTGTCTGAGGACGATTTGCAACTGATCAACTCTCTTTTTGATATCGAGTGAAATTACAATCGATAAAGGTGGCCGATATTCGACATGAGCCAAAGAAGTGTCATAAACCCGACAATTGCAAATATCTATTCTCTTACCCCGATGCAGGAGGGGATGCTGTACCACAAGCTTGCGCACGGAGAATCGACCAGTTATGTCATTCAAAATAGATTTGAATCGAGCGGGTATATTTCCGAAGCAACAACTCAGCAGGCTTTAAAGCTCCTTTTCATGAGGTATGAGGTTCTGAGGACGTCAATCGTATTTGAGAAGTTGGAAGCTCCAAGGCAAGTAATCCTAAGGAACAGGGAAGCTGAATATGAACGAATCGATTTGTCAGAATTGTGCGAAGCGGAGCAAGTCAGCCGATTGGATGAGGTAGCTCGACTGGATGTCGAGCGTGGCTTTGATCTGCAGCGGGATTCTCTGCTACGAATCAAGCTTATCGCATTAGGTCATGACAGATACAAAATGATTTGGACATTCCATCATATCATCATAGACGGCTGGTGCTTGTCGCTGCTATACGGCGATTTTAAACGTTATTATGATTTGCTTGAAATCGGAAGAAGTATGAGTGATTTGGAACGGATGATCGCTGGCGAAAAAAAGCGGACCGCGGAATATGGCGAATACCTCCAATGGCTGGAAAGGCAGGATAAAGAACTTGGCCTTTCCTATTGGGAGGAGCTGTTAGCAGATTATGATGAAACAGCTGACATCAAGCCGATGAAAAAGCCCCAACCCGTTGATGAGCATGTGTTAGAGAGCCGTATCGTGATGTCCAAAGGACAAACGCAAAGCCTGCTAGATCTGGCCAGTTCCAACCATGTCACAATTAATACGGTTACAGAGGCTGCGTGGGGGATTGTTCTTCAGGCATATAGCGGGACCAAGGATGTGGTATTTGGGAAGATTGTGTCAGGTAGACATGCAGATATCAGGGGAATCGAACAGATCGTGGGCTTATTTATTTCGACCATCCCTACTAGAGTCAGATGTGAAGAAGATACAACTGTTTCAAAACTTCTGAATGAGCTGCAGATGCAGGGGATGAAGGGTAATGAATATTCTTACTGTCCACTTCCGCAAATTATGGGATTGACGAAACAGAAGTCCGATTTGGTTAAAGTTTTGTATGTATTTGAAAATTACGAGTTCGAAGAAGTTTTGCTGATGGACGATGAAGACGGGATTCAATTACAGTTCGAATCGTCTAGGGAAAAGGTTAATTATGCAATCGTTCTGGTTGCAAGTCTTGAAGATGGTTATTTGAATCTGAAGATCATGTACGACCCCAGTGTGTTCGTGAAGGACGAAATCGAGAGCGTACTATCCAAAGTGCAAACCGTTTTATTGTCTCTTACAGCCAATCCGGCAGGTAGGGTCTCTGCAATTGAGACGATTACCCCAGAGGAGAAGGCCAGAATCCTTGGTGAGTTCAACGACACGACTGTCGAATACCCAAGGGACCGAACGGTAGTGGATATGTTCGAGGAGCAGGTGATAAAAACACCTGATCATATAGCAGTAGTATTCGAGGATGAGCAGCTTACTTATGCTGAGTTGAACCGAAAGGCCAAC
>NZ_LT840184.1:4516413-4518101 GCF_900177425.1 Paenibacillus uliginis N3/975 | reverse complement strand
AAAGTGTTGCAGGCTATTGGTGAAAATCCTAACCGGAAATTGTCCGAGATCGAGACGATTACTGAACAGGAGAAACTCCAAATCCTCAGCGGATTCAATGATACGGCTGTTGAGTATGCACGAGACCGGACTATCGTAGATGTGTTCGAGGAGCAGGTTAGGAAATTCCCTGCAAAAACGGCAGTTGCTTTTGGGGAGCAGCTAATGACTTATGCTGAGCTGAACCAAAAGGCCAATCAACTGGCAGGCAAACTGCGTGAGTTAGGTGTAAAACCAGATGATCTTGTAGCTATTTTAGTTGAGCGTAGAATTGAGACGATTATCGGTATTTGCGGAATTCTAAAAGCAGGAGGGGCTTATGTCCCAATCGATCCGATGTATCCGGAAGATCGAATTCAGTATATCTTGAAGGACTGCCAGTCTAAAGTGGTGCTCATTTGCAACTCAGAACTCGAAACGGAATTATCTGTCATAGATCTTGCAGATCATAAGATTTGGGAAGGTGCGGCAAATAATCCGGTAAATGCGAATAAATCTGGGGATTTAGCGTATTGCATCTATACTTCTGGCACAACCGGTAAGCCGAAAGGCAGCCTGATCGAGCATAAAAGCATCATTCGATTGGTCACGAATACTAACTATGTGGAACTGGATGAAAAGAGAGTAATCTTGCAAACGGGATCTATGTCCTTTGACGCATCCACGTTTGAAATGTGGGGAGCACTCCTTCATGGGGGGACTCTGGTGCTTGCATCTCAGGAGGTAATCACCGACAACAAGAGTCTGAAAGAGCACATACTCCGTTATCAAGTGAGCACGATGTGGATTACAGCATCTTTGTACAACTTAATGATTCAGACAGATGTCGAGATGTTTGACAGTCTAAACGAATTGTTGATTGGTGGAGAGAGGCTCTCGGAAGAACATGTAAGAATGTTAAAAAACCGGAAGAATCAGGTTAAATTGATCAACGGTTACGGGCCGACAGAAAACACAACATTTACAACAACTTATGAAATTCCTGAGTGCTTTGAGCTGATTCCGATCGGCAAACCGATTGCCAATACGCAAGTCTACATTCTAAATCAGAATAGACTCTGCGGAATTGGTATCCCCGGGGAGCTCTGCATCGCGGGCGATGGTCTGATGAGAGGATACCTGAACAAGCCGGAATTAACAGCCGAGAAGTTGATCACCAATCCGTTTGGAGCCGGCAAACTGTATCGTACCGGAGATTTGGCAAGATGGTTGCCTAATGGAAACATTGAATACTTAGGACGAATTGACGAACAGGTTAAGATCAGGGGCTTCCGAATTGAGCTGGGTGAAATCGAAAGTACACTCAGAAAGATCGATTTGATGCAAGATGCGGTTGTGCTTGCACAAGAAGATACTTCGGGAGAGATGGCCCTCTTCGCTTATCTGGTATCCGATACGCCGATCCGCTTGCCGGATATCCGGGATACTCTTAACAAAATATTGCCTTCTTACATGATTCCGGCTCATATGATGCAGATCGACAGTATTCCGGTCACTCCAAATGGAAAGTTGGACAGAAGAGCACTTCCGGAGATAGTAGCAAGCAGCCAACACGAATATGTTGCGCCGAGAAACGAAATTGAAGAAACGCTGTGTCAGGTCTTTAGTCAGGTGCTGGGTGTTGAAAGGGTTGGCGCGGAGGATAGCTT
>NZ_LT840184.1:3063345-3075737 GCF_900177425.1 Paenibacillus uliginis N3/975 | reverse complement strand
GGCTATTAAGTATTACTTATTACACGTACATCGTAACACCGAGTAGCAGAGGGTGTCAACTATTTTTAAATTATTTTTGCAACCTCACTAAACTCCTCTAATCGCCCAAGTATCCATGTTCTTGTCAATTTCGGCAAAGTATATAAGTTCTTGTCATTGATTTAGGACAAGAACTTGGGTACATATAACAAAAAAAGCCGCAGTTTATGCGGATTTCAATACCTATATGTTCTTGTCGTCCGTCAGTTTTGTAAACAACAATACAATTCGACATCGCAAAAAAGGCAGCCGGTATCATAATACCGGCTGCCCTTATATGGTCTTTTTAACTCTTTTTGCTCCAAGTATCTTTTAACGGTACGACACGATTAAATACAAGACGTTCACCGGTTCCGACTTGCTTGTCGTTTTATTGAGCTATCGTTCCCCGTTAGTTCAATCATTTCCTACTTTCTTCTTCAAACTCCTTGATTAACTCTTGGGACCTTTTCATTGCTTCCTGCCTGTCTTTCGCTGGTGCTGTGATCATATGTCCGTTTGATGGGGACCACTGGTCATCATCATCCATAACTTTAATTGTAAATTCAGAGAATTTATCATCAGTATATACCCAACCGTAAGTGAAAATATCAGGCTCTATTCTACCTTTATCATCTATGATTCGAAAAGCGGAGAAAATGGTTGTAAAATTATGACCATCGTAATGCAACTCTAATTCTGTTCTATCTTTAGGAATTTGAGGAACCTTACTTCCTTCAAAGTCAATTACACCTTTAAAGGTTCTTTTGCCATTTATATGATTTTGCAATTTCCCATCAAGATGTACTTTTATACGCTCGATTATTCCTTCCGTTCCTAGTTGATAATAAACACCATTTACTGTCTCTGAGTACCGCTTGGGTATGAAGTACCCAATAGAGAATATACTTACAATTATTGCAACTATCGTAAGTAAAACAGCAATTTTTCGCTTCATTACACACCTCCTTTATTTTTTCAGGCTCTTCCTTTAATAAACGTAAACATACTCACTAAGTTGCACTATCCTGCCCGTTAGCTTAATGACGGCGGAGCCATACTCGAGCGCTAACGTTTCATTTTGGCTTGTTTTAATTTGAATAAGGTTGTACCCGGGCACACTGCTTCAACATACGTACTGTTAGTCTCGCCAGAATGTAGGCATTTTTGTGTCATTATCCGACAATGTAGGAATATTTGTGCATTTCTTCATGACACAATTTCTCCTACATAAATAACAAAAAGCCTGATCCATCAGGCTTTCTTCACATTTAATATGTAGGTAACTTTGTGTCATTAGACATTTCATATCGCTTATCAAGAAGTTAAATTAAAAAAAGATAGATAAATTAAAGGACATTACATATTAGTCATATAAAATATGTAATGTCCTTTTTTATTTAAACAAACGCACCCTATAGTTTAAAAACCTGGTTTACTGATTATATCTTCAATTCTCATATTCAACTACATAGATATAGTTTTTGTTGCAACTGTTTGTTGAAATGCCTGATCATGCTCAACAATAACCATTGTGGGATTAAATATTTGAATAAGCTCTTCAATCTGCATGCGCGAATAAATATCAATAAAATTTAACGGTTCATCCCAAATATATAAATGAGCTTTTTCACATAAACTTTTGGCTATAAGCAGCTTTTTCTTTTGTCCACCAGAATAATGGGATATATCTTTCTCAAATTGAATTCGGTCAAAATCCATCTTACGTAGGATTGATTTAAATAACGTTTCATCAATCTCATGCTCTCCAATAAAGTCCGATAACAGTCCCTTCAAATGAGAAGTATCCTGTTGGACATAGGAAAGGATAAGTCCAGAACCTAAATTCAATGAGCCTGTATGCTGTATCGGATTTCCTAAGATTAGTTTAAGGATACTACTTTTTCCGCTTCCATTCTTTCCATCAAGTACAATTCTGTCACCTGGTTCAATCTTAAAGCTAATTGGCTTATTCACTATTTGGTCATCGTACTTAACAGACAAGTTAGACAACACAATCAATTCTTTTGACTGAAATTCCAATGGTTCTAATTTTAATGACTCGGTTTTTTCCACATTTTTTAGCAGTTTTGACTTTTCTTCAATAGCTTTTTGTTGCCTTGATTCAATGTTCTTTGCTCTCTTCATCATCTTTGCCGCTTTATGTCCTACAAATCCCTTGTCCAACTTAGAACCTGAATTCGTTGTCCCATTTTTTGAAGCTTCCACTTGATTAGACCAACCTGCTGAACGTTTTGAGGAATCTTTTAATCTCCCGATGTCTTTTTGTAGACGCTCATTCGTTGCCTCTTCATGTTCCTGCTGTCTATCAAAATTTAACTTCCATGAAGAATAGTTACCACTTTGAACTTCAATATTTGCCTTATTTATAGATAAGATGTGGTCAACGCATCCATCTAAAAAGATTCTGTCATGTGAAATTAAAATAAACCCTTTTTTCTTCTTTAAATAACTAGAGACAATCTTACGTGCATCAGTGTCTAAATGATTGGTAGGCTCATCGATTAATAGGAATTGGCCTTCATTCAAAAATAGTGCGGCAAGCAATACCTTTGTTTGTTCTCCATTTGATAATGTTATAAATGGCCGATACATGACCTCGGCATCAACATTTAGATAGGATATTTCACGAAGAAATTCCCAATCTTCTGCTTGGGGGCAAATTTCTTCAAGGATTTCATAGGTATACTTATTTTTATCCGAAACTGGATAAGGGAAATAATTAAATTCTACCGAAGACGTGATTATCCCACTATACTCATAATTCCCTAATAACAGATTAAAGAATGTTGTTTTACCTCGTCCATTTCTACCGATAAATCCAAGTTTCCAATCCGTATCTATCTGAAAGTTTACGCCTTCAAAAATATTGTCAAAGCTGCTTGGATAAGAAAAAGTTAAATCTTGCACTTGTATCATTGACATGTTAATTCCTCCGTATAAGTTTGATAGATATTAGCGACTTATACGGAGCATTACATGTGTAACGATGGTGTCTGAATTACTCATTTCTTTCTCCCCCTTATTTAACAGTTAAAAAATATCAATCTTTCTATGAGAGAATAAAAAAATCCCCCCAATTTGTAATTGGAAGGATTAGTCTTTCACTTAACTCAAATAAGTTCGTTGTTACCATCAGAATCATGGTTATTCAAGTGAAAACTGATTTATAAAAATGGATAGACTAACCCTATATTTTGTAGTTTGAAGTTATTCATTTCAAATAAAAATATAGATTAGTTAATCATTGTCCTTCATCAGTCCTCTCATAATTGTTCTTTAATATTAACAATTTTTTTAGTAGAATACAATACCAGCATCAGCTCCTCTCAATACTGCTTGTTGCTCTTTTGATAATTTCCATACAATTGACCACAAGCAGCATCTATATCAATTCCAAATTGACTTCTAATGGTAACATTAATGCCTGATGATTTTAATTTTTTGTAAAAATTAACAACATGACCTTCATCAACTTCACCAAACCTTAAAGGAGAACTGACGGTTGGGTTATATCTGATTAAATTTACATGATATAAACGTCCTTCTTTATATCGACCTTTTAACAGTCTTACAACTTCTTCAGCATGGTCGATAGAATCATTCACACCAGGTAACATAATATAAGCAATATATACTTTTCTTGATGTTATTCGTATATGCTCATCTAATGTGTCCAATACATCTAATAATGGATACCTATCATTAATCGGCATCAACTTACTTCGTTGTTCATTAAAAGGAGAATGTAATGAAAACGTCAAATTGACTTGCGGATAATTCAGCGTCATTTTTTTTATACTCGGAATAATACCAATAGTTGAAATAGATAACCTACGTGGGCTCAAAGCAAACAACGTAGGATCAGTAAGTACATCTAAGGCATCAAAAACTTGTACATTGGCTAACGCTTCCCCCATTCCCATAAATGAAATACTATCAATGGAATGGCCTTGTAAATAAAAATGGAGGATCTGGTCAGTTATTTCATCTGAAGTCAAATTTCTTTTTAATCCAATGTCACCTGTTGCACAAAATTCACACCCAAAATTACATCCGCACTGAGAAGATATACAAAATGATTCCCAACCAGCTTTATATTTCATATTTACCGTTTCTATTTTTTCATTTCCGGAAATTTCAAATAGGACTTTAGTGACTTGCTCTGAATGTTGTTCCTTTAAAGGAGCAATATCTAAAATAGACTCTCCAAATTCTTTAACTAAATTCTCTCTTAACGATTTTGGAAGTACATTAATTTCGTTGAATTTATCGATTCTTTCCTTAAAAATGGCATTCAATATTTGTTTCATTCTAAAATTAGGGTAATTATGCTCCCTTAAGAATTCTTTTATTCTTCTATACTTATTGCTTTGTTTTAATTGCATCTTTTTCATCCTTCCGTAAGACTCTCTAGTTTTATAGGAGTACATAGAAAGGAGTTGTCTATCCCTTAAGTTAAAAATAAACGCAAAAAAAAGCACTGATAGAATTATCGGTGCTGAACTTTAAATGAAAAATATGCACAAATAAATAAACAAGGACTCTAAGTCAATGCTTTATAATTTATTTGCCATAGAGGCAAAGCTCCGATAACTGTTTTAGTATGGTTGTATAGCATAAAAAAGGACAGACTACTCCCTTTGTCCGCTAAACAATTACCAATTTTTACATTTTTACCATACAGAATTCTAAAAACAGTTAACATTGCTTGCACCTCCCTTTGTCAAATTTATTATTAAGTAATCTAGCATAAAAGTGAATATATGTAAAGTATAATTTGAGAATTATTGTAAAACTAACCTGCCCGTTAGCTTAAGAAAAAGCAGCCGATCATATCGTCCTCCGACAGCACTTTTCTACATTTTCAAACTCATCTGTCCCTATCCTGTTTTTTAGTATAGATTATTTTTATACTTACGTTCGCTCTCTAAAATATCGCCCCGGAGAATAACGCTAGGGGAAGCGTTTAAGGCGCAGGGAAGTAATCCCTGCGCCGGATAATACATGGATGTCATTTGTTTCTTGTATGGCCCCGGGCTGAATCTCCGGAACGGTATTCCGTTGATAGCCCAGCCGATATCACGCTATAGACTTTTTGCGGCTTCCATCAGTTGCTCTTTTGTCATAGCAGGTGAGTCGCTTCCTAACCTATAAATGATCGTCTGCCCTTCTTTTTCGGTCATCCAGCTAATTTCTTGGTAGAAATGGCTGTCGGTATATACATAGGAATCGTTTTTAAAATAATGGGCCGAATGTCCATTCAGCTTGTCTCCTCATTTGTTTAAACGGATATTAGACAATTATCTAATCGGTAATCGGAACATGCTCTTGTCCTTTACGGCAATGGGTACAAGTTCTTGTCCTCGACTTGGGACAAGAACTTGTACCGTTAAAACAAAAAAGCCGCTATAATAGCGACTTTGAATGGG
This sequence comes from Paenibacillus uliginis N3/975, assembly GCF_900177425.1. Lineage (NCBI taxonomy): Bacteria > Bacillati > Bacillota > Bacilli > Caryophanales > Paenibacillaceae > Paenibacillus > Paenibacillus uliginis. The sequence goes on along the minus strand of NZ_LT840184.1, from coordinate 3,070,266 downwards.
ACTATGTTCTTGTCCCTCGACAATAAGATGCCTTTTAAATCCCTTCCCTGTGTGTCAGTAATAAAAAGCCACTGATTCATTTTGATCAGTGGTTTTTAAACTTGAATTCATCGGTTAATCCAGGCTTTTTCCAATGTTTATTCTAAGGGTAAACACTACACTTAATCAATACCAACAACCTGCCGAACTTGGTCCGTATAACTCTCAAAACGTTCGTTGGTCTATGAATGACCGCCGCGCCCCGTTCTTTTAATACAATGTTTTCTTTTTCTGACTAATTGCGTGTATGTATTTAATTGTAAGTTTCCATAACACTTTCCCCAACCAAAACATCAACACACCAACCACAATAGAAATTGGTAAGAACTGCATTGGGCTTGGTGTAAATGCTCCCATTTCGATTGTTATTCCGGCAATATCATATCCCATAAGATACCCGACAAATTTAATAATTCCGCCTATTGGTGTAATAACTCCACTAATCATTAAAGCAATGGAAAGAGTACTGATAATCGGCAAAAGAAACATACCGCTGACGCCTGCAAAGCTGCTACAAAATGCAAATACAGCGCCGAATTTACGCCAACTAAATTTACTGTTCTTTGAAATAGCTTCACCTAAGTATGCTTTCGCTAATTCTTTTGGGTTTCCTAACCGTTCGATGATTTGCTCAGAAGTAAGGCCATTATTTTGCAACTCAAGCATTACACTTTTGATTTCTTTTACAATGTCAATACGCTCGGAAGCGGACATAGCTTTCAAATACTTTTCAATTTTTTCAAGATAGTCATCCATAATTTTACACTCCTTTAATTTCTGATATAGCAATTAATAAATTATCCCATTCTAAGGACATAGCGTTTAAGTATTCGTTTCCTTTTTTTGTAATGGAATAATATTTTCTCGGTGGCAAACCCTCTGTACTTTCTTGCCAAGATGAAGAAACATATTCTTCTTTCAATAATCTTCTAAGCAGAGGATAAATTGTATTTTCTTTTGCAGCAACAATAGGATACTGCTCTAACTTACTTATGATTTCATACCCATAATATGGTCGCTGCTTTATTAGCAATAAAATACAATATTCGAGTGTTCCTCGCTTAATTTGTGATTTCCAATCTTCGACATCCATGTACTGTACCTCCTGCATATACATCGTACAACACAGTACATCATTTCGTCAATAGAACCATTACCGTACTGCCTGTCTCTTGTGCAAGTTTTTGAAGAATATATGGAGATAGATATCGCTATAATTTTTCAGCGAACAAATAAACTCATCTTGAATCGATAGATTCATACAAAAACGCCATCCTATCCTATGATTCTACAGAAAGAATAGCGCATTTTTTCATTTTAAGGAGGATTATATTTTATTAGCTTAATAGCGTTGGGTTGCCGCCAGAATTCCAAAGAGCCCCAAACTAATTTTTGAAAGTAAGTTGGGGCTTGGGCTTTTGGACCAGAAAGGTATATTTTTAACTATAAAAACTACAACAAAATTTCCCTTTTTTTCGTTTTCCTTTTTGCTACTTGCTAAATTCAGCAAGCAAAATATTTTTAAAAGGATTAGGACTGTTATCTCTACCCAAACTGTTCAAACTGACGACTAACGTATGCTTGCCTCCAAGTGTACCTCCAGCAATAGTAGAAAACCCTAGAATGCCACCTGTGTGTCCCCATATCGAGACACCGTTTGGAAGCTTAGTTTCAAAGATTCCAAGACCATATCCATCGATTCCTGCTCTTCCTGTAGGAACTGTAGTAAGCATTTGTTTTAGTTGCTGTTCCTTCAGTAATTTGCCACCGAGCAAGGAAGAGAAGAATTTATTTAAGTCGTCAGCAGTAGAAATCATATCTCCAGCCGAGCTACCTGCACTTGGGTTATAATATGTAACGTCTTTTATCTCACTTGCTTCGTCTGGTTGGGAATATCCCCGAGCATGCTTGGTGCCTGGAATAACGCTTGAATTGCCAGGTAGGAATGTATCCGACAATTCAAGTGGTTCAATAATCCGATTTTCAATCTCTTCCGCGTAGCTGTTTCCGGTTAATTTTTCAATAAGAATACCCAGTAATACGTATCCTGTGTTTGAATAAGACCATCCCTTTCCTGGGACAAAGTCTGGGGGCAGAGAAATCCCCATCTTCACTATTTCTTCAGCCGTATACGATTTTTTTGTATCCATAAAATCAGCGTCTTTTGACCTTGAGTATTCAGCGATACCACTTGTATGGTTCAATATCTGCCGGATGGTAATCTGTTTACCATTATATCCGTTTCCTTGAATGACACCAGGCAACCATTTTTCGATGGAGTCGTCTATATTCAAGCGGTTCTCTCCAGCTAATTGAAGTACAACCGTTGCGGTGAACGTCTTCGTCACGCTGCCAATGCGAAAGCGAAAATCTGTTTCCATTGGTTTCTTGGTGCTCAGATTCGCTACCCCAGCGGCATAACCCCACGTTTTTCCACCCTCAGAAGTTTTAGCAAGTATCCCCGGGAATCCAAGTTGCAATGTATCCCGCATTGCTTGCTTGACGGAATTATGATCTCGTTGAGTGCTTGTTTGTAACGAACTAGATACATTTTGAGTGGGCTCTGCTTTTACAATTGAGGTTGGCGATGTGTATAGCAGGGAACTTCCAGTTATTAGAAGGGCCAGACTTGCAAATGTAATTTGACTACGTATTTTCATAAGGCATTCCTCTCCTCTATTAATATTGTATAGGTGGTAGCTTGTTGTTCCATATTAATCACGCAACTATCATCACAAATGACTCATTCTGTCCTAACAAGCGGTAAATGCCTCATTTATTCACATGTATGTTAACCCCATATGATTTCTTTCACGGTTTAGACTCCTTCATTACTCGACATTTGATATTCTGCATAAAACAGTATAAAGCGTATTTAATCGTTTGATTTTATGGCTTGTTAGAGTCATACCACCATGTTAGCCCTCTGTTGTAGTTACCTTGTGATCTTATCGACCTCGATCGCACCGCCATTACTTAAAAGTATTATTCAGCGAATCAGATTGCCTTCTTTTATGTGACCTTTTTATTAAAGATGTCATTAACCTGATTTGGATCACCATAATCTTCTAAGCAGTGGATGAATTGTATTTTCTTTTGCAGCAACAATAGGATACTGTTCTAACTTACTTATGATTTCATACCCATAATATGGTCGCTGCTTTATTAGCAATAGAATACAAAATTCGAGTGTTCCTCGCTTAATTTGTGATTTCCAATCTTCGACATCCATGTACTGTACCTCCTGCATATACATCGTACAACACAGTATATCATTCGTCAATAGTACTTCTGAATAACACGGCAACGTCAGCCTCCGATGAAACAGGTGAGACATCTTCGACAGCAACCATTACCGTACTGCCTTCCTCGCCAGAGCTAACGATGGTCAAGAGTGTGGACCGTACCGTTGCGTTGCCCGGCGATACCGTTTCGTTTACCTTTGAAATCCGCAATAAGTCGAACTCGCCGCTCACTGATTTGCATTTTGTCGATGATTTCCTTGGTCTTGATAAGACCGTGGAGTTCATCCCAGCCGGTTTCTTCATTAGGCTGTCCCGTACCTTCACCATTCCTGCGGACATACGCGGGGAAACGACAATCGTTAATACCGCACTGTTAAGCAGCGCACAAACTGAACCCATAACTGCCACGGCAGAAGTAGCCACAACCGCGGATCCAAAACTCGCGATTAGTAAAGCAGTAGTCCCTTCTACTGCTTTTCCTGGTGAGATTGTGTTCTTCAACATAACAGGCATTAATATCGGGAACGTGCGTTGACTAATATCCAATATAATGAACCGCTCCTTGGATTAGTCGGAACCGTTGCTTTGCAGGATGTTGGAGCTTTCCAGACCCTAATTGTCCCCTTTGCTGTTCCTTTAACAGCAAGTCTTGGAGATATCATTGAATATACGATCATCGTGAACACCGCCCAAATAGGTCAGCAAAGCGCTTGCCACGCTGTTGTTTGAACCGGCTTCCCATGAGATCCGAAACCAGGCCACAGCCGTGTTCCGACTCAACGGAATTGGTCCATTGTTTTCCCGTTCCAACATCGTTATCATTGAAGTAGAAGAACATGAAGAGTAAGTCCATGCATCAAACCAAAACTCCAACCCGTATCCGAGGTTGGAGTTTTTTTGTTAGCTTTTACTATTTAAAGAATCATACTTCGCAGAGCAGATTCCATAGCTATTTTAACGCATTGATTAATAGTTCCAGACTCTCTGCAACTTGCTCCCTCTTGTCCTGACAGGTGTCATACACTATATAGCTCTCATTTTCTTTCTATAAAAAATAAGTTGTTTTTCTCACCTCATCTGATCATGATCCCTAAACCCAAACCAGCAGAAAAAAATGACCGGTTTTCGACCGGTCATTTTACTTTAAATCCTTATAAATCTCTGCATTCGTTCAAAAACCCTATTTTCGCCCATTACTTTCATAATATCAAACAAATCAGGTGTATTGGTTCTGTTAGTTAGAGCGACCCTAATTACCATTGCTACATCACCAACATGCCCCTTGTAACTGTTAGGGTTGGCTTTATATTGCTTCATATCCTTTGCAAATCCGAGTTCCTCAGCAAGTTCTTTAATTTCATGGAACCAAGCTTCCTTTTCATTATTAAACCTATAAGTTTTGCTGAAACCTAGTACAATTTCTTTCGCAACATCAAAACTTACATTTGTAGGTAACTTATAGCCACTCAATACATCCTTTTCAAACCATTCGTCATAAAAGAAAGCAATCATTGTCTTCACATCTGACCACTTTGAATAATCTTTTCTTGGTTTCTCAATTGTTCGACCTATATTTAGAATTTTAACAGTGTATTCCTTATTCTTGTCAATTAAAGTATATAGCTCAGTATCAAATTCCTTTGACCAAGTGTATAAATGGTCAAATACTTGTTTACCCGTGAGCCTTGAGATAACATCCTTGCTGATGTCACCCAGTTTATTCATGTCTAATAAGGCACCACTGGCATTCATTTTATCAGTATAGATAAAAAAGTCTCTAAATGATTTATGAGGGGTTGCCATCCTCCATTCTTCAAAGTCAGAATTGATGAGATTCATGAAGTATTCACCTATAGCCATTCCTGAGTATCCTTGTTCTTTGTAATACTCAGCGGTACCATCAAGATCCTTGCGTTTACTGAATTTCCGTTTAGAAGCTCCGACTTGCTTCATTATTGGAGCAATATGTCCGTATTCCGGTATTCTAAAACCTAAGGTTTCAAACAACTGAATATGGGTAGGCACAGATGAAAGCCATTCATCGCCCCTAATGACATGGGTTGTACCCATCAGATAATCGTCTATAGCATGAGCAAAGTGATATGTTGGTAAACCATCCGTTTTCATAATAACAATATCTTGGTCATTTTCAGGTAACTCAATCGGACCTTTCACCAAATCATGGTACTTTATTCTCGTATCTGATGACCCTAAAGATCTAAGTCTAATAACAAACGGTTTACCATTTAAAATCTCTTCTTTGGCTTGCTCAAAAGAAATATCTCGATGTTTAGCCCATTGACCATAATAACCTGTTGTTACTTTTAAGTTCTGCTGGCTTATTCTTATCTTTTGTAAATCGTCCGCATTACAGAAGCAAGGATATGCTAATCCATTTCGCACTAAGTGCTTAATAAATACCTTATAGATTTGTATTCGTGAGCTTTGTTTATAGGGTCCGTAATCACCCTTATCATCACCTGATAAGGTAGGTCCTTCATCAAAATGAATCCCGAAGTATGCCAATGAATTGATAATGTTTTCGATGCTGCCTTTTATTTCGCGTTTTTTGTCTGTGTCTTCGATACGCAGGAAAAATACCCCATTACTTTGGTGAGCTAATCTCTCCGATATTAAAGTTGCGTAAAGCCCCCCAATGTTTAATAGACCTGTTGGGCTTGGTGCAAAACGTGTTACCATAGCAGATGAAGACAAATTTCTTGGCGGATACAGTGAGTAAATATCAGTCGGTAACTGCCCGACATCCGGAAATAACAGTTCTGCCATGTTCTCATTTGACATATCATATCCCCCTATAGGTTCAAAATAAAAAGCCCTTCGTCCTGTTAAAGGACGAAAGGCTTGCTTCCGCGTTACCACCTAAATTGGTTAAAAACCCGCTCATTATGCAGCAATTCATTATATTGCCGCACATTTCTTTAACGGGAAATCCCCGGTAGACCTAATTCAAATTTTCGGTCTACTGCTCCAAGGCTTCTTTCATTAAGCTCGAATACCCAATTTCACCAGTATGGGCTCTCTAAGATTCGAGTGATTAATTACTCTTCCTCTTCATTACATTTAACAATATGTGGATATACTTGCTAACACAATAATTTATTATTACCAAGTTGTCAAGAATCTAATCGGACTTGGAATATCTCAAACATGGCCACCGTCACCACACAGCAATCTTTATCTTAACTAATCTGCAGCAGTTCATTAATTCTGGCTCATCTGCCCATTAGCTTAAAGAAAATGGAGCAGCTGCCGTGGCGGCAAACTGCTCCCTGGATCATTGAACTAAGTTCCCCGTTAGCGCATTTACCTACATTTCCATTCGATAAAATGCTCATGAAATAAAGAAAAAGGACGCCCACAACGTTGCGGGCGCTCTCCTTTGATTCCGGCATTCTGACAAAGAAACACATGCGTGTCGCATGGAGTGAAAAAGTTATTTTTTCTTTACTGGTATCCAAATTTCCCCAGTAATAACCAGTCCATGCCTATGATTTCGTCGATGGTTGCCCCGGCATTTAAGCGCCTTCCATGTGATAGCAAGCAACTGCATTTATCGCAGCGGCTGACTATTGATATGGCTAATCCCATAATGGTGTATTTACCCTAACTGGCGTTT
>NZ_LT840184.1:2972668-3056995 GCF_900177425.1 Paenibacillus uliginis N3/975 | reverse complement strand
GCCTTCCATGTGATAGCAAGCAACTGCATTTATCGCAGCGGCTGACTATTGATATGGCTAATCCCATAATGGTGTATTTACCCTAACTGGCGTTTAAATGCTTTACTGGCGAAGAAGTAAGCGATGACCATGATGCCGACACACCAGGCAAGCGCGATCCAGATATCGTTGCCAACAGACCCTTCATACAAGTGGGCACGAATCGCATTCACGATTGAAGTCACGGGCTGGTTCTCAGCGAACGCACGGACAATTTTAGGCATGGTTTCGGTGGGGACAAAGGCCGAACTGATAAACGGCAGGAAAATCAGCGGGTACGAGTAGGCTGTCGCTCCTTCCATAGATCCCGCTGTCAAACCGGGAATGACCGCCAGCCATGTCAGCGCCAGCGTAAACAGCCCGAGTATCCCAGCTACCGCGAGCCAATCCAGGATATCAGCGCTGGAACGGAAGCCCATCAAGAGCGCAACGAGGATAACCACCACGAGAGTAAGCGCATTGGAAACAAGCGAGGTCAACACGTGAGCCCACAATACCGACGAGCGCTTGATGGGCATGGTAATGAAACGCGACATCAGCCCGCTCTTTACATCCGTAAACAGCCGCACGGAAGTGTAAGCGACGCCGGATGCGATAGCCATCAGCAAGATTCCCGGCAATAAATAATTGACGTAGTTGTCCGTGCCTGTCTCTATGGCGCCGCCAAATACGTAGACAAACAGCAGCATCATCATAATCGGCGTAATCGCCACCGTAATAATCGTATCCGGGCTGCGCATGATGTTGCGCATTAAACGCCCTAGTAATATCCCTGTTTTGCTTTTCATTTACCTCTCCTCCTTTTTGCCGATGATCGCGAGGAAAATTTCCTCCAATGTCGGCTGCTTCTCAATGTATTCCACTTTCGCTGGCGGGAACATCTCTTTGAGTTCGGTAAGGGTACCGGTCGTGATGATTTTTCCGCCATGCAGGATGGCGATACGGTCCGCCAGTTGTTCGGCTTCCTCCAGGTACTGGGTCGTCAGCAAGATGGTCGTGCCGCCGCCGGCAAGCTCCTTGACGGTATCCCAGACTTCAATCCGCGCTTCGGGATCAAGCCCTGTCGTCGGTTCGTCGAGAAAAATGACTGCTGGCGTCCCGATCAAGCTCATGGCGATGTCAATCCGGCGCTTCATCCCGCCGGAATATTTGTCTGCCCGGCGGTTGGCCGCATCGGTCAGGCTGAATCTTGCAAGCAGATTGTCAGCGACTTGAGCGGGATTGGAAACTCCTCGCAACTTGGCGATCATCATCAGGTTTTCCCGCCCGGTGAGCATGCCGTCTAAAGCTGCGAACTGCCCTGTCAGGCTGATGCTCTGGCGAACATGATCCGGTTGACGCTGGACGTCAAAGCCGCAAATCCCTACTTCGCCGCCATCGGGCTTCATCAGCGTCGAGAGGATGTTGACCGTCGTCGTCTTGCCCGCTCCATTTGAGCCCAGCAGTGCGAAAATTTCACCACGCCGCACCTCAAAATCCACCCCCTTTAAGACTTCCTTGTCTTTAAAGGATTTTTTTAACCCTTTTACAGAAATCGCTGCATTGCTCATACTTCTTCCTCCTTATAAAATGCGCAGCAAGGCCGCTTGAGAGATCCGGAAATTACGGTCGAGCACCTTGCGGAGCTAGACTGCCTATACTACTCTTCTATTTAGTCTGACCGATAATCAGTATGACTTAGTACCAGGTTAAAAATATAACTGAATAGCGAAGGCGGAAATTCACATTTGTTACCAGCTAATCAGTCGGTATTATCTATTGAATTTATTTTTTTCCCAATCGCTTCATGATACTCTGATTCAAATCTTCACGATACTTGGCGACATAGGTTTTAGCGTTTGCAACTAGTTCGTCGGCGAAGGACGTCACGTCTTCCCCAGTGATTTCCAGCACTTGTCTGCCTTCCGCCGCACCAGCTTCGAACAACTCGATTATTTCATACTGAATGTGCAGCATATCCATCCCGTTGCCCGTTGCGAAATTCCACATGTAGTTTTGAATTTTCTTAAATACGAACTGGTAGTCCTCTGGCAAGGCTTCAACCCGTGCCATCATCATCTTGTACTCTTTTTTATCACCAATCATTTTTTTGAACATTTCCATCATGTTATTTTTCCTCCTTTTATTATAAAGCTGAACAAGACACTCCAAAAATATCGGTGCGGAATATCTTGTGAAGCTAGATTGACTTCAAGACGTTGATTTTTGATGATACAAAATCCCATTTTTTCCAAAACAATTCAAGTTCCTGGCGGCCAGCCTCATTAAGTGAGTAAAATTTGCGGGGCGGCCCCATATCTGACGGTTTCTTTTCGATGTTCACCAGTTTTTTCTTTTCTAATCGCACGAGGATGGTGTAGACCGTCCCTTCGACGACTTCGGTAAACCCTAGCTCGTTCAGTCGGCGGGTAATCTCGTAGCCATAGGTTTCATGGCGGCTGATGATTTCCAGTACGCAGCCTTCCAGCGAACCCTTCAGCATTTCAGTTAAATTTTCCATGTTCAGAGCCTCCTCTATTTCGTCCCTCCTCTAATTAGTCTGACTTATATTCAGTACAACATAGTACCAAGGGAAATTTTTACTTAATAGCTTTTGGGATCAAAGGCTATTAAGTATTACTTATTACACGTACATCGTAACACCGAGTAGCAGAGGGTGTCAACTATTTTTAAATTGTTTTTGCAACCTCACTAAACTCCTCTAATCGGCCAAGTATCCATGTTCTTGTGTCATTGATTTACGACAAGAACTTATATACTTTGCCGATTAGATTCTAAATTCCTCTTCTCTATTTAACAACTTTGACATTAACGGCCACACCATACAGTTATGCGCATCATTTATAGCTTGTTCTAAGTGCTATGCTTGATCTTTAGTTAATTTTACAGGAGGTTTTACAACTGTAAAAATCCTGAAAGTTTTCCTGATGCATCAGTCTACCAATTTCGATTACTAGGCCTTTTTAATCCCTTCCCAACAAACCATCGGGGATGTCACATACATAGTTACCGAGTAATCACTTCAAGTACATCCCCGCTTCCATCATCAATAATACGTATATTTTTGTCATCAATGAGTTGAATTGTGCCGTCCGACTTTAAGATTTCATGCTGCTCCATTAACCCGTGAGCTACGGATTTGCGAATCATCCCTTGATTCTTGAATACCAACGCATACAGATCGTAGTCTCCAGTCTTTCGATTAGAATATTCAATTGTTACAATAAGTAAATTCTTGGGAGTCCACTTAAAGTTTAAGGTGAGATCATGAGTATTCACATTAATGTCTTTTATGCCTAGCGGAATCGTGGTCTTTTGTCCCGTATAAGCACCAGTAATCTCAAGATCTCCTTTTGCTGCGCGAATCATATAGCTGTATCCCATCATGCTGCCATAAAAAGCATCAGTATAATTGTTGAGTCCAGTCACAGTTACCTTTCCCGTCTTCGTATCCCGATTGGCCACTTCCCCGTCCAAAACAGATGCGAGGAATCTAATCGGCACATAAAGGTGACTAATATACCGCACAGGTTCACTACCCATATCCACTTCTCGACCATCTACTTCGGCAATTCTGCTTCCCATGTGGACAACAATGCGCTTCTCATTCCTCCTCAGAACCGCCATATTGTCATTCTCCATCTCCCAAAGCAGACCTGCTTCGCTGCCCGAGAATAAACTTCCGTAAGTCACTCCGTCCTTAAGTAGCGTCTCAATATGAGTGATACGGCCGTCTTCCCATTGCATTTCCAGCTCGACGTACCCACTTATTGTAAATTTTAATACTACAATAGTAACGCTTATATCTTAAAAAAGTTGCTGACACAATAAAATCTGTCGCGTAGAAATGGACGATTTTTAGCAAGTCAAGAAATGACTTTTCCTCACTACAAAATGGTTACGTTTATATTCCCATCATCATAGTAAGTAATTTACTTCATAAAATATTACGGAGTTTACTTGGCTTCAATTTGCCTTCGATTATAGGGATTTCTGAATAATCTTTAACTTGAGCAAGATCACTTGCATTATATTTTATCTTTTTCACAGCTCAATTACTTAAGTTGGTTAAATTAACTGAAAATTGATATAATTGCGGCTTCGATAACTTCCGTATCTTGCTTTGCATTTTCAAGCCAGCCGATGATGTTTATTTCTTCATTCGTAAGTGCCCTGCCGCCTATCGCTGCGACCCTTATCTCCATTTCTGTTATTTGATTTTCATAGGACATAACTCTACCTCACTACCTTATATTCAGTATGTAACTTACTAACTGCCGCAAGTCTTAAATACGTACGAAAGGCATTATATACCCACAGTCACGACAAGCACGGAGAATTATTCTTCTCGAATTAAAGGTTGGCATCAATTCCATATTAGAAGTAATATTCTCTCTAAATGCAGAAGAAGTTCCGTCAGGGTTTCTGAGACAGTCATTCATGATGCGATTTCCCTTGCACAATGGACATTTAAGATTGGAGTCTTCAACCAGTACACACTCATATAATTCAAGAGGAACTTCCTGAATTTCTCCATGTTCTTCTATAGAAAAAGTATCACCCGAAAACATTCCGCCATTATAGCCTTTGAAAACTCCAACGCGACCATCAGTCAGTAATATCCGTTTTCCAGCATCCATTTTACTAATATGACTGCGCAGATCCGACAAGCGTTTTTCTGTTTCTTTATCAACCTTAGTTCTCCCGAACATTAGAGTTTTGCTCCTCCTTTAAAACCTCTTTATTCATTTTGATGCATATTAGAGCATCTTTGACATGCTATATAAAAACGATTTATTCATACCCAAATTATCTATCACATAATCGTGTCCGATCGGTCCAGCAATCATATGAACGGTAATATTATGATCAAACACTACATGTATCCAGTCTTTAGCATTTGGATCTGGAAGCGCATCTTCACTTTTTGGGGAATAGTAGACACCAATTCGGTAAGCTCCCCCAAACTCTTTTGGATTTCCTTCCTTGTCGAAATAACATTCGAATATATATTTCTTCACTACATCGACAAGCTTTTGATTGCCTTGGGATACCTCAAGCAGCTTTTCATAATTGACTTCAAATGGATATGGGCTATAAAACCCACTAATACCTTTGTAGCTGTAATAATGCTTTTTCAATTGGGTAACAATACCTGGAATGTCCTTTTTATTTTCAAACCATTTAGTTTCTTTTTTTGTTTTGCCCATAAACAATGCACGCTCCTTATTCATTGAAGATTATTGGGATTTTAATATCTAACTTAATCCTCAATTAAACGGGGTCTTCCCTTTTTGATATGGTGAATCGTCCACGTTGGTTAAGCATCTCTTTCGAACAGCCTCCCCCATGGATTGATACGGTGAATTAGAAGATCGGTACAATAAGCCTGTACTAGAGATAATCTTGATTTCCCAAAAGCCATTTTGGGAAGAAAATATGTCTCCTATTTTGGGTTCTTCTACTGTTACAATATAAAATTCGCTTCTTTCCAAGTGTGGATGTCTTAACTCCTGCATAATGGCATTCTCCTTATTCAATATGTTTCAATATAAGCAATTACTTGACTGGTCGTCTGAAAGTAATCCTCATCCAAACGGACCATACGATCAAATATACAAACTTTATATTCATGATCGGTCAATCTACGAATCTCGTATCTTATGTTTTCCCCTACTGCTGGCCCCCCTAAGGTAGTGTCATCTCCAGTATTCATCTGCTCTATTGTTTTCTTCTGTAAATCAGTAAGTAACATGATACACCGTCCTATTCATTATGTTGTGCTAGCCAGCTGAACAACTCCATTCCTAACCTACAGACAATTTATTTTTTAGGTACAACAATCTGTCTCCGGGTAAAATTCAAAGCTGTTCCTCTTCATATTCCTTAACACGGCGATAGAATGTAGTTCTCTTCATACCGACTTTCTGCATAGCCGCCGTTGCTGTAATATGCCCACCTTTCCATTCTTTGTAGAACTGAATAAATGTTTCGTCAATGTCATGCCGGGGCCGACCAAATGTAACACCGCTTGCCTTTGCAACCTCGATCCCTTCTGCCTGCCGCTGCCGATTTTTCTTACGCTCCTGCTCGGCCACATAGGCAAGCATACTTAAAAACTGATCTTCCAGCAATTTCCCCAAATCGCCCATCGTTTTGAATTTCCGAGAGTCGAATAACGTTTCGTTATCCAGGCATACAATGTCCGCCCCGATCTCCCGCGTGATATACTTCCATTCGCTAATGATTCCGTCGTAGTCCCGGCCCAATCGGTCCAATGCGTCCAAATAAATCAGGTCGCCTTCTCGTATCATCAGACGCATGGCCTGATAACGCGGCCGCTCAAAATCTTTGCCGCTCTGCTTGTCCACAAAAATAAAGCGATCCTCAACGCCCAGCTCCCGGAACTTGACGAGCTGTCGTTCCGGATTTTGATCTTTGGCTGATACTCGACCATAAGCAATCTTCATAGCAAGAATACTCCTTTAATCTGTTTCAAAATGTATGTTCTTTTTATGGAATGTTCATAAATATATGATACCACTTTTTGAAACAGTATAACAAGCACATTCTTGAGTGTTCAGAAAAGCATGCTTTTTCGGTCAGTAATATTTTCCAAATATTGAGACTACGTTGTCGCACCATCACTGATTTTGATTTGTGCAGCATAGAAGATGACAAGTATTCCCAGCGTTAGGGCCTCATCATATGTGATTCTGCTCCATTACATATATTGGATACTCGTCATCTTCTGTATAGAGAAGATGACGAGTTGATTCTAAGAGCCTCATTTCCTATTTCGAGATACTTCTTATCATATTTATTTACATCACTTATACATTTACAAAAGATTCACCTTTACTTCATCATTACTTTTTTTATCAATGAAATGCGCCCTTCCTTCTTAACAATTCAGGATCCGGAGGATGACTTACTTACCGTAATGTTTCATGAATACCCCGAACAAGGTGGCCGCACTTTGAGTGTGCCACTTGATAAAATCTCTAAACCAGCAAATCTTACGATTCAGAAGCTAAGTCTAGGTTCCTACCGGAGCCGGTTAGTAGACTGTGAAGAGAAAGAATTGCGTTTACTATTATAGAAGAAAGCATTACCTATTATGAGAATGGAGAACGAGTTTCCGAGAAGATTAACTTCTTAGGCCACGAAGTATCCGCTATAATACACAGAAACGGCCGTTTATTTGGTGATTATCGTACAGCAGGAGGCTATCCTGTTGGGACAATTGAACTGTACCAAGGGGACTTGGTTGTTTTTGAATGCAGAGGAACATTCCACTACATTACTGGCCAAAAATAAAAAAATCATAAAGCTCACTTGATCGGTTATCGATGTGGATTTCTACCAACTAAAGGAGCGTGCTTATAGAATGGGATTTGAGAACTATCATTTTGAATTAGGTGAACGTGTCACTTTTTTCTGGAAGTTTGCCGGCGATGATAGACTGTGGGCCAACGCGGAGGAAATCGAAGATACGGGCGTGTGACTTGAATTTATCGGTGAAGAGGATGAGTCTTTTGTGACATATCCAGAAATGCATTTCTTTATCCGGGAAGGCAGTAACGATTCCAGAAGGAACAGAGGAGCTTTCGTCAATGAAATCATCAAAGCTCATTTTGGCGATAACCTGGATTCAGATGTGTGTCGTCAGAGAAAATTTATAGAAATTAGTGAGAAATGAATGAAACTTTGGTATTGAGCCTTTAAATAGAAACAAAAATACCGCCAATTGGCGGTATTTTTTGTTTCTACCAGATCAATAATCTTCGACTGGACCACAACCATAAGGTTGGCAAACCTGAATTGTCGAAGCAGTATTAATAAATGAAGTAAAATCATGATATTTATAATAGTGGTGGTCTCTCCTAATGGTTAAAGTCGCATATGAACTACTTTGCCTATCTTCTTTAGTGTATGTTTTTGTTATCCAATAGGCTCTTGGTGCATTCATAGAAAGATAATAACTGCCAACGCTTACAAGTATTCCTGCTACTTTTCCACCTACAGGTCCGCCTATAAAGGAAGCGAGTACACCTGCTATTGCAGAGGCAGTGGTATATAATATTTCAGTCGAATTTTCTACCGCTCCTTTATATTCAAAACCAGCTGCAAATAATTGTGGAGAAGAACTGAGATCTTCTTGAATGGGTTTAACTTCTTTAATTGAATAATTCACTTCGCCGGTTTGCAGGTTTTCAATCTTTACTTTATTATCATCAACATTTGTGATTTTGAGCTCTTCTTTTCCATTTGTATCTGTTGCAATATAGTGATTGTCGTATGCAAATAATGTAGAACCATCTGTAAAAGTGACAGAATTACTGGTTGTGCTTTCAACTAAGTCTGAAAGGCTTTTAGCTTGATCCATTTGTGATACTGGTAAAGAAGATGGTAAATTTCCCTGATCCTGAGCGAAGGCTGGAATTGAAATAGATGTAGAGAGCAGAACTCCTGCAAAAAATGTTTTAGCAATTTTTGATTCTATCATTTTTATCCTCCATTCATTCTTTCCTTTTTTTGTTCTTTTTCTTTTTTTTGAAGAAATCGAACTTGATCACATAATCAAAGAGAGAGGTAATTGCAACAGCTCCTAGTGGAAACATTGCGTATACCCAAGGCGGATTAGCTTCACCAGGGGGTCTATTAATTAAAATCTCAAAAAGGACCAAACAATAAATTACGGCCAATACAATACCTGTTATGTTTCTATTTTTCATAGCTGTTTTCCACCTCAAGTTCACCAGAAATTCAAAGTATTATATTTTTTGCCTAAATATAGTATAACACTACCCAACAACAAATGGAACAATTTCTCAACTTTTTTTCAACCTTACTTAAAACTCCGTAATATCGATTGCAAGAATACTAGATTTTGTGAACCCAGATATTCTCATAAAATGTTGGATATAAGATTAATCAAAACAAATTGGGAAAATGAATTATCACTCTAAAAGAGCGTTACGGTATGGATAAAAGCACTAAACCGGCAACACTTACTATTCAAAAGATGGGGCCAGGTCTCCTACCGGAGCCGGTTAGCAGACTCTGGAGAGAAAGAAATGCGTTTAGTATTATCGAAGATACCATTTACTACTATGAGAATGGAGAACAAGTTACCGAGAAGATTAACTTCTTAGGCCGCGAAGTATCCGCTAAATTACACAGAAACGGTCGTTTATTTGGTAATTATCGTACAGCAGGAGGCTATCCTGTTGGGACAATTGAGCTGTACAACGGTGATTTAGTTGTTTTTGAAAACGTGGGCAAATTCTCGCTACATTACAGTACAGTTCCGGAAAGCACGCAGGCGCTTTGGGTAAATCAGATCACAGCTGCTCATTATTGATCGAGTCGCTTACAGAATAAATAGATTAGAGCACCAGTCTGCGCAGCGGGTAATAAATACTTTCTTGCCGACCTTTTCGCCGGTAGTTGCGAACGGACGCTTATCACCAATGGGGATTTGCCAATTCATTGTCTGAAATAAGCTTGCGTCATTCACCATCAGCTACGTAACGACTACGTTCCAATCCTGTTATAATAATGGTAAAGAACCGAATTGGAGGAGTTAAAATGGGAAAAGAAGCAATTAAACTAATTTCCGAGATATCAGAAATGGATGTCTCTGAGCGTGATCACATCATAAAAACATTGTTCGGTAAGAATACTTTGATCATCGATCCTGCAGGTGAAGATGATATCTATTTGGACCTATTCTCACCAAACACAGGTGATAACTCTTCAGGGAACATTCGCTAATCAGCATTGTTCCTTTTTTTCACCGTAGCTATATTATATCCCTCGATATAAGGCGGCTTCCCTCCTCTATGCCTAACGTGAAAATTTTTTTATTACATATTAAAATGATTATTTTTGTTTTATAGAGTTGGTAGGCACACCGGCTCCATTTTGGTCAGGGGACCAAGGTTTTTTACGTTCGGAGATCTGTTATAGAGTGGTTCCCTACATGTTCATTCTGCAGAGGCTACCAAAATAGAATCGGCTTATCGCCGGTTCTATTGCAACAAGCTACAGTTTTATTATTCGGCCTTTCACTCTCCCTTTAACTGGGTGCGGATCTCCTCCCGGTGTGAGCACTCCCACATGTTTCCCCTTGGAGTTGTACATTTCAATCTCCCCATGAAGAGGATATTTATGATAATAGAAATTTCCTCTATTATCCGTGTAGATTCTCTCCTCTTTCCATATCGTGAGGATCTGCTTGAGTGGTATGCCCAAGGAGGGTCTGGAGAATTGCTATTTGGCCACTAACCCCTACACCGCGAAGGCATTTGAATTGGTACACGGTGAGTTCAAGTAAATCTTCTACTACTCCAAACCCACGGCGAGTAAGAATGTTACGTAATCGTATGTATATCGGTTTCTCATAAATGGGAAAAAGTTCCCTGATACTCATGCTCCTGATATTATAGGGTATTTCCAAAAATTCTTTGAGCGCTGTGTGTTGGTTTAATGGATCCTTAAACCAGTTCAAACTCTCATCTGATTGTTTTAGTTCCTCTTCTATCCATCTTTCAATCTTCCTTCTCAACAAACAAACTCTCTCATCATCGCTTTTATCCGGAAATCTCGATAGCAAATACTGGAGTTCATACAGATCGAGTTCCATTTGAAAGAATCAATCCCCTTTTATCTTCATGACTAAAGCCACGAGATTCCTAAATAAAGAAACCCATCGTTCTATGATTGATTAGGTTATCCCGTAGTTCCTACGGTTAAAAATCTTATCGGTAAAAGAGAACCCTGATGTTCTTTTTCAAGATTTTATTCTGCGTAAAGACATGGTCACCGTTTCACCTCTCTTTCTGATTTTGGATGTATTTCCAGATCTGTGCTTACTATTAAGAATAACATATATCGGATATTTAACGTGTCATGGAAACGCTTTATCCAAAGCAGTTCTCATGATTGAAATCACGAGTGTTCTCGGCTAATCCATGAAAAAATGAGACTCCATTATATGGAGTCTCGACTTCTTAAACTCTGTATGATTAGCGTGTAATGAACTCCTACAAGCTATTTAACAAATGAATACCGATTGTTTTCCCTATCGTAACCAAGCCTAGTATCAAACGTTCCGTGCTTCCCACCTTTTAATCCTTCAATGAGATCCGTCTTTCCGGACCTAAGCAATTTTTTCATTTGTGATGCTTTGATCGTTTGCTCCAGAAAGGTTTTTGGCAAACGGAATGAGCATTTAGCGTTACTGCAGCTGAAAAAAGTAGACCTCTCAACAACGTGTTTTTTACAGATCGGACATACCCCCAAACTAAGCTCTGAAGGATCCGGAAAACGACTCTTCAACTCATAGTTCTCAATATAAAGGACTAAGTCATAGGAACCTTTTTCACTCTGGAATCCTTTCATAAGAACTTTCCTACCAACTAAGAGTGATTTTACCGCTGCAGCAGGCATGTCAATTCTGCGGAACGTCTTCCCTATTCTAAAATTACAGCCTTCTTTCCAACCACTGCAACCAAATATCTTGCTACCTTCTACAATAGCTTTTCCACATTTCGGACAGTCTCCCAAGCTCTCATCATCTACGGTCGGAAAACGAGTATCGAACTTCCCATCCGGAAGGAGCTTCAAATAAAGATCGTACGATGCTTTCCCCTCCTTACCAGGGATATTTTTAATCAGGATCTCTCTACCTTCTGCAAGGGCCTTTGCTTTTTTAAGATTGATATTCACACCACGGAAGTCTTTCCATATGACAAACCCACAATCTTTACCTGTACTGCAACTGTAACCTTTCGGCCATAGGTTTTGTAGATTAAACACGAGAAGAGAGAGATATTTTTTTTTTTTGAACAGCTCTTATTGAGGCGTTTATAATAAATTATTGTTTAGGAGAAGAGAAAAATGTTTAAAAGATTAAATTTTGTTTTAATAGCTTTCATTACGACAACTCTATTTTTTACATCTTATAATACCGCTAGTGCTGATGATACTATTAAAGTATTTGTAAACACTAAAGAAGTAGTATTGGATCAGAAACCTATAATAAAAAATGGCCGCACTCTTGTGCCACTTCGATTTATATCTGAATATTTAGGTAATGATGTAAAATGGGATCCGAAAAAGAAAGTCGTTAATATTGTTTACTCTATCGGAAACATTAACTACACTGTTACCTTACAAATTGGTCAAAAAACGGCTATTAAAACTCCCAGCTCTTATTTGTATAAATACAGTCAAGAAGATGTAGTACATATTCAATCAGATGTACCTAGTCAGATTATTAATGGAAGAACTGTTGTCCCCTTAAGATTTATAGGTGAATTGCTTGGTATAGATGTCCGCTCAGATTACCAAAACAAAGATATATATATTTCTAGTTTAGGCGTGAACTTAATCCCATCTGATTTTGAAAAGGATGTATATGATAAAGAATTGCGTAAGGTGAAAGATTTTGGTAAGCCTACAGTCAATTATGAAAAATTCCTAGCTCTTGATGCTGATCATTTCAACTCAATCGATCTTGATTATCTTTTTGCTAAAAAGCCTAGTGTTGACTTATTTGGAGCCCCAGAAGCTTTCCGTGATGGCTTCAATGAAATTATAATATCAGGGCCCATTAAAACAAATTATTTAAATATGATGATATATAAGGGAAAGGATCTACCTATTTTAAGCTACCCAGATGTTACAGCCGAAAGTACTGCTACTATTAAAGAAGACATGACCTATGATGAAGTGGTCAAAATATTTGGTGGTCCTGGAGTATTATCAGGTAAAGGTACTCTTCGAGAGGAATACAAATGGGTATCGTCCACAGAGAAGGGTGAAGCATATATCACATTTGTTAAAAAGGACACTTCTCTTTATGTCACACCATCTCCATATAGATCGTATTCTTGGGAAAATATTTATTGAGTTTGACAATTGGAGTAAGCATCTCTGTGGTCGAATCATGGAGAAGCTCTGCGCTAAAGAGCTGAGTGCGCTGATAATAGGAAGAAAGTAAATAATGCTTTTAAGAAATACGTATGAGGGCTCAATTATTTGAGCCCTCATACATATTTCCATTTTAATTACCCTAATTATATCCAATTTTGATTGACCTTCAACTAAGATAGAAGTAAAAAAATTAGTTATTCCTATAATTTTCCGCAGTTACTTATGATACGGTTTAGCTTAACGGGTCTATCGGCGAAAAATCCTGCGCGGCGCGAAATCGCTAAACCTTCCCATATTGAAAGGCTAAGACCAAACCTTCATAACATGAACAGAAGGCCGTCGAAGTACTCGACCGCCTGATTGTAGGTGATTCAACTATTATTTCCGTTAGTTCAATGAATGCTATCATAACGTGTTTCCTTAAATGTACCGAAATATTCGAAAGCCTTCTGCGGTCGTCTTGTAATGAGCTGGGTAAACTTATAACAGCTCATCTGCGATCATTTTTGCCTTTTCCGCAAGCTCCCTCATATCATCGGCCGGAACAAGCTCGGCTAAATCGTAAGCCAGCGGATTACGGGAAAACTTGTACAGTTCATCCCGAAGCAGGTTTCTTTTTTCTTCGGAGGCATCAATATAAAGTTTGCACGGCTGCCTAGCCTCATCCAAATCATGCAAATCGACATAGCCTGATTTAAGAGACTCCAACACAATGGCTGAAAGATCGATTAGAGCACTGCAGGCAATATCAAGTTCTACCCGAAACGTGCCGTTAGCACTTTTCATATCATATCCAATACTTCCGCCGTTTTTCAAGTCTCCCTCGGAAAGCAGAACATCGAAACCCAAGTCCTTTAAAATCTGATTGAGCGTCACATCCGTTGAGTCCAATTGTTCCAAATAGTCTATTAATGCCAGCGAATCATCGGAACCGCCAATTAAATCTCCCCACCATTTGCTTATGTACATGTTCTTCTCCCACTTTCTTTTAGGCATTGTAATTTTCCAAATAAGATAGTTTCATTATACAAGAGGTTATAGGCTTAAACTACGCTTAATCCCCCAAAAGCATATTTATCAATGCCGCTTCAACCTTTATAATCATTTTCGGCTTTACCACTATTTGTGGTACGGTTCACCGCGCTTCATCTTCAACTAATCTGCCCGTTAGTTTATAGTTTAATGGACTGCCGAGATCGATTAACATTAAACAATCATCTATTCGGCTATGAATATAAGTTCTTGTCATTGAGTTACGACAAGAACTTATATACTTAAAACAAAAAAAACCGCAATTTATGCGGCTTTCAAAGTCTCTATGTTCTTGTCGTCGGACAATTACTAACATCACAATGCACTTCTTGGTAATACTTTAATATTCTCCTTTAATTACAAAAAACGAGCCCCGAATGGTTCCAGCTAATTTAGACTTCTGCCTAGCAAACTTGAACTTCCCTTCTAACTCCGTTGGTACCTCCATCAGCTCAGAAAGCTTAAAACCAACGGCCCGCTTCTTAGGGTCATCCACCGTATACATGACGTTGACCACAAGACCATCCTCATAAAAGACATAGGCAAATTTGATATTTTCCACTTGAAAACGCGACGTCTCTAAAGGTTTGGCCGCAAACTCAATATCACGTTCTTCTTTCAAAATTCGGTTCACATAATCAAGGGTCTCCTGGCTTTCGCTAGCTGGTGTAACCGTAAACTGATGCTTATATTTGTTCATAAAGTAACGGGCTTCATTCGCTCGTAAACCAGCAAGCGCTTCTGCTACGGGTGAAGACTCTAAACCAACCGTAGACACATTTTTAAAATCAACGATATTGGACATGTTCATCCCTCCTAAAAGTTTTACGAGCGTTACTTCTTAGAACCTACTTCGAGCAAAACTCGCATCGAAAGCATTCACTTATCCCTTTATTTCCTAACAACAGGAATCCACATTTCACCAAATACTGAGCCGTTTCGCTGCCCCATCTCAACCGTTGCATTTGGCCCACCAACATAGGCATATTTTTTTGCTTCCGGCAAGACTTGACCAAAGGCAATGCCAGTAAGCTTATTACTCAACTCATCAGCCGTCTTCCCTTCCCCTTTTACAACTAGGTATTCCCCTTTAGGAAATTGAATAACTCTGGTTGCTTCTGGTACCGATGCCTCTGTCATGACGCCAGCATAATGCATCATTTTGTTATTCACCGCTTCGTTCACGGCTAAAATGTAGTCATTTGCGGCTATGGCCTTTAAAGTGTCAAGCCTTCCATCTTGTTTCACTGCCTCCCAAAAGTCTGCTTTCTCCTTGTTTATGCCAGCATAGTCTGTATAATCGCTCTTAAGCTCAGTTCCAATACCTAAAACGATAAAGCTGTCTTTTTCCAAAAAGATATAATTTTCCATATTCAAAACCTTCCTCTTTTTTAAATTTATCAAATGATTTGTCTTTTCACTTGATGGGTTTATAATAGCCTTAAATCATGTCAAAAAATGATACTGTTTAGGGGGACCCGATGAAAAAAGTTGAAAGGATTAATATTATCATGCGGTATATCAACAATCGTGCCCACTTTACCATTTCTGAAATCATGCGAGAATTTAACATCTCTCGTTCGACAGCTATTCGAGATATCCGAGAAATTGAAGCTATGGGGATGCCGCTTATCGCTGAAGTTGGGAGGGATGGGGGTTATTTTGTCATGAACAACTCTGTCCTGCCCACGGTCCGCTTTACCGATAATGAAATTAAAGCTCTGTTTATTGCCTTTATGGCTACAAGAAATCAACAGCTCCCATATCTGAAGAGTCGTCAGTCTTTAGCTGAAAAATTACTAGGCCTCATCTCAGAAAACCAGCAAGATGACCTTGTTCTTTTAAATCAAATATTGCTTTTTGAAGGAACCAACCCCCATAATCCCGACCTTCTCGATCTGTCAGATCTGCCCCATCCTATGTTAGAAAAACTCATCCAAATCCTTCTCTTGGACAGCTATTTATTGGTTTCCATCGAAGAAGAGAAGGAGATAAAGTCTTATCCCATTTATCTCTTGCACCTTTATCGTGAAAAAAGCTTATGGCTTATTGAAGGCTTTGACTTAGAGGAAGAAAAGAGGCGGATTTTTCCTGTCGATAATCTCACCAATGTAAAACCATACCCTACGAAAAAAAGAGTAAGGAAGAAAAAGATTTTAGAACAACTAAGTAAGCAGGAAGAAGTAATCAACCTTGTCCTTGAACTTGGTCCAAAGGCGATTTCCCAGTTCAAAAAATACCATCCTTTAAAGTTTTCAATTTCATATACAAATCCTTACCAAACTACGGCCATCTTAAAGACTTTTATCAATGTTCATAATTCAGAAGAATTAACCGAAATAACAAATTGGCTGCTTTTCCTAGGTGGAGATATCAAGGTCAGCGAGATACCAGAAAAAGTCTTAGAAGGTTTACAAGAGAGATTAAGCTTATACTGCCCATAAGCAGTGCCAGTGGAACGTCCTCTTCAGAGATACCCTTCCCATTGTCTTTGATCCCAATCAGCATCCATTTGATAAACCGCACGACGTCCGAATAATTGAAGGTTGGGAGCACGCTGCGCATTCTTCCCTTCGATGATCGAAGTTTCTGATGCCGGACAGACGTTTCAAAACCGGTAATCAATTCAATTCCCTCTATTTTGTTGTAGTACTTCATTTCAAATCATACTCGGAAATAGACGTAACTTAAGTGATATATCTAAAGTATTTTCCGGTTCACTTAACAACTGCCGATATTAAGTAACATTAAATAATCATCTAATCGGCTAAGAATATAGTAAGTTCTTGTCCTTAGCTCGTGACAAGAACTTACATCGTTAAATCAAAAAAGCCGCGATATCCGTGACTTCGTATGCATGTATGTTCTTGTCCTCCGACAACAATCCTTACCGTATGTGTTCGTTAAAACGAGATAGACGTCATGTACGCCCGTAAGCGTCTCCGTCAGCTGGCCGGTCGCGACTTTGTAGGTTCCCCACACGCTTGCCGTCGGCGGCACCGGAATCGTTCCGACCAAAGTGCCGTTCACGCCACCAAGCCGAACCTCGACGGCAGAATCCGGGGTTCGTGCTGTTTCCGGAATACTCGATGGATAGCCGATTAACGCCCGCACTGCCAAAGTCCATGCCTTTGTATGCCAGCCAAGCCCCGTCAAACGTATTGGCGACCTGCTGTCCGCTTCTTCCCGGCTCCGTCTTCAGCGGCCCCCGGTTGGACGGATTGAGCTCGGTTGACCATTCATCATTAGGTTTCAAGCTCCAGATCGGCATAATCGCTGCGGAGCTTCTGATATCCCCAGGTGAACGAGTCGAAGTTTCCGATATATGGAAGCGAACTGGTGGTGCTGCCTTTCATGACGATATACAACGCCTGCTTGCCCGTCAGCGTTCGGTTCAGGACCGCCTCTGCCGTTGCGTAGTTCATCCAGCCACTGCCGGTCTGCTTGAGGGCTGCGGTGCTCACAAGCTCGCCGTTTACGCCGCCGAGCCGGAATTCAAGCGACGCATCCGTCGCCGTCCGGTGGGAACACCAATCTATTAATATCAGGTAGGCTTAGTATTGCTCTCGTAAAATGATTAAACTTTGTTCCATAACGTGCGAGATATGTACCTACTAAAGTAACCTGAATTGAATTCATTTCATAAGGAATTTGATCAAGTGACACTTCAGTGGTTACTGTATGACGATTAAATAGAAGAGAGCTGCTAAGACAAAACGGTATAGAGCAAACCATTCCAATCGAAGTCGCTTAATCAGTTTGATGAACGTCACTACTGCAATCATTGCCACAAGAAAGGATGTCGTAAAGCCAATTATCATTAGAAAGAAATCGTCAGAATTCAGCAAATCGCGACTGTCGTATAAATCCAACAAACTTGCACCAAACATAACAGGCACGGAAATAAGGAACGTAAAATCTGCGGCGGCTTTTTGGCTAGTGCCAAGTAAAAGGCCACCTGAAATCGTCGAACCCGATCTCGAAAATCCCGGCCACAAAGCCAAACATTGGAACAGGCCAATCCCGAAAGCTTGTTTATAATTTATCCCATCAATCGTATCAGCGGTTTCAGTTCTCCTACTCCGTGCTGCGATGATCATCAACAAGCCACCGACAACTAGACCGATCAAGACAGGGGTTGGGCCGAATAATTGGCTTTTTATTGTGTCCTTGAAGAGAAGATATAGGATTAATGCTGGTAACATAGCCAAAATCATATGAATTACATTTAATCCTTTACTTTGGGAAAAATCCATTCTAATCAGATTAGCCCCAATCTCCAAATACCTTTTCCAATAAAGAATTAGAACTGCCATCACTGCACCCAACTGTATAACAATTTTAAAAGTTATTGCAGCGTCTCCCTCAAAGCTAAGCAAATTGCCTGCTAAAATAAGATGTCCAGTAGACGATACCGGTAAAAATTCAGTTAAGCCCTCTATTATGCCAAGTATTATTGCTTTAACTACATCAGTCATCAGTGGACATCCCCCTTCGGAAATAAACTCGTTTAACACTTTCCAGTATAAGGGGGACATCTATATATTCCCATCGATTAACATAACAATATTCAATTCAGTATGACATAATTGTCACATTGCTCATTATTTTAGTCTTAAGTAACCCTTTGACTAAATAAATGGCAGGAAATCGATGGTGAAAAAGTTATCAATATAATCCTTAAAGCCCGGAAGTGCTTTGTACCTTTCCATAACTAATTATACTTAACCGATCCTGCCCCCCCCATTGTGGCTTGGAGTTACCGTATTTGTGTACTCGTTTCCATTGCTTTCATGAAACATCCGGAGTAATAAGATATTTCAAAGAACAAAAGGACAGACAGCTTGTTATAAGCCGTCTGTCCTTCTTTATAGACCAAGGCCATTCACTTCCCATCAATATCACCCCAAGTCAATTAATGTCATTATGCAGTATTAGCATCTTCTTCATTCCACATCCACTTGAAGAGCGTTCGCTGGACTTCTTGTCCTATCCCAGGAATGGTTTTTATTCTTCAATTTCAACGATGACGTTAACGACAGATGCATCATGGTCTTTAATGCGAAGTGGTGCTGTGAAGGCAGAAATGAGCTTTTTTCCGACCAATGGCGCTGGGTTAATGTCTTCATAAATGAGCATTGTCGGCTCTTTATACTTTTCATGGTCTAAGAAGGCATGGTGGACAAAATAGCCATTTCTTTTTGCTTCTGTTAAATTTTCAATGCTCAAGGTATCAATGGCCACGGCTTTGCAGTTTGGCAACTTTGTCCGGATGTATTCGGCGGCTTCAGGAGAGACAGCTGGGAAATTATTGGCGTATTTCTCGAAATCCGTATCCCGGTGTTTCCAATGGCCAGTGTTGAAGACCAGAATATCCGCTTCATACAGTTCACCATATTCCTCGAGCTTTTCGATGGTTATAAAGCCGTTCGGGCCAAGCGGGCAATCGATTAATAGTGGTTTTCGGTAGATGAAGTCTTCAATCGGAATAGTATCTATTCCCTTACCGTTATTCAAATGATGCCACGGGGCATCAACATGTGTACCGGCATGAAGATACATGCTTAACACACTTCCGTTCCAGTCATCCCCTTTATCCAAGCGCTCTCTAGGCTCTAATTTCACTTCTGGCAATCCTGGATAAACAGGCATTCCTTCATAAATTGGGTAACCAATTTCGACGTATTTTGACATACTAACACGCTCCTGTATTTTAGTTAATAAGTTTCGATACTTATTGATGATATTTTTTTAAAAATCCATTTATCTTATCTAATCACGTAGACTAAGTCCTTTTATTAGCCTATTAACATGATTTTCATCTTAAAATTAAATGCCATATAGTATATTATTGCAGGATTATATAAGGTTGAGTATTAAATTATAGATCACCTGAGGATCCTGAAGACAAATGGTCTCATAATCCAGACAGATGAAGAAAAAGCATTCAAACTTCTGTTATTAACCCTTTATTTTACATAATTAAAAGTTAAGCATTAAAATTAGATTTCCATCTAATTGGCTAAGGATGCAAGTTATTGTCCTCTTCGGCATAGTATATAAGTTCTTGTCATTTAGTAAAAAAGCCGCAATACGACTATCAATGTCTATATGTTCTTGTCGTCTGACAATATAACACCAATTTTTAATCGGAAAAAAAATAAGTTAAAAAACACAGCCGGCCCCAATGAGCCGGCTGTTAGTAATTTGCAATCCCCACAAAAATACTAAATATTTCGTTTCTCATACTTAAAGGGTTCTTCACACGAATAAATCTATGGAAAAATCCCAAATACGGGATATCGTCTTCCATGCATTTTATGCGATACGACAGCTCCTCATCACACTCCGGCTCTTCGCCGTTGTTTCGCATTACCTCGAACGCATCTATAATATTGTGGGTGATCTCTTCCAGCAGATTCCCCTTCAGGGAGCTGACTACATCCGAGACACTTCCGCCATGCTCGAATAAATACCTGATATACTCAACTTCGCCCAGAAAATCTTCCCGGCTTCTGTCATTTAAGAAGGCGATTCTGAGTATTTTTGCACCATCTCCCCCTTTCTCACAGTTATAAGCGACATTCCGCCCTCCGGCATGTGCCGGAATCAACTGGATTTCATAGCCCTCCAACCCGTACAACTCTGATATTAATGGAGTAAAAATGCATCACCGATTTTAACAACCTCGTTATAAGTCATCATATTAATTTCTCCTTTAGCTACTAACGTAGTTAAAAACTCTGTTATTATTTATTTTCATCAACGGTGGCACTGCCCACCGCCAGCAGTTGAACTCTCCTTTTTTCGTATTGCTTGATGTACTTGCCCACTGTTTCCCGATGGATCCCTGTCAATCTCGCAATCTCTCTGCGCGACCTTCCTTCGTAAATATGCATTATTAAAAATCTTTGCATCGTATTCATTTTGAGCATTCTCTCTCGGCCCCGCTACCTTCGAATGTCTTTATTAAGCTATCGTTCATAGGTTCATTTATAATACCAACCGTTCATTTATTTCCTTTCAGTTGTCTCAATTGATTTTCGGCTTCTTTTGCTAGAAATCCATATTCTTTGCTATCTTGGTAGTAATTAATTACATAATTAAGAGCAAGTTCATATGCCGTTTCGTATGCCTCGTTTTGAGTTGTCTTAACATCCGGAATAACGCCTGTTCCCTCCCAATTTGTTTGGGTAATGGGATTAATGGCCCGTCCATTCGGGATAAAGATGCTGAAATGCATTGTTAATTGATGAATGAAACCCGGATTGGCTCCTCCTGCCGTAACCTCTCCAACAACGGTAGCCCGCTTCAAGTTTTTCAGGTTGTAAGTAAACTCTTCAGCAGCGGAGAACGTTCTGTGGCTTGTTAATACATAGACAGGTTTATTTCCATACCGTTTTCCAGGAACGTAGGGTAACGTCCAAGACTGACTTAAATCATCTTTTGCTCTTGAATAAAAGCTGTTTAAATGAAAAGGTTCTGAATTAAACAAATAACTTGTTATAAAGGCAACCATAAACGGACTTCCGCCACCGTTATTCCGTACATCAAAGATGAGGGCGTCCGTGTTAGCCACCAGATTCATAGCATTTGCTGCAGTCTCCCCCGCGAACTCAGGATCATGAAAACCTCGAAGATCGATATAGCCGATGTTACCTGGACGTCTTTCAACTTTATGAAATCCATAATTATCAATCTTGGCTTTCAGGAGGTACTCGTCCTGTTGTACTCTCTCGCTCATCTTTTGATCCATAGACCTGTCTTGCTCCGTGTATCGTAATTTCAAATGTTTATCGTTACTTATTTCCCGAAGATCTATCGTAATCTGTTCGCAAAAAGCTTCGGGGCTTTTGATGGCTTCATAATCATTTCTGGTTAACTTTAGTTCCAAGTACTTTCCCATTTCTTTAGCAATATCAGGAAACACATAATGTTTATTTAACGCTTTGGCTAATGAATGTATAATTTCATCATGAGCCCAACCGTTCGTCTTGTTTGCTTGCACAAGAATCATCCCCTTCAAATTGATCTATTTATAGGATAATATTTTTCGAAATCCTACTTCCCTTTATTTCTTCAGGTTATTCCCACTATCCTGCCCGTTAGCTTAACAAGCTGTCGATGCTGAGTAACATTAGACACTCATCTAATCGGCTAAGTATATAAGTTCTTGTCATTGAGTTACGACAAGAACTTATATACTTAAAACAAAAAAACCGCAACTTATGCGGCTTTCAATGTCTATATGTTCTTGTCGTCTGACAATGATATAATAAAGAGAAGTGAAATCACACTTCTCTTTAACTTTACATAAACGCAATTTCTGCAAGCTAAGCGAATAATAATATTTAAATTCTCAGCAACAGTATTTTCTTTATCAATCATCAATATGATTGTATTTATTTCTTTTGATTCTTAAAATATTCTATAATTTCCTGAAAATATTCTTTTCCTAAACCTTCTCCTAATATATTTATAATCTAACATGTAACGGCTATATTCACCGATTAGAAGATCCGAATCAGCCGTTTTTAGCCTAATATGGAGTGTTCCGTACCAGAGAAGACCGCAACAGTCAGCAGCTCCGGTTTTACAATATTGCGGTACACCCGCTCCGTCTCATTCTAATCAACATGTATATCTTCTTCTCCCAGAAGCTTGGAAATATCTTTTCTCATTTATTTCAACTTTTAACCATATATCTCCAATTTTTATCATTGAACAGAAAATGCCATACTAAACTATTTTCCTGTATATGAGTATGGAATGACGAAACTTATGAAGCAATTCTTCTATCAGAAGAGGCAAGTTCGATATATTTAGCCAAATAGAAATTCTTTCATCTTTATCAAGCTATCGGCACAGTTATATATGAACGCTTGTCCTGCTAATATGCATGCTCGATGCTGCATACACCCTTAGGATCTTTGTTCATACAGCTTAACGATTTCGATGATGGTTTTCACAGCCAGCACCATGTTGTCAGCTGAAACATACTCGAACCGCCCGTGGTAATTTTCCCCGCCTGTGAATATATTCGGTGTTGGCAACCCCATGTAGGATAGCTGGGAGCCATCCGTACCACCGCGAATCGGCTGAATAATCGGCACGATTCCGAGGTTTTCTAGTGCTTGTCTAGCGATGTCCACTACTTCCATTACAGGCTCAATCTTTTCCCTCATGTTGAAGTATTCGTCTTTGATTTCGAGCTCAATTCGCTTATCTCCGTATTTTTTCTGTAATTCTTCTACGATACGAGCCAGCTCGGACTTTCTCTCCTTAAACCGATTATTATCGTGATCCCGGATCAAATAACGAAGCTGTGTTTGCTCGACGTCACCCTGAATGGAAGACAGATGATAGAAGCCTTCATAGCCTTCCGTCTTCTCAGGAGTTTCTTCAGCCGGTAGCCTTCCATGCAGCTCCATGGCTATTTTAGCAGCGTTGACCATTTTACCTTTGGCCGTGCCGGGGTGAACGTTCTTCCCTTTGCAAGTTATGATAGCTGATGCAGCGTTAAAGCTCTCGTACTCGATCCCGCCAAGAGGACCGCCATCCATCGTATAGGCATATACCGCGTCGAAGGCGGACACATCAAACTTATTTGGGCCTCTGCCGATTTCTTCATCCGGGGTGAAAGCCACTCTTACTTTCCCGTGTTTCAGTTCTGGATGTCGAATCAGATAAGCCATAGCAGTCATGATTTCGGCAATACCGGCTTTATCGTCAGCGCCAAGTAATGTGGTACCGTCTGTCGTTATTAACGTATGGCCTTTGTAGCCAGCCAACTCTGCAAAATCGCGCGGCGAAAGGACAATATTCAGTGCTTCATTCAAGACAATGTCTTGTCCGTTATAATTTTCTATGATTTGCGGCTTCACGCCAGCGCCGGTAAAATCGGTAGCCGTATCCATATGAGCAAGAAAACCGATTGTTGGAATCTCTTTGTCTGTATTGGCCGGAAGGGACGCCATTACATAACCGTTCGAATCCACCGTAACTTCCTGCATACCTATGGCTTTAAGGTCGTCTGTGAGCATTTGGGCCAACACTAGCTGCCCTGGTGTTGAGGGGCAAGTTTCGCTCCCCTCATCGGACTGTGTATCAACTTGTGTGTAAGAGATGAATCTATTCATGATCTCCGTTTTCATAGTCTTATCTCAACTCCAATACAATTAGTTATATAACAAAGCACTCCTGTTGATTTACCTAAAAATAGTCGCCTCTTCAACACCAGCTTTAACTTCTGCTTCTCTTGACTGGTTGTGTTTAGGGCTGATGCAGGAAGCAAACAGAGGCCACGGCGGATGCCTTTTATACTTCCAATTATTTCCACCTTTCCCCTCTGTCTGTTCTTCAGGCGGCGTTCACACCGGATAGAAGCTTATCCCTTTTCCAGAATATAATCATCATGCGTGCCAACAGCATTGTTCAATATCTGCAAGGGCTGCCCTTTCAGATAATGATTGAAGAAATCAAG
This sequence comes from Paenibacillus uliginis N3/975, assembly GCF_900177425.1. Classification (NCBI taxonomy): domain Bacteria; kingdom Bacillati; phylum Bacillota; class Bacilli; order Caryophanales; family Paenibacillaceae; genus Paenibacillus; species Paenibacillus uliginis. Next base: position 3,032,496 of record NZ_LT840184.1, on the reverse strand, counting down.
CGTAAAATCGTTGACGAGCCGATGTGTCTCACGCGCGTTCACTCCCTGCGCCCACTCTATGATTGGAGAGATCAAAAAGAAATCGGAGAAGCTCATATGTAGCGTGTTGTGCAACTTCAGCCAGTAATTCCCGCCAACCTTTACCGGCGCATACCGAGCATTTAACTCTTTATTGTATCGTTCAACTTTGTTGTGGGTCGTGTCCAAGGCGGCTTGCTGATCGTCACTTGTGGCGCTGGAGCCCGCCAACTCGTCCTCCTCGTCCGAACTGATCATCAGGAACGGCTTGTTTATGCCAGCCGCCGGAATGCGGCGTTCACCGTACAGGGCTCCGTCCATATTGATGCCTGACCGAACCCGCGGATCACTTAGCAGCATCTGAACCGTAGTCGCCCCGCCGAACGAGTGTCCGAACATGCCAAGCCGCTTCATGTCCATTCGTCCCGTAAACCGCCGATCCGGGTCAGCGGCAGCGAGCTGTTCAAGTTGATCCAGCACAAACCGCACATCGTTCACCCAAACCTCGTTTGTCCTATCCGATTTTTCAAGTAGCTCTATCTCCGATTCTGTATTTTTCACCGAATCGTACAACGCAACCCGCCCATCCGGAAATATCGAAGCCATACTGTCGTAAGTATGATTGATTCCCGCCACAATGTAGCCATGGCTCACCAACTGCTCGACCTGGAACATGTTCTGACCCTCGAATCCGCCAAACCCGTGTGAAAAAATAAGTACCGGATACGCCGCTTCCGCATCGGACAGCACCGCGTGTTTAATCGCATGCGTACGGGCTTGTCCAAGGCTCGTCAAAAACAACTGCGGCAGACCAGACTCCCGCTGAAATGCCTCGGTATACACTTTGGAATCGGGCACATACGGCGCTCGGGTTCCCTTAGCGTCCTTGCTGGCCGGATACCAGATCTGTACTTTCAGTTCCCGCTTGGCCCCGGCTGCCGCCAAAGTGGACGTTTCTTTGCGGGTGTTGTCAATCCAATGATAAGCGACCGTGCCAATCCCATATGGGCCTGCCGGTTCATCGAATGTAAACACCGGTAACAGCAACGGCGCAGCAACGGTTACCGTCCCGTAGAAAAAGGCGGATAACAACGCTGCAATTCTGCGTACGCCGCGCTTTTGAATGCCCCCTTGCCCGGATCGGGCGCGCCGCCGAATGTCCAACAACAGCGCCCATAAAGGAGCAAGCGTCAATGCATAAGCGGGGATCAGGGGCCAGCGCCATCCATCAACCCAGCCCTGTACAACGAGAAGAACTGCCGAGACGGCCAATCCTCCCCACAATAACTGTCGCGACTTTTGTTGCCCGACAACCAGCCACAGCAACATAACCACATTAAACGTCACCAGTACAACTTCCATGATTCTCATCTGTTTATGACCTCCTCGAATACTGTCCGCCGAACAGGCAGTTCGGCAATATGTTACCACAGCGTATAACCTCCAGTAGCAGAGTCTTCAAAGAGGTTATAGCGGTGGAATACTACGGATATCGGAGAGTCAAAAGTCCTTACATTTTTTCCCCATCTCTAACTCCTACCCCTACCCCTACCCCCTACAAAATAATATACCAACAAAAGTTATAGGAGCAGAATAAACGCCAATACCGACAACGTAGTTTTGAGTACAGCTTATTTCATTGCTATTTTAAATTTCGATCCCGGCTCACCGGCAAATACGATCGTTCCGTTCTTGGGCAGCGTCAATTTGTTGTTGCCGTAGACAAGGCTATAGCTGATGCATGATCCTTGCTCGTCATATACCGCGAAAGCACCATTCGTTGGCAGTTTGACCGTCATCGTTTTGCCTGCCGCCGCTGCCGGGATAGTATACCATTTAGCATCCCCGTTCGCTGACACCGTGGCCTTGGACTGATTTCCTGCATAGATCGGTTTTACGTTCGCCTCGCTCACAAGTGAGTACCCGTTTACGTTCAAATATTCGATGCCGTCTTTCGTGTAGAACCGGGCTTCCGTCGTATCCCGGCCTGCTATTCCTGGGATTTGGATCTGACTCGTCGCCGTATTCGGACCTGTGATTTTTCTGTCCTCCCAATAACCCGGCAGACCGTCGGCGAGGCTAATTTCGATTGTCAGCTGCCCAAAGAAATACTCTTCGGAGCTGAATTTCTGGTTCACGACATAGAACTTAGCGCCTTCCCGTTTTGCCCAAGCTTCGGCGGTCTCCTTCGGCAGCACGTTGTCTTCCAGCTTCTCGGCCGCATACTCTGACGTTGCTAGCTGCCCCAATCCCGGCAATGTCTCATAGGCTCTCTTCCACAAATACGTGCGTCCGTTTTTCTCGGTGACGAAACTGACCTTGGAGGTTCCGTTCTCGTTAATAAAGCTTCCATCCGAAGTATATATATACTTCGTCTCCGGATCGTTTGCCATGGACAGTTCCCCGTCCTTGGTTATTTCTACTAGGGACTGCGTATTACTGCTGGCGTAATAGCCCGCTTGCTTCACTACATCATTGGGCATCTTGGCCTTAACCGGCTTGCCGAATGATTTATCCGGCTTGACGTTCTTGATTTCGCCCTTTTCCTTGAGCGCCAGCAGCAGCATTTCGCTTGCCAGCAGTTGATTCGTGCTACTGCTACCGCCGGATGATAACACGGCAGCCGCCATCTTTTTCTCAGGAAGCACGACGAGAGAAGCAGCATACGTAGAGATGTCCCCGCCTTTGGCCAAACCCTTTATTCCGTAATCATTGAACGGGTATAGCTTCACACTGTCCCAGCCGAGACCGTAATTGTTACTATCATCCGTATCTTCCGGCCAGATGCCTTTCTTGTATTCCTCCTGTTCCATCGCCCGAACCGACTTGTCAGAAAGGATATGATTTGCCTGTCCCATAAATATTTGCGAGAATCGTACCATATCTTCTGCTGTGGAATTAATCCCTCCTTCAGCGATCACATTAACAAAAATATCTGGAAGCTGCTCTTGGTAATCCGGGACATAGAACCGGGCAAGCTTACTTCCTTTCAATTTGTCCTGTGGTGTCTTCGTATGATTCATCTGCAATGGCTTTGTAAAATATTGATGAAGAAATTCGGTAAAGCTCATGCCGCTGACTCTTTCAACGAGAATCTCGGCAAGCGTGAAACCGCTATTGCTATACACCGAGAATGCTCCAGGGTCTGCCTTCAAGGTCTGGTCGGACAATGTCTGCAGAATGGTATCATGGGCATAGCTGTCATTATCCTCGAATAAAGAATCGCTCGTAGATCCAGTACCTCGCAGACCGGAAGAGTGGTTCAGCAGCATGCGCGGAGTAATGCGCTTATACCGTTCGTCCTTCATCTTGAAATCGGTTATATACTGGACGACGGGGGTATCCAGATCGATTTTCCCTTCGTCTACCAATTTCATGACGGCTGCGGCACCAAATACTTTACTGACCGAACCGATACCGTACAATGTATCCTTGGTCAGCGGCTCATCGTCCTTGCCAGTGTGGCCAGACACAGTGATTTTTCCATTGTCAATCAGCGCATACTGAACGCTAATCGTATGGGTGGATTCGATAAGCAGCGCAGCATTCTCGGCAGCGATTTTCTTCAATCCTTGGCTTGCCACAACGGTAGGGGCGACGCTGGAAGCCATTGCACCGGTTGGTGCAATCATAGTCAACGCAAGTGTAGCGGATAGCACCCAAGAAAGCCTTTTTTTCATGTGAATATCCTCCATATAAACTCAAAATGGTACGTGATGAAAATCCTTTTCTGTTTTCCCTACTTCCTCTTCAGAAGACTTAAAAATTGTGTAAAGCATATAAACAACGTCAACAATGCGAGTACGCTCGCAAAAATAAGTAACTTTCCCTTTTTCTTTTGGCCCTCTCCTTTCCTTTTATCAAAAGCAAAATTTCATAAAACTTAAAACAGGTGGCACACAAAACTAAAAACTAACCGAACGGTCAATTATATTTTATGCAAAACTGACCAATCGGTCAACATATTTGTTTTATGCTATAATAACTGAAGAAAATGTGACAACCATTCTAGGAGGAACGGTAATGATAGATGGTAGAGAAAAAAAGGGGAACAAAACAAAAGAAGCTTTATTACACGCTACAATCACTTTAATAGCAGAAAATGGGTTAGAAGCATTAAGTGCCAACAGCATAGCAAAGAAGGCAAATGTTAGTAAAGCAAGCGTGTTTCATCACTTTGGTTCTATGGAGACTATTCAACAAGAAGCTTTTATTTATGCTGATGTGTTAATGAGTGAAGCACTGGAACAAATTTATCAAGAAGCTAAGGAAACGGATTCTTTTGCGGATATTATGCTCAAATATTTTCTCTTCTTCATTGAAGAAAAAAATAAAGACTACTTAAATTTAATTAATGTTCAAATGCAATTTGTAGTGAAGTCTTCATATGATACGGAATTTGATGATCTTATCTATGGTAAAGACAGCGAAAAAACACCGTTTGATTTCTTTGAGATTTTAGTAAATGATTTTTATGGTGATACACTAGACGCGAATGACTTGGAGTTAGTAAATGATTTATTAGGAGCTTATATAAATGGATTTGCAACATTTTTTATTTCTAAAGCAGACACAGAATGGCTTGTTTTATTATGGAAAGAAAATATTAAAATGATTGAAATCTATATCCAATCATTAATCGAATCAAATTTATAATACATCATCTAAAAAAAGTAAAATTCAACTTTGATATGTTAAAATTATCCAAAAAATCCCTCGTCCTAAAGGCCAGAGCAAGTCGGGTCTCAAAGAATCGGAGGGATACTCTTGGAGAAGAACTTTTTTAAATCGAATTTTCTTCAGGTGCAGAATGCGTGTCCTTAACAAATGTCACAATTTGCTGATTAAATACATTTTTTATTTCTAAAGCAGACACAGAATGGCTTGTTTTATTATGGATATAATACCACTTTGAATACAGTTTTTTTGCACAGTTTGCTACGTAGCAACCTCTATTTGCATGACTTTACTGCTTTCTAAAAAGCCTAACGGCTCCACATAATACAAATCATAGATCTGTTGCGAATTATTTATCGATTTATATATTTGCTGGTTTATATCATTTGCTAATTTGGCATACGGTATTTTTTCTACCGCCTTCTTCGATCGAATATTTTGTTTTCGGATCTTCAAAAATACCGTTTCGATATTATGTTGAAGAAAAAGTTCAGCAAAAAAGGATTCCTTCGCTCGTTGGTTATAACCTTTTCCAAAATAAGGAGTTCCAATCCATGTGGCCAAGAAGCCTGTTTTATTAACAATATCGTATAGATCAATGGTACCAATGGGATGTCCCACATCGTTAAGAATCGTTCTAGAAATAATTGTCTCCTGTTCTTCTTCAACGATCAACCGTTTGGTTATGAATAAATATTCTTCATAAGATTGGCATTTATAACGAACGTAAGGAAAAACTGCAGGATCCATCATCAAGTTATACAGTGAATGGCATTCGTGCAAATCACGTTTTTTTAACATTGTATCTACCACCTAGTCCTTTTGATTCGCTATATCGAACAATTTAAGTATATAAAAGGACTTGGGGGATTTTATGAATTCTACATTTTCTTTTTGTAAAATTTATCGTAGCAATTGTATTCCATATCACTCTGGTGAACTCAAAAAGAATCGCCCGTTAGCTTAACAAGCTGTAGATGCGCCCAGACATTAGACACTCATCTAATCGGCGAAGTAACCAAGTTCTTGTCATTGAGTTACGACAAGAACTTGGTTACTTCAAACAAAAAAGCCGCATATAATGCGACTTTCAAAGTCTTCATTTTATTGTCGTCAGACAAACGTCGACCATGCTGTTTTTGCCCTCGACGTTCCTAACTTCTCAAACCGCAAAGCGAGTTCCTCCACGTAAGTATAAAAGTTGATTAGATAATTATCTAATCGGCTAAGTAGCAAAGTCTATATGTTCTTGTCGTCTGACAATGGAGCATGGCTCACATGTGGCTTATAATGTCTAAAATATAACTAAATCTGCAATAATTAGAATTATACCAATTGGTAGTGTAATTAAACCTCCAATTTTTACTGCTTCTTTAGTTCTAACTCCACATGGTTTTAGGCTTAAGATTATATCTGGAATTGTAATTTGTAATATAGCATGAATCACCGCCAGTATACCCAATAAGGATAAAGAGCCCATGCTTTCACATCCCTTCTACCAACCTTCTCCGTTCAACATATTTAGCCACTCCTTGAGTTGGTGCGCCTACATAACGTAGTAACTTCTGTCCGATAGTTGTTTTAGCCGTTGCATTGGACAACAGCCTTTATCATATAAACCGCATTTTAAGCGATTACATTACCTTCGCGGAAACGGCAGCCGTCGTGTACTCATTAAGCTATCGTTTCCCGTTAGTTTAATGGACGGTGCAAAACCCTAACTTAGGCATCATTAACTCAACTTCCGTATGCATGTCCTTTTGAATCGAGATAATCCTTTCAAGTCTGTATAAACGATCTTTAAGATTTTGGTTTTGTGGCTCTGTCTCCAACTGAGCTAACATTGAAAAGTATTTAGGAACTTCCCATACACTTCTTAAAGCCATACTTAAACAGAATCCATATCGCACTAACTTCTCATCTCCCTGCCAACCTGCGGTACGCAGTCCTTCTAAATAAGAATTATATAATGATGTTTGGAATTCATCATAATGGTCAGGCTGAATTATCCCTAGACTCATATTCACCCCAAACATCTTACCTAGATCCTCTCCAATACCTGAGATACTCAGAAATTGCCAGTCAATCAGCAATAGTTGAGGGGTGGAGTTATCGCTTGTCACAAGGAGCATATTCATTTGACTCAAGTCTTGATGTGCCAATACACGAGGCAATCGTTGAAGCGATTCAATAGCAATATCAAGTTTCCTAATGAGATTTTCATACCAAGCCCATATCGTTCTTAAATCATCATTAGATAATCTTTCAACATATGTATCAACACTGGGTGCATATTTACGGCTGGCTGTCGTCCATGATTTAAGCCAGGATTTGCATAACCAATCATAACGGGGTAATGCTTTGTCTCCCGTAATATAGGCACCATTAAACCGTCCTAATTGTCGTGCGATAAAGGAGAACTGTTCCACTGTACCTGCATATTCACCCTCGATGTGCTCCATCCATATCCATATTGTTTCGTCGGGTAACTCTTCAACCAAAAAGCATCTAGCGACCTTTATAAAATCCGGCAGCTCGTTCAAAATACCCGAATTAAACACGAGAGCTTCCCGTCGCCAATAATTGTGATGCTCTGCATAATTCTTCTCTACACTGTCCGGTTTAATCACCTTTACGATGACACTCCATGGTTTATCTTCACTATTCTGCAACCTTACTATTCCGTGCAAACAATAGATCCCAGATGTTGTGAAGTTTGGTGTTTTGTAACCAACATCGTCGCAGATAACATTCAGTGACTCTATTTCTTCTTCCACAAGGCATTTTTTAACACAGGCGTAGATCCGTTCACTTTTATTTTCAAAATCAATAATTGTATTATTTTTAATTGTTATATTTACCACCGCTCCATTCATCACCTTTCATTTCCTTAATAATCTTGTCATTTACACGACGACGATGCCTTGCATTTGACGCAATGCGTTCTCGCGATTAGGCGATTATACATATATTTCGATTTAATCAGTTGATTTCCTTGCTCCTCTGAGCAATAAGATCACCTATGCCAGCAACCTTTTCACCATGTTTGATTAAACTATCCTGCCCGTTAGCATAATTGAGTTTGATCTAAGGAGGTGCTTCTAGTTACTCCAGAAGCACATACGTATTTTCTGATTCCATCATTTCCTTTAGAGACTTACCTAAAGCATAATGATGTAGACTGTCCTTTTTTATAACACAAATGATATTTCCAGCTTCTCCTTTCGAGAGGTTAGTTAATTGGAGATAGTCATTGTTGTCATAGATATTCGATACCAGATAGTCGTAATAATCAAGAGACTTATCCTTCACATTTAATCCCACATTATATAACCTGACTTTTGTCCCTACCCAAATTTTTCTGTCGTCTTCTATATTTATTAAGGGAATCCACACATCGGTTTCCAAAAAAGCACTCCCTCACTTCGCTCTGCATTAGTATGAAAATTATTGTGGTTGGTCTTCAACATTCCTGCCCGTTAGTTGAACACTATTTCTCTTCTAAACAATTTTCACAATCAAAATCTGTCCAAGAATTTAATAATTTCATCCCACAAATTGTACAATTCCTTTCACCCGAATACCAAGAACCTGTTTTGTGGAACAAAGCGACGCTTTTATCCCAATGAATATTATCTTCGTGTATCGGCGGATATATATCACCTTTTTCATCGACTGGAGGTGATGGTTCATTCCCTGATAAGAAACCCTTAATCCAATACTTTGTATTTAAGGGCATGTCACCTATCTCCCCAAGCGAAACATTAAAGAACACATCTTTTTGCGGGCAATAACGCTGATATTCTCCCATGAAAAGTATGAGGATTCCCCACAATGAAATGCTTGCCTTTGCAATGTTCTTCAAGAGTGAACCATAGGTCTTTATCAAAATCATGAATTTGTTTCAATTGCTAACCACCTAAAACTTTATAGCCCCCTAATCCAATTGGACACTCCAAGGTACCTCAGATACACTAAAAAGAAATGAGGAGTCCGTCCATGAAAAGACGATTTCGATGCCCGGTTGAGGCGAAAAAAGAGTATGTCGTAGAGGTGCTGTCTGGTTACCGGACAGAGATCGTTGCGAGAAAATACGGCATGTCTCCCAAAACGTTAAGCGGCTGGGTTCGTCAATATGAGGATGAGGTGGGAGATCTTATGGTCAAAAAGCAGAAAGAAGCCCAAAAAATAGAGCAGGATGCGGCCAAATTCCAAGAGCTGCAGCAAAAATATGATGAGGCGATGAAACTGTTGGGGGAGAAGGAACTTGAAAACCACATCCTCAAAGATCTCGTAAAAAAAAAGTATCCCGACTACAAATAGCCTCCTATTGGATTGAGCAAGGCTATCCGATCCGTACCGTCCTACGGATCTGTGACGCGCCGCGATCCACGTACTATTACCGTTTGAAGCATCCTGAACGTCAGCAGCCGATCAGCAACGGACGACCGATCCCGGGCTATTCCTGTGACCAGAACGGAAAGGCCGTCTCTGATACCCGTATTCAAGGGTTTCTTCGTCGTCTGATCCAAGGCCCTCATGGAGCATCTGGTTACCGGAAACTGACGATTTTGCTGCGCCGAAAGTACAAGCTAGTGATTAACAAAAAGAAGGTATACCGTCTCTGCAAGTCCTTGGGGATTCTCCTTCCACAACGAGAAAGAACGAACCCTGTTCCCAAAAGAGTAGCGAATAACCGGGTGGTAAATGGCGCCAACCAGTTGTGGCAGATGGATATTAAGTATGGCTACGTGGCGGGAAAACGCCGGCATTTCTACCTGGCCAGCATTATTGACGTGTTTGACCGCCGAATTGTAGCGTACCATCGCGGGAAAACCTGCCACACCCAAGATATCTTACGTACACTCCAGAAAGCGCTCCTTACGCGTAAAGTGTACGGAGATGAGCAGAAGTTGGTTATTCGTACTGACAATGGCCCCCAGTTCGTCAGCAAGGCGTTCCATGCTTTCTGTGAACAGGCAGGCCTTGAACATGAACGTACTCCGAACCGGACACCGAACAAGAATGCCTTCATTGAGTCCTACCACAGTATTGTGGAACGCGAGTGCTACCAACGACACTGTTTTGAGGATTATGAGGAAGCCTTTTCGGAAGTAGATCGGTTCATTCGCTATTACAACAACGAGCGCATTCATGGAAGCCTTCATGACTGGCCGCCTAAGGAGTATTTGCGTTTGGTGAACGAAGGAACGATTACTCCTGCAAAAATTGCGTTATGATGCGATATCCCGAGAATGAGGTGGCTAGTGTCCAAGATTAGGGGGTTAAACCGAAAACGTCACTTATTTTATATTATATATTACATGCCTTTTTTCCGTTATCCTGCCCGTTAGCGTAATAGATGCCTATACCGAATTGCATTAGATAAATTTCTAATCGGATAAGTGTACAAGTTCTTGTCATTGAGTTAGGACAAGAACTTGGGTACTTATAACAAAAAAAGCCGCAGTTTATGCGGCTTTCATAGTCTATAAGTTCTTGTCGTCGGACAACGGTTCTGTGTGACACAATCCCTACATCTAAACTCTTATGTTTAAAAATCACTTCTCGATTTTTTTGTAATTTTAATGAGACGTTACCGAAACCAACTTCCCACACTTTGTTGAGTGTATTACGGGATCGCCATGAGCGGCGGCTTACAACCGGCCTTGATGACAGCCTAAAGGATGGCGCCGAAGATTTGCTGAATCATGAGCAGCAGCTAATCGCGGCCGACGTCACCCCCGATCCGTCAATATGGCGCTTTCTCATACAAATTCGCAGGCAATGCCTGCACGAACGGCGACCAATCGCCCGTCGTATAAAGATGAAGCCGGTGCATGGCCCGCGTACACGCCGTATAAAGAAGCTTGCGTTCGTTTTCCCGGCTGTAAGCTTGAGGTGAAGCCTCATAAATCAAAACTGCATCGAACTCAATACCCTTGGCAAGGTATACGGGAATAACCATCGCTCCTTTCTCAAAGGTGACCGTCTCCTTCGTAATGAGCTGCAATGCTTCGCTTCCTTGCATCCGTAATGATTCAAAGGCTGTACGGCTTTCGGCCGCAGTCTTCGTAATGACGGCGATGGAAGCGTAGCCCTCAGCCCTGAGCGAGGCGATGTCTTCCAGTATTTGCGCATCACGCTTCTTCACGCCGTTCGATCTGATCAGAAGGGGCTTGTGGCCTCTTCTGTCAAATGGTACGATCTCGTCCCCGCCGGGAAGCATCGATTTCGTAAATTTTACAATCTCTCTGGTTGAACGATAGCTGCGCACGAGGCGGATGAGGCTTGTATTGGTTTCGCCAAAAAGCCGGATCAGCGGAGAATCGGATGCTTCTAGGTTGGTAGCCTGCATGAAGATCGCTTGCCCGAAATCACCGAGCACCGTCATCCGGGCACGTGGAAACAATTTTTTTAAATATTCATATTGAAACGCCGAGTAATCTTGGCCTTCGTCGACGAAGACATGCCGTATCTCCTTGTTCGTTCGGACGCCTTCGACCAGTTCTTTTACAAACAAATAAGGAGTCGCATCCTCGTGGAACAATTCGTTCCGGCTCAGCATATCCTTGGTTTGTCTGCAGATTTCAGACCAATGCGGGGGAATGACGATTTCATTTGTTTTCTCCCGATATGAGGTTTCGTCACCGAATAATTGCCCATATATACCTTTGATATCGACAAACGAAAATTTCCTCACGCTTTTCCTTAGCGGTTTAAAGCTTTTTTTCACGATTGATCGAAGGATCAGTTCCTCCTCCCGCTGGGCGAAGTCAACGTCGCCTTCGTCTCCCCGGCGCTTGTTATTCATTCGATCGCGGGCCACAGCGTATTGCTCCGAAAGGTCGATTAGTTCCTTCTCTTTGTGCAGCATGTCGAAAACATCAGCGTACTGTTCGTTATCAAGATAATTTAACTCCTCCTGCACCCAGAACGCTTTCCGTTCCTCGCGTTCGAGAGAAGCCAGTTCATGGAGCAGCCATTCCTGCAAGAGAGCGACACGACTGAACAACGGCAGGGAACTGTCGAAATCATACATTTTCGCCCTCATTCGCTCCGCAGTAATCAAAACGCGATCTCGAAACCATATGTCTTTAAACAGCATACCTTCCCGCCCTAACCACTTCCCGTAGTTCTGCAGGGCTTTTAGAAAAGCTTCGGAGGTTTTGTACGCGATCCCTTGAAGGCGAGCCTCATATCCCGACTCCCCCTGTGCTGTCAGTGTGTATTCGATCTGATCGAAGGGATCCTCTGGCCGCAATGAGGAACCGAGCCAATAATCGAGATATTCCTGAAACGTCGTCTGCTGCATATTTTCTTCACCGAGTTCTGGAAGGACGGTGGAGATATAACTACCAAACATCGAATTGGGCGAGAAAAGCACAATCTGATCGGCCTTGATAGTCTGTCGGTGTTTGTAAAGCAGATACGCCACACGCTGCAAGGCCGCGGAAGTTTTCCCGCTGCCAGCCGCCCCCTGAACAATAAGCATCCGGCTGTTTTCGTCACGAATGATGGCGTTCTGCTCCTTCTGGATGGTTGCCACGATACTCTTCATTTGCGAGTCCGCGTCCTTGCTGAGCACTTGCTGTAGCAATTCGTCTCCAATCGTTTCGCTCGCGTCGAACATGGTGCGGATGTGTCCGTTCTGAATCTGAAACTGCCGTTTGAGCGTCATCATCCCTTCGATTCGACCTACCGGCGTGTCATAAGAGGCCGGGCCCGGAGGATAGTCGTAGTATAGGCTTGCGATGGGGGAACGCCAGTCATAGATCAGAAAATTCAGTCCGTCATTGTCAACGAAGGAAGATACCCCAATATAGACCTGCTCGGTTGCGTTCAAGCCATCCTCCTGAAAGTCAACGCGCCCAAAATAAGGTGATGGGAGCAACCGTTTCATGCCGTTCCATTGATGCACCAACCGGTTGTGGCCGCGCTCTCGTTCGGCCAACATCGCGGACTGCTGCTGAACTGAGTAAAAGGTCTCTTCGAAATCTTCGTTCGTGCTCGTGTTGATCGTCACTTCTTCCCAAAACCGCTTTCGGATGTCCGCCGCCTGATCGTGCAGCCCGGTAACCTCCGGCGCAAGCTCCGCGATTCTTGTCTGCAGTTTGTTCCTGACCTGTTCAAGCCGTTCCTTTTCCTGCTGCCAATCCTTCTCTTCCATATCTCCCTAAACACACTCCTTTTTCTATTTTCTGAGATAAAAAAGGGTATTGACAAATCAAAGTTCCAAATGTAGAATTAAAGTAGGGATAAAAGTGAATACACATTTTAAATTGATTTGTCAATAACGCTATCGATTATATCATAGCGTTATTTCGTGTTCAATTTTTTTTTTGCCGCTACCCTCCGGCAGAGCTGAACACTGACCCGGATTGTGGACAGTTTAAACAAACCACCGCGGAGTTAAGCTGCTAGGAGATGACCCTTGAATTCATCGAAACCACAGAAGTACTTACGTTTTCTAACGTAAATTAATGCAGTTTATGAAAAAGACGAGACTTCCCTCGCATATCTGGGAGTAGGTGCCGTCTTTTTCACTAGGTAAGATCCTGTTGGTTAAGAGCTTTTATTCATTTAGTTTCAGGATTCGCTTTAGATTTACTGCGAATATGGCCATTACGCCTTGCAGCTCCATGCCTGTTAGACCCGAGGATGTGGCGACATCGTACCCGTGCCTGTGTTTGAGTTCGCTGTCTTCGCTTCAATTTTGTAGCGTTCCTTCGACTTCTCCTTGAAGTACTCGCTTTCCTGGAATGCCTTATGTTCGGTATGCTCATCGTTACTTCAATGAGAAAGGGAGCAGCTGCCCGTAGCGGTCTGCTTCCTGGTTGTTTGAACTATCGTGTCCTGTTAGATCAGCGAAACCTGTCAAAAAAGCCCCCTAATGTTAGCAATCGCAATCGATTCGATGACTCAGGCCCCTTTTATTGGATAGAACTCAATCTAGGCATTTGTCGAAGCGCTCCGTGATTTGGATTCCTCTGTGCCAATCCTTTCCTCCATCTTCAATCGTCCAGCAGGCCTCAAGCACGCCTCGCGCTACGCCCCACATCGCGATTCGGCGAGGGTCCAGACCGAGGCGATCGGCCATAATCGCAATCCGGCCCCGCAGCACCTGCTCGCAGTCACCGCCTCGATCCTCGTAATTAAGCAGATACTGGATCGTATCAAAATGGATGTCGCCGATGATGCCTTTGGGGTCAATGACAGCCCATTGCTCTTCGCCTTGGCGAAGGATGTTGTCATGATGAAGATCGCCATGCAGTAGGAGATTTTCACTCGTGGTCGTGATGAGATACGCCAGACATTCTTCGGCATGTTTCACCCAGCTCTCAGGCAGTGGCGCGGCAATGTTCACGTCGTCGAATCGCTCGCGGTATCGCTCAATTGTCGCGAAGTGCTGCTTCATGGACGGGTACAGACTGCCGGATGGTGCGGGAAGGTGAAGGCGGCGAAATACTTCGCAAAAGATCTCCGTCGCACACGCATCATCCTCAATTGTCGACAACGGCGTGCCAGGGTCAGCACCCTCCAGCAGGGCCACGCCCCACTCCTCGTCTGCATCAAGCACATGAATCGCCCCCCGGCCCTCATAGGCGCGAAGCACACTAACTTCCCTAGAAAGCTCGTCCTTCATGAAGGATGACTTAAGGACGGCTGGCTTCCCGTCCCTACGCTTTGCGCGGAGCACGAAGTTATAAGATAAATTGGAAAATGGAGCTTCCGGGCTAAAGTCAAAGCGGCTTGCACAGTCAGTGATCAGCCCAGGCAGCGCCTTCGACCATACGACGCCTTGCTCACCGTGGAGTTCGTGCATTCTTTCAAAAAATGTATCAGGGATCACTATCATGCCGTAATGGCTCCTTTATCGATCATGGTTGTAATTCAATTCGATATACCCCCATTATTTACCTTCTACTCATTCGAGCTATCCTGCCCGTTAGTTATGTAACGGCAGTCTTTAGAACCACCGCTACTCAATGTGTAACATATTATCTAAAAGAACCGACTTCAGTGACTTGGACGGAAACTAGCAAGTGAACGAATACACCAAGGTAATCGGCAGGACTGTACCTAAAGCGCTCCTGTGCCCCAGCCATACCTCCTTCGCTCCTTGAACCACCATAAATAAAGAAATCTTGTAAACTCCGTGGCTTGGTCCGGTCGCATTCGATTCACGCATGAAAAATAAATTCTTTAAAGTTCGATTATAGTCCATATTAGTCAGTTAGATAAGTGATAGTGAGAGGATTAGGCAAACATTTGGCACGAATGTTATAACAGTTGCTTTGTCATCTGGTGCATAATAAGGATGTGAAAGTTAGCGATGGTATCGGATGGTGTCGCCGTAGGTGGATCGTCTATATTGTAGATCTGCTGGATTGGAGCAGCTGCGGTCTCGACGGCGGTCGTCGTGGCGTCGTTTCCTTCGGGCTTACCCGTACTTCTCGAAACGCGCGGCAACGGAGTAAGAATGTTAAGGATGTAAAGGATAAGATTATATCGATTTACAATAATAAAACATGGAGGATTTTTGATGCGAAAAGTAATTTTGAACAATGGTGTTGAGATGCCTATACTCGGTTTTGGTGTTTTTCAGATTTCAGATCAAAATGAATGTGAACAAAGCGTTTATGACGCTATTATGGCAGGTTATCGGCTGATTGATACAGCTGCCTCTTATCTAAATGAAGAAGCAGTTGGAAGAGCGATCAAACGGAGTGGCGTGGCAAGAGAGGAATTATTTATCACTACGAAACTTTGGGTTCAGGATGCTGGTTATGAGCGCACAAAGAAAGCATTTGAAAAATCACTGGAAAGATTGCAATTGGATTTTTTGGATTTGTATTTAATTCATCAGCCATTTGGCGATGTGTATGGCTCTTGGCGCGCTATGGAGGAATTGTATCGTGAAAGAAAGGTCCGTGCAATCGGCGTTAGTAACTTCCAGCCGGATCGCCTGATCGACTTGATTATTCATAATGAAGTAGTTCCTGCCGTAAACCAGGTTGAAACGCACCCTTTCAACCAGCAAATCGAAAGTGCGAAATTAATGAAAGAGAACAGTGTTCAGATCCAATCCTGGGCGCCTTTTGCTGAAGGGAAACATAACTTGTTCCAGAATGAGGTATTGGTATCCATAGCTGAAAAGTATAATAAATCCGTTGCTCAGGTGGTTTTACGTTGGTTGACACAAAGAGAAGTCGTTGTGATTCCAAAGTCCGTTCGTAAAGAAAGAATTATCGAAAACTTCAATATCTTTGATTTTGAATTAAGTCAAGAGGATATGGAGTCGATTACTACGTTAGATACGAAACAGAGCCTGTTCTTTTCTCATAACGATCCTGAAATGGTGAAATGGATCGGAACCCGTAAACTTGATATCTAGCAATCACTTTTTCGAAAGACCACCGGCAGGTTCTGTTTACGCAAAAGAATCGGGAAATAATTCGTTAATTTAACTATTAGATAAATAAGGAGCAGATGAACTTAGGCAATCTGCTCCTATTTCTCTTGCAGAATCCAGGAAATTATTAAGCAAATCTGCCCGTTAGTTTAACGAAAAAGCAGCCGATCGCGTTGGCCGGCTACCTTCTTGATTCTATTAAGCTATCGTTTCCCTTTAGCTTAATACTATCTGTTCTTACTTTCTGATAGACTCCAAACTTCGATGAAATTGCCGTCCAGGTCATAGAACGAAAATGACTTTCCTTGATATTCAAAGAATTTCCCTACTTCGACACCGTTATTTTTCAGTTCTTGATAAATCGCTTCTGCATCAGAAACGATGAATCCCTTCACCGGAAACGGTCCATCTGATAAATTTATGTGTGAATTGACTTTCGGCTCATGTTTGCTCAAGCAAATTCTTACGCCAGATTCGGTGAGTAGTTCTACAAAAATGGGATCTTCCGTGACAACCTTAAAACCAAAATGCTTGCTATATCATTCAGCTTCAGCAGCTACTTAAAGGTCGCTCACGGGAATTCCCAAAAATGTACTTTTTAACTCCACTGAAGTTGCCCCTTCCTCATCTTTGCAATGTACATGATTTGTCCCGTGTGACTGGGCAAATGTCTAAATTGATGCAGAAGCATTTCTAGAATGGTGGCTTGATTGTCTAAGGCACCGCTGAATGTTGGAAAATTTAAATAAGGTTGCTCCAGTAACTTTTCAGGGTTTGCTTTCATGATTTCAAGAACCTGTATGATTCGGTCGTATGATTTCTTTGAAAGTTCCAATGCTTGCTCCTTGGACATTTGCAGCCCACGTTTGAATTCGTTACTCCTATCTTCGATATATGGAGCACCAAAGTATGCGGTTTCAAACCATTGATGAACAGCCCCCGAAATGTGTGCTATCAAATTAGCGATGCTGTTACTCTCGGGGGTAGGTGACCATACGATATCCTCTTCAGATAATTGTTCAATTACCATACGAGTCCATTTCTGGTCTGCTTTGTATTTCCTTAATAGAAGGTCAATCATTATTGTTGAACTATCCAAAAGTCCTTCACACTCCCATATTTTTACTCCAACTATACCAAACGTTTGTTTGCCAGTAAAGGTCGACACGGTTCTCTAATACAACAATAGCAAATAGTTCGTAACTGTAGAGTTGTTTTAAAGTAATAATATCTTTCACTATCTTTACCTCCTTGTCTCACTTTACTTCAACAGCATGGTCACTTCTAGAGTATCGAAATTTCATATTGAGGTATTCGCGAAGTCATCACGCTGTCCTGCCCGTTGGCTTAATAAAAAGAAGGAGCAGCTGCCGTAGCAAACTGCTCCTTATCATGTTCTTGTCACTCATTGGGAATGGGGTCAAGTTCTTGTCATTTATTGAAGACAAGAACTTGACCCCAAAAATAAGAAAACCCGCTATTTAAGCGGATTTTGATGTGACAATGATCTTGTCTTCCGACAAAAACCGCACCCTTGAAAAAGGGGCGCACCCCTTACTTTGACATTCGCCATGTCAAGGCATCCCCAACAAGAGTGGTGGGGCATGAAAAAACGAACCCAAAAGGCCTTAAAACGCAAATATGAGCCTCTAAGATCTATCCTATTTTTACTATTTCCGCCAAAAAATTGAACAGTCTGCCTTATCCAAAATATTGAACTCGATCATTTTCTCAAGTAATGAGAAATCAACCGGACTATCCCACAGGATACGTACCAACTCCTTGCTGTGATCATAGCCAGCCTGCACAATTTCATCAGAAAAATGATTAATCCCTGCCCTTTCAGGGGCAACAGCCAAATGTTGTTTGGCTACGCTAAAGCCTAAATCGAGTCGTTGATTATAACCGGAGCGATGCCAAGCGAGATCGGCGTCCTGTCATTATATAAGTAGTAATCGGTGTCTTTCTGCACCGTTGTCCATGCCGCGCCTTTTCTAACTTCTGCCGAACGGGTCTCTTGATCCCATTTCACCGTGGTGTTACAGGATTTTTTTAGCGACGTATCTGCAACTTTCCGTTGAGCTTGAGCAAGGGGCAGATGTCTTATTTATCAACCAGAGGCAGGAGTAAAGACGCTATGAAAAAAGCCGACCGCAGGGTCGGTTCTTTTTATCTCAAAATTGTTCAGTAGCATGTCCCGCTCAATACGGTCGATTGTTCATTTCATCCTTGAGTGAATTCGTCAATTTTGTATTCTAAAATATCTCCAGGTTGGCATTCTAATGCTTTGCAAATTGCCTCTAAAGTTGAAAGCCTAATTGCTTTTGCCTTTCCATTTTTCAATATAGAAAGGTTAGCCATTGTTATTCCAACCCTCTCCGAAAGTTCGGTTACGCTCATTTTCTTTTTAGCCAGCATCACATCAATATTGATTATAATTGCCATGTTATTCACCTCAGATTATTAAGTCATTTTCCGATTTTATATCAATCGCCTCTTTTAAAAGCTTTTGAAGAACTGCGGCAAAAACTGCAATCACCATTGAAGCAAAGATTATGACTAATCCGATTACTATCATACCTGGGGCGTCGTCTTTCTCGGCTATTAGATATAAGAGTGGCACGCCTACCACATACACGATACTGATTGTGATTGCACAGTATTTTATATTCTTTAAAGCTCTTACAGATAGTTCCGAGAAAGCTTTATTCTTGTCAATATAGTTTAAAAGTATAAAAGCTTGATACAGAGCAAAGTAAAAAGGTATCGCCGCTGCATACAAATCGATTATAACGAGATATTTTATATAACCAATATCAGGATACAATTCTGATGCAAAGTTCGCTATCGCAGGCACAAAAAATATACACAAAGCAAGAACTGGGATTCCAATAATAATAACAGCTATCTTTAAAAAGAGTGTTGATCCTCGTTTCATAAAAAGCACCTCTCTTATTTATTGTCAATTTGAATTTATCACATGATTTATTGTTTTGCAATAAAATATTATTGAGTTTTATTATATTATTATTGTTATAGAATTATACTTTTCATTTTAAAAAAAGATGAAAAAGCATTCCTCATTACAAAGAAATGCTCTATAACTTTAAACAATTCAATTTATAACTTATCGAACTATCCTACCCGTTAGCTTAATGACGGCCGAGCCATTGTCCTCCGCCATACGTACTGGTGTCCCGCCAGAATGTAGGCATTTTTGTGTCAATATCCTACTATATAGGCATATTTGTGCATAAAAAAAGCCGCCTAAAATGCGGCTTTCAAAGTCTTATAAAATTCTACTTTCTTTTCCCATATAATGGTTTTCTGTCCTTGCCCAATTTACTTAATTTTCCAGGTGACTTTTTAATGCTGAACTTACCTAATTTAAATTTTGGTGTTCTTTTTTTCGACACTCTAGTATTTCTTGAGTTAGATGCACCTTGGGTACTATCTACAAGGTTTAATGTGTGGTTTTCGAAATTGCCAACATCGACCTTATCGAACCCTACTCTTCTACAGCCCGCGCCCTGGCAACTTTCTATCCAGCACATTGTGAAAGCCGTGCTAGGAACATAACTGTAAAAATTACCACTCCACTCATTACCGAAACTGTCATGTCCATAGACATAGAACGATCGATTTGCGGCTGATCCAGTCACAATAAGCGATCGCCTTCCAGGAGTTATACGGTACCAGCCGCTCTTAGCATAGGTGATAGGGCTACAATCAGAATCATAGTACCCGACAGCAACATATATCGGGTTAGGCGTACTATTTCGTACATAAAAACCCATTGTTATCACTCCATTCTTATAATAGATATCGATAATACATTATTAATCTATGTAAATTTTTCAAAAAGGTACTAGACATATAGACGATAAAAAAGTCCAAAAATAAAAGAATTCAATATGGATATAGTGGGTAGTTAAGCAATTATAACTAATCTGCCCGTTAGTTGAGAAAAGGCAGTTGAGCAGGAAACCGGCTGACGGCTGCCTAATAAAAGCAAGAGAAAGCCCGCCTGAAAATTCGGCGGGCAACTTCGCTATCTTCCAATCGTCGGTGAATTATCCTGTACAATTCAATTAGACTTAATTTGGTAGCAAACAAAGCACTGTCTGGAATTTTTTAAAAATATAGTTGGCTGTATATTTCTTGTTATCCTTCTATCTACACACTTCCAGATAGTTTGCCTTTTCTTGAACGCCTCACACCATGAAAGAACAATATCGCCCTTTCCGGTAACGGAAAGATTATTACAAAAAAGAAGACTGCCGGTAAATTTCACCGACAGTCCTTCTCTTCCAAGTAGTATACTCCTCATCCTATTCGCTGGACAATTCCTTGAGCGATTTGATTTTACCATGGGGATGCTGTTCTTGCTTTCGTGACTTCCAGGCAGCTTCTTTCCTTCTCTTCTGGTGAGCCATTACAGATATCCTCCTTTGGAAATTGAGATGTATACCACTTCCTTATATTGTCATTCTTCGGCTCTGTTCATTCATGAAATTATTTCGTTGGTTTTTTGGTAAAGCTAAGGGTAATCACTGTCCCTCTTTTACAGTTCCAAAGACGCTGAAGGTGCCGTTCGCTCCCCCTGCTTTGGACTCTTGAACCTGATATATCGCAGCTCACAGCGGGATGTACAGACACCATGCCACTGCCACTCCGCTATTCTTATACCTTCAGTTTAATGACTAAACATCACACATCAGCCCTCGGAGCTTTGCTTGAGGGCGATGCTGCTTACTCGGTATTATCCTTCAAAATCATGGGCTCCTCCCGAAGCGCGCTAGTTGCTGGCGTTGGCCAACTGGGATTGACTTCCGACCCAGTCCCCCGCTACGTACAAGTGGACTTTTGAGGCAGATCCACAGCGGCGTATTAGGATTTGAAAAATAACCCCGAATATGTACTCCCTGTTCGGCCAGGTGATTGCGGCGAACATCTTCAGAAACGGGAACAATTACGGTAAGTGCAGATAACCCCACCACTTCGCGAGGTGAGGCTATTGTTTAGCACCTTACATATTTTCGTTTGAAACCACGTTGCCCTTTATCTACTGCCTTTTGAATATTTTCGGAAGCGAGTAGGAACTTGCTTTTAGTCTTGTCCCGTTTGACTTCTACTGGCCCTACTGTCTTTGCGATCTCGACCGCCTTATCATGGAGCGGCAAGTATGATACCCCCACTGTGTAAATAAAATTATTCATAGCGTATTTAGTTCGTTCGGGAGAATCGTGAATCGTATTTTCCACAATTTCAAGCATATTAGCAATTTTGCTTTCGGAAAATTCACCGTCCGGTCGATTACCCAAAAGCCAGCAGTAACAACTCCAGCCCGCTGACATTCTCAGCTCTTCGCCACTTGCAATCCATTTATCGGCAACTTCTTGTGCGATATCTGTTTCTGCCAAGGTTACTGCAACCACATAATCGGAGAGCATATAAAAATAAGCCGCATCCATCCAACGCTCAAAATCCGTTTCAGTCATTGCTTTTGGCTCTGCAATTATGCCGGCAAAGTACATTGCGTCGTAGTTCCCTGTGTTGTAAAGTTGCTCAGCCAAAGGTTGATTTTTTTTAATTTTCTTGAAGATGGGTTTCATAGCACCTGTAGCCACGCCAAAAAGCGGTTCATGCGCGCCATTGGATATATAAATTTTCTTGGTTCGTTCCTTGCCAAGAGCTTCAAGCTCTTGCATAACCATTTCTAAATTCATTGTTTAACACTTCCTTCTTTTTTGGAGGTTTTGCCCTTAAGATTTAAGCCATCAAACACTAGCCAAATATCCCCACAGCCGATGGTTTCTGTTGAAGTTTACATCAATTATACATCAATGCTGTTGACATCGCTTGCTTGCTGCCAGAAGGAACGAACGTTACTTACTAAAATGCGGAAATTTTCAGGCTTTTCGAATTTCCTTGTCTAGACGCTCATATACTTCAATCAATTTTATAGATCGAACTCTCATTTCCAGAATCCCCCTGGTGACTAAACACCTTACTGCTGAATGAATGTTCGTGTTTGGTTAAAGTCGCCCAGTTCCAGCTTATTATTGAAGTTCAAAGGATGACTACTCATAGCTATAAGGTTTCCTAAACCCCCAGTCGAACTGGGGGGGCCTGTACGAAAAAACTCCGTCCCAGATGGGACGAAGTTTTTATGACTACTAACTTAGAACCCCGGGTAGAAAACCCGGCCTTCCAATATGTATCGCATCCAGTTCCGTAGGTTCTCACAGGGGGCTTTTTTCAGCCTTCGAGCAGTGTAATCAATTTTTGCAGGAGAACAGGCTCTTCATTTCGGAATTGGTCGAACTGGAGCCTCAGCCGTTCAAACACTTCCTTATCTTCGCGAATTTCATGACGAATGTACTGATCCCTCAGCTTCAACGCCCTTTTGGTTATATCCTTGTAGCCATTCACAAGCGCTTCGTCGTAAGGGATTATCCCCTCATCTACCAAGTATTCGATCCGCTCACTCATCATTTTTTTGTGCTCCCAGAGCACATGAAGGTGCCTCACATCGTTGCGGTCACCCAGCCGGGAATCGTTGCTCTCTACGGCATCATAGTACATTCGCAAATAGTCGTAAACCTTAATTCCGAAAGCTTCCTCGTTGTCAGGATTGTAATTGATCCGGTTTAGATGGGTCTCTCCGTTTAGGTAATCGCGCAACTGGTCGATCGCGGCCGTTTTATCGAAAGGATAAGGAGAATGCGGTTCATATTTGTAAAAATACGTATGGTGATCGGCCGTAAGCTTCTCCTTCAGGAGATGTCTCATGGACTGGACCGCATCCTGGAATTCCCGGAACGAGATCGGCAGATTGCGGTATACTCCCGTATGGTCGAACATGGAGGCATAGAAGACACTTTCGTTCCAGTCGAAACCGTATAGAAAAAGATGATGAGGGAACGGCTCTTTCTGATAGGAGGCTGCCGGCGATAGTCTGGCTTCGTCCAAAAACACGACGCAATAATAGCCGCTGCGGATCTGATCCGCGAAAAATTTGGGCCAGGCGTCCAGTGCCAAACTCTCCAGAATCGTATAATTGACGGAGCAGGTGAGAAGATACGGGTTGTTAAAATTAAGTTCGTTGGGCTTACCCCGAAAAAAATCGACATAGTACTGCCTGCCGTCCTCCAGAAATTTTTTTTTGCAGGACAACTGAATAAAATTGCTGTAATACCAAGGGATCGTTTCTTCATGGGCGCTGGTTATCGAAAGCGTGTATGCCCACCGCAAAAATCCTTTAAGTGGCGGATTCAATACCGGTAGCTGAACTGCGTTCATCTATTCTCCCCCTTCTGACGAGTGATCCGGAAGCGTGACCGGCAGTGTTTCCTGCGATCTAGCCCGGCGCCCCCTACTCTTTCTCCGCAAGCGGGCTCGGCGTGTAGGACACCCAACAACCGGCTGTCTTACTATGATGGAAAAGCCGGCCGTATCAACTGCTCGCGCTGCTGTATCCTTTCACGGCCTGTTTCCAGAGTAGCCGTACGGCTACGAAGAGCAGAAGCGAACCGGCCAGTGCCAGTCCCGCATAGAGCCAGCTGAGCTGTCCAAGCAGGAACATCGGTCCGAAATTGGTAATAAGGAACAAGGGAATGACGAAGGTCCCGATCCGGCGGACCCAGGCAGGGTAAATAGCCATAGGAAAATTGTTGGCGTCCCAGACCGAATGGGCGATCTCCGACACGGAGCCAGTCTGAACGAACCAGAATGAAAGCAGCGCCGGGATAATCATCAGGCAGTATGTGATGACAACGGAGACAAACAGCAGCAGCATAAACCCCGCGAGTTGCAGAAACGTCAGCGGAATATCCATGGCATGCCAGCCGATACCGATCATGACGAACCCGACCAGAATATCGGGGATCGGCAGCGCCAGATCGACGTAACGCAAGGAAGTCATGAACTGGAGGGAAACCGGCTTCGTCAGCATTAAATCAAGCGAACCGTCTTTGATATACTCGGGAATTTTCGTGAAATTTGTAAAAAACAGGCCGACATAAATTCCGGTCACCACTGTGTGCATGCCTATAAATAGAAGCAGCCCTTCAGGCGGTATGCCGTCTACGTGAAGGTCAGTGCGGAACACGACGAGCACATATAACAGCTTGGCAAGCAGGTAGACGGATTCGACCAGCAGGCTCATCATGAAATTGCCCCGGAATTCCATCTGGGCGATGAGGCAGTTTTTAATGAACATGCCGTACAGGAGCGCGTATTTTCTCATGATTTTAAACATATGGAATGTCCGCTACCCCCCAACCGCCGAATATTTCTTCAAGGAAACGCGCCACGTCAGGCGGGATAGCCAGAAGAACAGCAGAATCCATCCGCACTGGATGAGCAACCCCTGGTACATAGCCGCCGCTTCCGTTTTGCCGCTGAGGACATTGACCGGGAAATAAATGGTATACGGGAACGGCGTATATTGGAGCGCCTTCACAACCGACTCCCCGAAAATCTCCAACGGAAACATGCCTCCGCTCAAAATATTGACGAGCAGACTTGTAATGACGAAAAAATACGAGATTTCATGCAGATAAAAAGCGCTGGCGCAGATGCAGTAGGCGATCAGGAAATTGAGCAAAAGTGCCCCCCACAGCGTGACGGCGAACAAGATCAGCCGAACGGCCTGAAGCTCAAGCACGCCCCCGGCAGATGCGAACCAGATAATCCCGACGAGCAGCAAGGCCGTAATGCCGTAATAGATCGCCTTCTGGCCGAAAAAGGACACCAGCCGGTAACCGAAATAGCTCACAGGTTTGATCAAATACTTGTTAAGGCCGCCGTTTTTGATATCGTCGGCAATCTGGTGCTCGAACTGGGTAGCGATCAACTTGGACACCAATCCCGCCAAGATCGTATACAATATAATTTGACCGTACGAATACGAGAACAGCGCCGTTTGACCGGAATGCTGGTACACCGCCGTCCAGATGAAATACTGGACAAGAATCGGAAAAGCGGCCCCGAGAAGACCGAGAAAGAAGTGAAACCGGTATTCCATCGAATGCTGGACGCCCATTGAAAAAACAGCCGTGTACAATCTGCGTCTGTTCATCCGACGGATTCCTTGCGGTAGAGCATCGAAATGCTTTCCTCGATCGGCACGTCCTCTATCGTCCAGTCAACGATCGGAAACGAATCGAGCACGGCGCGCGACACTTCCTTCAAGCGGTGCTTAGGCAGCTCCAGAACAGCATTGTAGCCGTCTCCGGTGACGATTTTCCCAAATTTGGCCAACCGCTGCTCGGCAACGGGTTCGGAGAACTGCAATCTTATAATTTTGTGCTCGCCAAAAAGATCGTTGATTTTGTGAAGATCCCCGTCATACAGAAGACTTCCTTCATTAATGATGATCGTCCGCTTGCACAGGTCTTCCACATCCTTCATGTAGTGGCTCGTAAGCAGGATCGTCGCGCCGAACTGCTCATTGTAATACTTCAGAAACTCCCTGACCTTCTTCTGGGAGGGGAAATCGAGGCCGATCGTCGGCTCATCGAGATAAAGCAGCCGGGGCCGGTGGATAAGAGCAGCGATCAGCTCCATTTTCATTC
The DNA here is from genome assembly GCF_900177425.1 of Paenibacillus uliginis N3/975. NCBI lineage: Bacteria > Bacillati > Bacillota > Bacilli > Caryophanales > Paenibacillaceae > Paenibacillus > Paenibacillus uliginis. Next base: position 3,006,804 of record NZ_LT840184.1, on the reverse strand, counting down.
GTTCGCCCAGGGACAGCCGACGCACCTGCACGTCCAAAAGCTCCTGTACATCGAGCATTTCCGATAGTTCGGCAAGACTCCGGCGGTAGAGATCATCGTCCACGTCATAAATACATTTGTTCAAATAAATCGACTCGCTGGCGGGAAGATCCCACCAAAGCTGGTTTTTCTGGCCCATCACAATGGAGAAAAGCCGTTTGAACTCGTTCTTTCGCTCCCACGGCACATAGCCGAGCACATCGGCTTCACCGCTGGTGGGATACAGAATGCCCGACAGCATTTTGAGCGTTGTGGTTTTCCCCGCCCCGTTGGGACCGAGAAATCCGACGCACTCGCCGGGGCCGATGTCGAAGGAAACGGATTTAACCGCTTCCTTCACCAGCGACTTGCGGGCAAATAAATTTTTCAGTGAATTTTTAAGCCCGGCTTCTTTCCGGTAATACACGAATGATTTGTGCAGTTCCTGCACACGGATGAAGTCCATTCCTGCCCCTCCTGAACAATTTCCTGTTTTGCCTGATTGGGCGGCATAAAGTCTAAACGCTTAAATTCCATTGTTATAAAGAAGCACGCATTTGGAGCAAATCGGCATCAGACCGCAGGCCAGAACCTCGCGCTGTTTCCGGAGATCGTCACCGTGGAAAATATCCGCCACGCTTTCTTCGTACAAATTGCCGACACTGAATTCCGGGAAAAATTTGCACGGATTCACTTTGCCGTCTGGCATGACGTCCATGCGGTTCGAGATCGAAAAGCACTTCGTCCGGTTCATGGCCGGCTTCTCGCTGCCCCGGATAAACCCTTCCACCTCTTCGGGCTCCAGTGCGGGCTGATAGCGGATGCGTACATTCCACACCCGAGAGTTGACTCGTTTAAGCTCTTCGATCAGTGTATCGAAATTGTCCGGCGAGATGTGGAACGTAAAGGAGTGCCAGCTGTTCTTGTGGTCGTCCGCAAAGCGGGAGGTAAGGTGCGGGAAATGGGCATCGAAGTAGCTGTCCATTTTTTCCGCCGTATCGGAAGGGATGTACCAAGGGAAGCAGAAGTAAACGGAATCAACGCCCATTTCTTCGAAAAATTCCATAAAGCTGTAAAGCTGGCCGACCATCTGGTCGTTTACGGTCAGAGCTACGGACACTTTGCCTTTGTACAGGCCCTGCTTTTGCAGATCCAGCAGCAACTGTATGGCATGAATCACTTTCTTGAAGGTGCCTTTGCCCCGGATCGCGTCGTTCTCTTTCTCGAAGCCTTCCAGGCTGACCAGCATGACCAGATTTTCCGACATCTTCAGAATAGAATCCAGCTTCTTTTCGATGAGAATCGCGTTCGTACAAATGGTTGTGTACCGGTCTTCTTTGGCCAGCAGCTCCGCCAGTTCATCGAACTTGGAGTAGAACAGCGGCTCCCCGCCCCACAGGAATACGCGCGATTTGCGTTCTCTTGTTTCGGCTAGCAGCTTCTCCACGACGGGAATCTCAATTTCGTCGTTCTTCACTTCTTTGGCAAAGCCGTGATGAAAGCCTTCTGGATTCCATTCGAAGCAGTGCTTGCAGCGCAGATTGCAGCCGTTATTGAGTTTGATCCCGATCTCATAAGGCACGGGGGCCGCATAAGTCGGATCTTCCCGGAGCTTCCTTCCCGTTTCCGCCAGCGGAACTAGGGTTCTTTTCATATTACGGAATGTCAGTTGGTCAAACGTAACTGCTGTTTTCGGCTGCATAAGTAATCCTCCCAAAATGGTTGATTTTTGATCGCTGCTCCAGCAAACGTCTGTAAATCCCCTCCAGATGATTTTCCGAAAAATCCCGGGCTTTCCATTCCGCAAACCGGATACCGAAACCGCAGGATTCCCAATAGGTTAAATTATGAAGCTCGTGGTCGCCGAACGGTTCCAACATGACAAAAGGAATTCCGTACGACAGCGAGTCGTTCAGAGTCGCTCCCCCCGGCTTGCTGATAACCGCTGCGCAATTGCGCATCAGGTCCGTGTAAGCGGAGTAATCCCCGAGCGGGTACTCCTGGAGAACGCCGTCTTCACGGACATAACGGACCATAGGCGGAAACGTGTGCCGCCCCTGCGCGTCCCGGCTCCACGGATCCCAGGAGGGCTCCGTTCCGAAGTAGCGCGTAACCCCGTCGTCCTCCTCCACCTCGGAGGGATCGTAGACGATCACATCAAGGCTGTGGCCGAGCTTACGAAGCTCTGTGATCGTCCCGGCATAAGTCCCGATCCCCCAGCCGCCGCCATGGATCAGAATGCGTCCGGAACGCTGCGCGTAGGGCAGCGGCTCCGCTTCGTCCGAAGCGATGTAGCCGTCCGGGGACAGCTCCGAAGGGTTGTAGAACCAGACGTTGTCGTAGCCGGGGTACAACTGCTTGTGTACCTTGAACGACGGCGTATCCCACGCATCCAACCGGATCAGCCGGATGTCCAGGGGGCTGCCGGAGGCCGCCTTATAGCGCTCCAGGATCGGCAGCCAGAAGCCGGTAAACACTGCAAAGCGGGAGACACCGGCCTGTTTCCAGCCTTCCAGCAGCCTCTGGACCGATTCCTCGTCCAGGGAAGAGTCAACAGGCTTGGCCAGCTTATGCCCCATACGGGCAACGGAGAAATCCGCATGGAATGCTTTTTTGGTGGACCGGATCTTGTGCCGGACTTCTTCGTGATACAAGTTCTCCAGAACGTGAACGTCTGTTCCGACACCTCTGCCTTGCAGGTACGTGTGCAGATGCATAGCTGGAATGTATGCGCCGAGCGAATTACCCGACGCTAGCAAGGTAACCGAAGATGAATTCATGCGCAGCCCCCGAGTTCCAGATTTAGTTGTACACTTTAACGGACAAGTCGGCGAGCACCTGCCGCAGGCTTTCGACCAGTTCGCTGCGGTGTCCGTCGTCACGGCCCACCACCGATACATACAGCCGTCCCTTCGGCATGCCTCGTTTGTTCTGCGTTCCCTCAGCGATACGGCGACGGGTCAGAATCTCGTTCACCATTACGGTATTAGATGAGAGAGGAACGATCCCGTACCCCCCGGGGGATGTTAACAGAAGACCGGATACGCGCAAAGCGTGCAGCAGTTTCCCGATTGCGAAGCCTTCCGGAAGACCGAGGGACAAGAATGTAAGCCAGCTGGTAAGGCCGTACGTTTCCCAGCATTTATCGAGATAAGCATTAATGAGGCCCATGGACTTGCGGGCGTTAATCTCCACAATGGATACGACTTCCCCGTCCTCCAGCATCATGGAGTCGAAGCAGACGAAGCCGTGATAGCCGTCCTCCGACAAAAGCCGGAGCGCTTTCTCCATCACGCTGAAATAGCTGGCGTTCTCCAGCTGGCGGATAAAAGCTTCATCCGCTTTGATAGACCCGCCGTAATTTTGCTGGTGATTAATCATCCGCTGAAGCGAGATGAACTCCATCTCTCCGTTCTCCCCGATTAACCAGTGAGAACTGAAGTCGATCTCTTTCAGCAGCAGGGGCTCTAGTAGGAATTGAGAGCGCAATCCGATTCCCTCCTGTTTATACAGGTGCTCCGCTATCCTTCGCTGCATGGCTTCGCTGTCTATGAGCAGGTTGCCCTTGCCCGAAACACCGAAGGGATCTTTCAACAGATACGGCCCCCGCTTCAGAAGCGCATTTCCGGCCACCTCCATTTCCGCTGCGCTGTTCGCCTCCGTGCCGTAGCACTTTTCACCGATTCTAGCCAGGAGCCGGTTGGAGTACATCTTGGAGTTAACACGCACAACCGTCTCAAGGTCCGGCAAAGGACCAAACGGTCCGGCGGCATGTAGGTAAGCTTCCGTATCTGCCGTAACGGCGTACGGAGACAGATTTTTTGCGGCGCAGGTGAACATCGCTTCATCCGGTGATTGTGTTTGCCGTAAATCTCTGGCGGCATTCATGGGAGAGATAGATTCCGGCAAGACCGCACCCTCAGGATAACCGGAACCGGCCGCCTGCAGCATCCTGTTTGCCGGTATATGACATTGGGCTTGATCGGCCGCAAGCCTGAACATGCACCGCTTAAAAACGTCCGGTTCGGGTAGGGGCTCCCTTTCATCGTTCAAATCATAGTGATATCGGGTCCGAAAAGAAAAGCCCAAACCGTTCAGATACTCGTACAGCGCTGGATCGATTTTGCAGCGGCTGTAGAGGATATCGTCCGGCCCACAAAATGGAAAAAGCAGCTCGTCCATACACAGGACAATCGATTCTCGGTCCTTATCGGGCATAGCGGGTAGCCGCGCGAGATCCGGATCCCTCCAACGCGTTTCGGGATCGAAGGTACCCATAACGATTTTCGGAATCACGCCGGCTTCATTGCTTGACATCTTCGTACAATGGCTGCTCCTGTGGATGGCAGCTTTTTAGAAAAGTGATAAATGCGTCGATCGACTGGAGATGTTCGTAATCGAATTGGTCATAGTCAATGACCACGTTCAACTGATCCTCGACTTTGAGCATAAACTGGATCATTTGTAGAGAATCGAGGCCTATATCGTTGTTCAGATCCGTTTCGGGGGACAGGGATTGGCGGAGTTCCGGTTGGTCTTCTTTGATAGAGCACAAAATGTCTACGATTTTATCGTACATGACTACACTCCTTTAAAGGGTTAATATGCGAGGTACAACCGAATCCTTACGTTTACAAATTCCATTCATATAAAACTGGTTTTCTGTCCTCCCTCCCTCTTCCATAGTTACAATTATTATCTTCTTATTGCTAAAAACTGTCAATGATAAATACAGTATGATGCACTTAAAACAACTTCTGCCGAAAAGCCTATCGGTTGATGAAACGGTGCTGATGCTGTAACATTAGACAATTATCTAATCGGCTATGAATATAAGTTCTTGTCCATTTCGGCTAACGATGTAAGTTCTTGTCCTTAGCTCGGGACAAGAACTTACATCGTTAAAACAAAAAAAGCCGCGGTTTCAGCGACTTCTTATGCGTGTATGTTTTTGTCCTCCGACAGATCCCAGCTTCAAGTCCCTGAATTAAGTAATTGACTGATCCCAAAATAAATCAGGCATTCCTGGACTGATTAGTGGTAAGATTCACCCGCGTCTTGGCTTTATTCTTTGATTTATTTATTTCTTTCCTTAAGTGAGTATTCAATTACAAAATCCAACAGTTGACTGAATGAAATCCCCGCAGCTTTGGCACTTTTGGGCAGGAGGCTATTTTTCGTCAAGCCAGGCAATGTGTTCACTTCCATTACAGCATTTCTTGAACGGGAAAGCCCACTTCTTTAGGTGTGGGATGAAAGTGAGGTCGGATACTAAAAATGCCTTAGATATGTATAAGACATAACAGTATTCTTGAATAATTTGGTGATATAGTTGATGTACAGTGCATTTTTAAACAATGAAGGGGAGCTTTCAAACATGACAAAAGAAGTAAAACGGCAGTTGAATGATGGTCCTAAAATTCGAAAAGAAAAAGAAATTGTTTCAAAAATGATTCGTATCTATTGTAAGAAAAAACATCATCAAAAAGTGTTTTGCGAGGAATGCCAGGATTTAAATGATTATGCTATTAAAAGACTATCTCTCTGCAAATTCGGTGAAAAGAAAACCGCTTGTGCTAATTGCCCTATCCATTGTTACAAACAGGATTATCGTCAAAAAATTAAGGATGTTATGCGTTTCTCAGGTCCATGGATGCTGCTATATCACCCAATTGAGTCCATTAAGCACATCCCAATACCAGCTAAACTAAGAAAATAACTATTTAAATATTATGAAATTTTAGTCACCCGGGTACAGTTCATGGATTTTGGAGACCAAGTCTTCTGAATTAGTACGAAACACTTGGTTCGAATCCGTCCAGACCGATTTCAGAAAATACGAGGCATGAAAGCGCCATCCCAGATGATCCGGATTAAATTCCATTTGAATTTCGCGCCCCGGCTTTCCTCGATACACCTTAGAACCTAGTTTGCTCCAGCTGCCAATTTGGGTAATCCTGTCCGGATTCTGACCAGTGATATATGTAAATCTGTCATTGTATGGAATATCCTTCAAATAAAACTTTGGACATCCCACAGCAAATACCTGAGCTCGTTGAAAGCCGTACTTCTCCTCCAAATAAAGTCCTGCGCGATAGGCGATAACGCCTCCGGCGCTGTGCCCGATAAGGATTAGGTGATCCGCATCTACTGCATGCTCGCGGATGATTTGCGATGCGATAGTAACCCGCCGGGACTGGTTACGGGCCAGGTCATACCCGACTTGAGTAAGTTGCCGGGCCAGCAAACCGATTAAAGAGGAACCCGTCGTGCCGTTTGCCACCCCATAGGGAAAAATCATCACTATTTTGACATTTTGATATTTTTGGGCAATCTCACTGGCAGCGGCTTCAAAATTATTCCGATACGTCAATACCCCTGCAAAAAAGAAAACGACCGTGCGGCATTTTATTGTACATGTGCTATTGGAGGATAAAAAGATCTTTATCATGACTCACAGCCCCACTCCTTGTTCTGCTTCCTTGCTCTTGTAGAATATGAGGAAAGACATACGCCTTAATATATCTCTCTAAATTAGTTCCCATTTCTATCTTCGATCATTTATGCAAAAAACCTCTTAATACGTTACGATCAGTATTTCTCCTTTCAAACCAACAGCACTACGCCATACCGTGAAGAATAAATTTTAAAAAATGATTTCCTTCTATAAAGATGACATATAGCTGTCATATTTTAACCTGTAAAATTATATCTAGAATCAATAAACAAGGAAGGAAGCTAAAAACATGAAAAAAGAAATACTTGTGTTTATTTCGGAAAACTATGCTGATTGGGAAAGTACTTACGTATGTTCTGAGTTGAATAAACCAAAAACAGGATTCATCATTAAAACATTGGCAGTTAATAAAAATCCAATAAAATCAATGGGTGGTTTCACGGTTGTTCCAGACTACTCCATTACTGAAATTCCAATACATTTTCATATGCTGATCTTAGTGGGTGGAACTTCATGGCTGAAAAGTGAGAATGATGATGTAAAGCAAGTTGTTGATTTATGCATTAAAAAAGGTATTCCAATTGCGGCAATATGTGATGCGTGTACTTTTTTAGCGGATAAAGGATATTTAGATGATAAGGAGCATACAGGCAATTCGCTAGCCTATTTAGAGGAGTATGCACTAAGCTATAAAGGCTCAGAGCACTTTATCCAAAAGCAAGTTGTTTCAAAAGATGGATTAATTACTGCTAACGGAACATCAGCGGTTGAATTTGCTAGAGAAATTCTTAAATATTTGCAGGTAATGCAAGAAAACGAATTAGAAGAATGGTATCAAATGTTTAAAGTGGGCTTTTATAAAGAATAAAAATATGTTTTATAGTGATTGATTAATGCAAAAGGCTGCCGATTGATTGTTACATACGGCAGCCTTGTGGATGTTACGTTATAATTGACAGCAAATCAGAGTTGCATTACGGTTATCAGCTCGTCTCCTAGGACTTCGCCGTTGTCACGGAAGCCGAAGCTTTCATAGAGCCTTTTGGCAGGTACGTTATCATCCTTATAACATATCCAGCAGTATTGTGCAGGGCCTGCCGGGAAGGTGCGGATAAACTCCAAGATTTTTTTCATCGCTTCCCGGCCATAACCTCTGTTCTGGTATTGCTTGTCAATCATCAGTCGTAGGATGCAATAACTATCGTCTGCGATAGTTGGGAGTTCGTACCCGGTGATTCTATAAGTAATCATAACAAAACCGATTGGTTGTTCATCAGCGTAAATGGCAAACGGAAATGGATGTCCACCATTGGTTGCAAGGACATAACACGAAGCTACGCTTGACAGATTGGACGCAACGAAGCGGCGTTGATCTTCTGAAACTTCCAGATTAAAAATGTCACGTCGGTTTTCCAGCGTGATTTTTCTGAGTGTAATCATGCAGGACTACTCCCTTCATCATATCTTTAATTAAATTACTGGTTACGTAGTTGACTTTAGTTGCGCCGCGGTCGCATATATAACATACAATTTATTCAAAAAAAGTAATAGACTTATGTTTACTTTTTTTATAACTGTTATGTATCCATGGCTTTTTTAGGGATCATCCTTTTTTAGCATTATTGGTTAACCGGCACATATATTGTGCCGGTTTTATTTTTTTGTTAACGTTAATATAAAACTTTATATATTCCCACATTAGAAAATAAAAAAAAGAGCTTCAACCCACTGCAGTGAAAAGTTGAAGCTCTCTCTAGATTCTTCTATATGCTGCAGTTTTCGTCAAACCGGCTGCATTATCTGCATAAACCTTTCCATCCGCTCCAGCGCCTTCTCCAAATCGACGAGCGAGGTTGCATATGAGCAGCGAATAAAACCCTCACCGCCAGATCCGAATACATGTCCGGGTACGACCGCAACCTTCGCTTCCTTCAGCAGCCGAAGAGCAAACTGCTCAGATGACATACCAGTAGAAGTAATTGAAGGGAAGGCATAGAAAGCCCCCTCAGGCTCGTGACAGGCCAGCCCGATTGCATTCAAGCCGGCCACAAACAACTTGCGGCGTTCATTGTAGCTCGCCATCATCTCATCTTTGGCAGCCAGGCCATGACGCAATGATTCGAGCGCAGCAATCTGTGCAATAGTAGGAGCACACATGGTCGTGTATTGGTGGATTTTCAGCATGCCGGCAATCAGCTCACGCGGACCGCACGCATAGCCTACCCGCCAGCCTGTCATCGCAAAAGCTTTGGAAAAACCGCTGATGACAATCGTACGCTCCTTCATGCCCGGCATGGAGGCGATACTGACATGCTTTCTCCCATAAGTCAGTTCGGCATAAACTTCATCCGAAATGACAACCAGATTATGTTTGATAATGAGCTCAACAATCGGCAACCAATCCTGCTCTGTCATAACTGTTCCGGTCGGATTACACGGATAATTGATCATCAAAGCCTTCGAATGAGGCGAAATTGCCGCTTGCAGCGCTTGAGGAGTCAGCTTGAACTGCTCTTCAGCAGTAGTCGTCACCTCCACAATTTTACCACCGTGCAGATGGGTAATTGGTTCATAGGCAATATAGCTTGGCGCCGGAATTAGTACCTCGTCACCAGGATCGATCACTGTCCGCAGAGCTAGGTCGACGGCTTGACTGCTTCCCACTGTCACGACAATTTCTTGCTCGGGATCATAGGAAAGCGCGAAGCTGTTGGAAAAGTAAGTAGATAGTTCCTCACGTAGCTCCATCAAGCCAGCATTCGAAGTGTATTTCGTCTTCCCTTCTTGCAATGCCTGAATACAAGCTCCACGTACCTGTTCCGGTGTAACGAAATCAGGCTCTCCTACCCCAAGGGCGATAGTATCTCCGCCTGCTGCATTCAGATCAAAAAAAGCGCGAATTCCCGAGGGCCGAATATCCCTAACGCGTGAGGATAAAAACCGCCCCGTACCCTCTTCACTATACATATTGTACCATCCCCCATTCCAGTTTTCGCTCATGGAGTGAGCTGGAAATAATATGGTCCAGCAGTTGTGTAAAGGTTATACCTGCAGCTGCCGCACTCTTCGGAAGCAGGCTATTGGCAGTCATTCCCGGCAATGTGTTCACTTCCAGCACGTAAGGTATATCCTGACATAAAATTATATCAACCCGTGCATATACCTTGCATTGCAGCAGCCGGTAGCTGGCTAGTGCCGCCTCGTGCACACGCTGCTCAATAACTGGAGGAAGCTGGATGACTTTCTCCTCAGCGCCGTCGGCCTCATATTTCGCTCTGTAGTCGAACCACTCCGAATCAGCGGAGCGAATGCCGATAATCGGCAATACCTTGCCATCCATTATCGAGCAGGTGAGTTCCTGTCCTTTAATATAAGGCTCAATCAAGATCGCTTGATCCAAACTGCAAGCCTCCTGAACAGCCGGCAGCAGCTCCTTCTCATTTTGTACAAGCTGGATGCCGATACTTGATCCACCTGTATTCGGTTTTACAATAACTGGGTAGCCCAGACGCTCCACCATCTGTGGATCATAATCGTCCATGCCCTGCCAGCAAAGGCCAGCAGGCGTATGCACACCCGCTGTCTTAAGCAGCATCTTGCTCAGCTGCTTATTCATGCATAGACTGCTTGCCAAAACACCGCTGCCTGTATACGGAATGCCCAGAGTTTCCAGCGCTCCCTGTACCGTGCCGTCTTCGCCATATTGTCCATGCAGCGCCAAAAGTGCAAAATCGATGCCAGCTTGCTGGACCTGCGAGATTAAATCCATTCGCTGCTCGATCACAATTGGAACCACTTCATAGCGGCTGTGATCCAAATGATTGATCATCTCTTGACCAGTTTTCAGAGAAACCTCACGCTCAGAGGATATACCGCCCATAATAACGCCAATTCTCATCATGACACCTCTTTTTCTTAAAATCGTTATACCTTAAGAAAGCTACGCACCTGTTTGCCGATGATTTGAATACCCCGCTTGATATTTTCATCCGTTACTCGTGAAAAACCAAGCCGCAATGTATTCGTTCCTTCGCCTTCTTGAATAAAAAACCTGTCTCCCGGTGTGAAAATTACACCTTGCTCTATGCAAGCTTCTAGCAGCTGGTGCGTATTTATGCCTGTTGGGAAGGTGAGAAACAAATGCAAGCCCCCGTCGCCAGACAGCTGCGCATCAGGAAGATGTGCTTCACAGCAAGCCTTTGTCAGCTCATATTTGCGCTTATACTCCGTACGTGCTTTTTTTACATACTTATCGAAATTTCCGTTAAACAAATATTGATATAAAATCGATTGATCGATTGTTGATGTATGAATAGTGCGTGCACGCTTAATGCTTACCAGAGTGTCGATCAGCTCTTGGTCTCCAAGCACCCAACCTACTCTCAAGCCAGGGAACAGCACCTTGGAGAAGCTGCCGATATAGATAACTCCGTTCCCTTGACCTGCTGTCGCTATTAAAGGTGCAACATGCGCTCCCGAGTAGCGCAGCTCCTCATTGAATCCATCCTCGATCACCGGAATCTGATAACGCATCATTAGTTTCATAACGGTGCTGCGCTTTTTCGGCGACATGACGATGCCTGTCGGATTGTGATAGGAAGGAGTTAAATAGGCTAGATCAAAGCTCTTGGTCTGCAGTACCGCCTCTAGCTGCTTCACATCAATTCCGTCATGCTCCATCGGAATGCCGGTAATCTCAAAACCTTGCAGCTTCAAATTTTTGATCGCTGTATGATGTGTCGGATTTTCACAAATTGCCGCTCCGCGGCGTGCAGAAGGGCGTAATGCCGACAGTACAATGTCAAAGCCTTCTGTAAACCCGCTTGTAATCAGCATATCCTTGCCGCTTATATCGACGCCCTTGTTTTCCATATAATGCATCAGGTAATCGATCAGCGGCTTGTAGCCCTTGGCATATCCGTAGTTGAGCAGCACCTGCCCTTCGATTGCCATCCGGTCCATAAAGGCTCGCCTTACATTTCCGAGATCGAACAGTTGCTCATCCGGAGCGATGCTTGTGAACGAGATGGTTCCTTTTTTGGCACGAATGCCCTGTTTCATCATATCCAGCTCTACAGCCGATACAGCATACTCATTCATTCTTGACTTCCAGTCGATCTGCCCGGCAGCAGAGCTGTCAGCTTCTCCGTTATCTACAGCTGACTGGCCCACCATAGCAGCCACATAGTTGCCCTTGCCGGGAATAGCATACGTAAATCCGTCATCCTCCAAGCCTTCATAGGCTGCAATGACTGTGTTACGGCTCACCTTAAGCAGACCACTCATTTCACGTGTGGAGGGTAGCTTCTGATCCGCTTGAAGCGCCCCTTTTATAATTAAACGTTTGACGAATTCTTTCACTTGTATCGCGACCGGACGGTCACTAACGAACTTGAAATCCTGGAACATTCTTCATCGCCCCCATATATAATGTGGCATAGAAAACGACAGAAAAAAAGAACCACCCTACTTGATTTTTCATCCTTTGGTGGTTCTTCCACATATTTTCCTCTGTACAGCCTCATATCCTTACCTCGCATCATAAGTTCTTGTCCTCCGATATCAAAAGAAGAAGCGGCCTTCGTAATCGAAAATATTAAAGAGTTTGTTCATTATTTTGAGGAAAATGTATGTTATTAGTAAGAGATACATAAGCAGCGTAACCCTTGACGTTGGTGTAATCATAACGAGTATTCCTACCGGATCCTCGTAACGCCCTTCCTTCCGATGTTTCTCCGAGTGCTCTTTTTCTTTAAGCTCTCTCTTGTCGTATTCTTTCTCACTGAAATTGAGGATTTTGGGATGCGTTATTGTATCGTCAGCATATTAACTCAGACATCGCAGGATACCTAAAGGTGTAGCTGGATTTAGAAAAAGAAATCCCGTCCTCCTGACGGGAGAACGGGATCTTCATCACTCCTCTTCCACCGATTAATCAACACGGACGCGCTGACCTGCCGGATTGATCCGTTCGGTGAAGAGGACTTTGACCACAAAATAGATTATATTTTAAAAATTTCTTATAGTTCGTCTAAAAAATCCTTATATTAATTCGCCATGGATTGTTCATAGTTTTGCGTCCACTTTTTAGGCAAATATTTATTGATCGTACGAATTCCCTCATCGTTGATTGCATAGTACATACATAATTCCCCGTTAGCATCCAGCTCGTAATGAACCTCGTCAATCAGTCCGTTTGCCTGCAACGACAGCATATGATCCAGAAAGTTTGCTCTTGTAAATTGACGTTCTCCACCGTATTCGCTTTTCAAAGCGTCCATCGCATCATCAATATTTGCCTGCTGCACAGTAGACATGAAAAGCAGCACCCGGGAGCGGATCGGCAACAATGGCATTTGCTTACGCCTCCTTCTTTTTGAACAGATCCATTGGATTCATCGACACTAAAAGCGCTCCAAGTGTAATGATAATTGCACCGGCAATTATCGTAGGAGTCAACGCATTACCGAGGAATATAGCTGCAAAGACAACCCCCCACAGCACATAGGTAATGTTGAGCGACATTCCGACAGCAACGCCAACCATATTGTTGGCCATATACCAAGTCAGGAAAGAGATTGCCGTAAACAGGGCCGCAGCCGTGATAATGAGCATAGGCGATACGGAGCCAAGCGCGGAAGCAAAGAGATCCGTCGCGCCGAAGATAGGGATCAGCACGGCAATGTAAACGATTCCGGAAACGCCCTCGCGAATGGTAATGGCGATATTGGAATCAAGCATGGACATCCCGAAAGTGGCAAATACGCCTTCAAGTCCCCAGCCAAGTGCAGCCACCAGAGCAAAAATAATGCCTAGTGTGAAATTATCCACGCCCCCATCAGGCTTGACATAGGAAATGAGCGCCGCCCCGATAACACAGATGAACATGCCGAGGGCCACCCGTTTATCAATCTTCTGCTTCAGGAACATTCGAGCGAAAATAGCCCCAAACATCGGACAAAGCGCCGAAATGGGGATAGCCGCCGCTCCAGCCATATCAATCCCAACCAAATAGGCCCCGTTGGCGATCGGGCCGCCAAACACCGCGGCAATTGCGACCATCAACCCCGGTATTGTTACCAGGCTGCGGCCGATTTCTTTGATCTTCCCTTTCTTGAAGTTCCAGATCAAAAGCCAGATCGCCGCCAAAGCATCATTGATCGCCGATGCCACTATGGGCGCCGCAAACGCTCCTATGACCCCCAGAAAAGGCTCCTTCATCATGGCTAGGGCAACGACGGTACTGTAAAGGCCGAACGTTAACCCGGAAATCAGCCCGTAAGCGATTCCATTTCTTCGGAAACGACTGTTCATCTTTTGTTTCAGCATGCCGGCCGTAGCCATGGGAGCTGCCACTGTTTCCTTCATCATCCATACACCTCTGTTTAAGTAGATTTATCTTAGTAGATGTATCTTCATTGTATAACAAAGCGGCCATTGCGCCTTTTACTAACCGTACCTCTTGTTGGACTCCCTGAATTACTTTTTCTCCATTCTTGTACTATTCGTACTTTTAGGACGATAAAGCCAACAAAAAAGCCTCCCACCGTAATCGGGGGAGACTTCTGGAACTCTATTTCGTGTTTTTTCTTTTGGCAAGTACGCTTTTTTTGTATTCCTTCGGCGTCATATCCATTTGCTTGTAGAATACCCGGTTGAAATAAGACGGATCGGTAAAGCCGCATTCTGTGGAGATGCGATAGGCGGGATACCCGGTAGTCTCAAGAAGCTTGCAGGCATGTGTAATCTTGAGCTTATTCACATAATCCGTATAAGTAACGCCGAGCTCCCTTTTGAATATGCGGCTAAAATATTGGGCATTCATGTACACATGACTCGCCACCATTTGCAGGGTCAGCTTATCTTTGTAATTCTGCTGAATATAATCGACTGCTTCTTTAATAAAGCGCTGACATTCTTGAGCCGATTCTATCTGATAAGTTTCTGCTAAATAATTATCTTCTGATTGAGCGGCCTTCTCCAGCCCCTTACGAATCATTTGCCGCAATTTTTCCGGCTTGACCGGCTTAAGCAAATATTCGTGTACCTGCAGACTGATTGCCGCCTGTGCATAGGAGAAATCCGAGCTGGCAGACAATATCGTCACGCATGCGTCAGGGAGAAAACGGCGAATTTCCTGTAACGAGGATATTCCATCCATTTCAGGTAGCATGATATCCATAAAAATAATATCCGGCCGATATTGCTTGGCGAGCTTAATCGCTTGCATACCCGTATCACAAATTAGAAGCTTATCTTCAGCACCCAGGATTTCCTGCGCGATGGATTGAAGAAATTCCAGTTCTATCGGTTCATCTTCAACAAACATAACTACGCTCATTGCATCACCTCGCATTTGGTTGGGTGGGGATGCGGATGTTAACCGTGCTCCCGCTGTAATCGGATTTCACGATCGATAACCCATACTCTTCTCCGAAATAACGCTTCAAACGGCTATCGGTACTCCGGAAGCCCACGCCGATCTTGCTGTCCGGCTGATGAATGAGCTTTAGTACCTCTGGCGAGAACCCGTTACCGTTGTCAATAACAGAAATGGTGATATCATTTCTGTACTTTTCGGCAATCAGACGTACGGTTCCCCCGTCCCGCTTAGGGGTAATTCCATGAATTACTGCATTTTCCACGATAGGCTGAATCACCATATTCGGAATGCGATAAGCCTTTAATTCATTAGGAACAATGATTTCATACTGCAGACGATTCTTGAAACGCGCCTTTTGTATATACAAATACTTCTCAATGTTATCCATTTCGGATGCGATGGTATGAAGCTGATCATCCTGTTTAACATTGTATCGGAGCAAGTCGGACAGGCAATAGATCAATTCCTCCGTTGTATGGGAGTGTTCGAAATAGGCGATGCGGGCAATGGAATTCAAAGTATTGAACAGAAAATGCGGATTGATGACTAGAGACATATTTTTTGCTTCTAAGTCAATCACTTTCTTCTCCAGTATTTCCTTTTCCGCAGATAGACGATTGATAATCCTTGTGTTGTCCTGCGAGCTTTCGGCGATGTCGAGCGCAATATTCCTTGCGATATGATGGCAAAGCTGCTCGTGAATATCTGCTTTTTCCTTGTCAATGGTTGGAAAAGCTGATATCGCCTTCGCGACAACTTCCAAATCCAGCCCCTTCATTTCGGCCAATTCCGCCGTGTTAATCAGATACTTCTGAAATTCCCTCTCCTGGGAATACGCCTGCATCCCCGATATGAAGCCAACAACCTCATCTTTGACCATAATAGGTAGCAAAATATTCTCCAGGCCGTAACAGCAAACAAATCGCCCCTGTTCGCCGGAAATAAAGCGCTTTAAATAATCCGCGCAAGGTCGTGTAGGATTCTCCCAACAAAAATGCCTGCAGAAATCAGGGGACGGATTGAACTCCAGCAAAACGTCTCCATTGTGATCGTGCAGCAGCAGCGAGAGCTTGGAAAGAGATAGGATGCCACTGTATCGTGCGTATACTTTGGTTGCGATCGGACTATCGGTTTTCAGCATAATCTCGTTGCACCTTTCACCGAGAATGAACGGGAAAATAGACGTTACATGCTAAATTTTTCACAATATATCATCTCTATTATAGCAATTTTCAACCTGTTTGGAAATAGTACTTCCCTCCTCCTCAAAGCTTATTTATAGAAATACACCACTTCGACAAGCTTTCGAAAAGCGGATTCTTGCAGACAAAAATAAAAAGGCCAAAACCGTTTTACTGAGTTTTGGCCTTTTGCAGAACATGAATATAAATTATTGCTTAGCAGCGGGAAGAATGTTTTCCACTTCACTGTGAGGACGAGGAATCACATGTACGGATAACAGTTCCCCTACACGCTGTGCGGCTGCGGCACCAGCGTCCGTTGCCGCTTTCACTGCTCCTACATCGCCTCGTACCATTACGGTGACAAGTCCGCCGCCTACCATCTCTTTACCGATCAAGGTGACATTGGCCGCTTTGACCATAGCGTCCGCTGCTTCGATAGAACCTACCAAACCTTTTGTTTCAATTAAACCCAATGCTTCCGATTTCATGTTACATTCCTCCTAAAAGTTTTGTGAGAATAAAGCGCTAGCTCACCGAACAAAACTTGCTTCGGAAGCATAGCCTTATTTTAAGATTATAGAATTTATAAGTTTTAAGCGGAGCTTAAGTAATTCTATAATCGCAAGGAAAACATCCGCTAAATGCGGTCTGTCTTCTTAGAAAGTACATCGATAGACGTTTTTCTTATAATTTGTTGAATTATTGCTTAGCAGGCGGAAGGATGTTTTCCACTTCGCTGTGGGGACGTGGAATTACATGTACCGACACGAGTTCCCCAACATTCTTCGCGGCCGCGGCGCCGGCATCCGTCGCCGCCTTCACTGCTCCTACATCGCCCCGTACCATCACGGTAACAAGGCCGCCACCTGCCATCTCTTTGCCGATCAGGGTGACATTGGCCGCTTTGACCATAGCGTCCGCTGCTTCGATAGAACCTACCAAACCTTTTGTTTCAACCAAACCAAGAGCTTCCGATCTCATGTTCATTTCCTCCTAACAATTTTTTATGATTTTTATAACAGACGCCGACGTCAGATCCATCGCGTTGGCCTCTTCAACGTCGATATGACAGTCGAGAGCGGCGTCACTGCTAACTCTGATTGCGACCTGATTGTACCCTCCGCCCCGGAGACCATCAAATTGAATACTGACCATTTCTCCGTCGGTTACGCCAAAGAAAAGGGCATCATCAGGCGTCATATGAATGTGGCGCTGTGCAACCATCAAGCCGCAGGTAATATATACGCTTCCCTTGGGCCCGACCAACGTGACGCCCGGTGTGCCTTCAAGCTCCCCGGACAAACGCACTGGAGCTTTCACGCCCAACTTAAAACAGTCTCCCCGCATAATTTCTACCTGGGTCTGTTTCCGCACTGGGCCGAGAACCCGCACTTTTTCGATGGACCCCTTGGGCCCGCAGACCGTAACGGTCTCATTACATGCATACTGTCCGGGTTGGGACAAATCACGCATTTTGGATAGCGTATATCCGGCTCCGAAGAGCGTATCCACATCAGCCTGGGAAAGATGCACATGGCGATTCGAAATCCCTAAAGGGATGGAGCGCGGCTCCTTTTCCGCCTTTCCAGCACCGGATACAACCTCCATTAACAATGAAAGTACTTGATCATAGTTCCCCACTAACAGTCACCGCTTTTCTGCAAAATAGACACCAGCTCATCGACCAGATTCAACAGCAGCGCATCCTCCTGTTGCTTCGGCGGCTGTGGAGTTGGAACAGAATAAGTGCTTTGTGCCGTACAGTCCTTAATGCCATAAGCCACACGCTTGATATTAATCAAGTGCTGTGGTCCCACATTATCTGAAGTGGCGCTGCCGCCCCAGGTTCCACATCCCAAAGTGAAGGCCGGGGCAAGCCCGGTGCTTGCACCCACACCGCCCTGCGTGGAGCCCGTATTCACCAAAATGCGGAATACAGGTTTTTGCGCAAACTCCATGACCATATCGTGATTCTGCGTATGGATGGAGAAGCTATGTCCTATGCCGCCGTTACGCAGCAGCCCCACACTTAGATCGCAAGCCTCACGCCAGTCCTGTACGGTGTAAAACGCCAATACGGTAGTTAGCTTTTCGTAGGACAGCGGGAATTTCTCTCCCACGCCCTGCTGTTCGCCTAACAGCACCTTGACTCCTGTTGGAATTTGAATACCGGCCGCTTCCGCGATCACCTGAGGTGAACGTCCCACCAGTCTTGAATTCATGGCATGGCCTTTTACAAACAGCTTTGCCGCGACTTTAGCAGTTTCCTCCTGATTCATAAAGTAACCGCCCTGACGCTCAAACTCCGCGATCACCTGAGAACGGATGCATTCCTCCACGATAACAGCCTGTTCAGATGCACAGATTGTACCGTAATCGAAGGTTTTGCTGGCAATGATATTTGCCACCGCCTTTGGAATATCAGCAGTGCGCTCAATATAGGCCGGTACATTACCCGGTCCCACCCCCAGCGCCGGCTTACCCGCACTGTAGGCGGATTTCACCATAGCTGAGCCGCCCGTTGCGATAATCATTGCGATTTCATCGCACTTCATCAGTTCCTGCGTCGCCGGCATGGACGGCTTGGTAACGCAGCCAATGATTCCTTCGGGAGCCCCTGCCTCGACAGCGGCAGCGTGCATCAATTCCGCGGCCCGCAGGATGGATTTCTTTGACGAAGGATGTGGCGAAAATATGATTCCATTGCGAGCTTTTATCGCAATGATAGATTTGAAAATCGTAGTGGATGTCGGATTGGTTGATGGAATAATACCCATGAGCAGTCCGACAGGCTCGGCAATCTCTATTAATTGATTCGTCTTGTCCTCGTGGATAACCCCAATCGTTTTCGTATCCCGAATGGATTCATATAGCTCCGTAGAAGCCAGACGGTTTTTGAAGATCTTATCCTCAATCTTGCCAAATCCGGTTTCCTCCACTGCCAGCGCAGCCAGTTCGGCGGCGTTGACCTCCGCTATCCGCACCATGTTTTGTACAATTCTGTCAATCTGTTCAGCATTGTATCCGGCAAGGATATCGGCGGCCGCTTTTCCTGCACGGGCCAACTCCCGGGTTTCCTGAATCGATTGCAAGTCGTAATCATAATTTTCCAAGTGAAACATCCTCCTCTCGCTTACTGCTTACTGTTGATAATACTGGCGGAACCGCTTGAGCAGTTTCACTTTGTTTGCCTTGGAAATTGTCGTCATGCTCATCCCATACGCGGGACTGCACTCTCTGGCCAGTCCGCGCAGCTTCACGACTGTCATCGTTTCCAGTAGCTCCATTGCTTTGTCAAGCCCAGATTCCTTTACCAGCACATCAATCTGGTGCTTGAATGGACTGTCTAGCTTTGCCGGATCTCCATTGTCCATTTCCGGACTGGCGTCTTCAGCCGCAAGATCCTGATCAGGATCGGCCGCCAGTACAGGGAAGCCTTCTTCGCTACCGGTATTGATTGAGACATTGGGCGCCGCGTCCAGTGGAACATCAGACGCTGCTTCCATTGGTACATCAGACACTGTGTCCGGTTCCGGAGTCTGCTCCGGCATCTGTTCTGCCGCCTGAGTATGCTGCACTTGCATCGCGAGCTCGTCCTTCTCCTTGGCAATGTTCGAAACGCTGCGCCGACCGATGATACTCGCTATGTCGTTGTGGGGTCTTGGAATGACATGCCGGCTGATGAGCACATCACTGCCCAATTGTTGCGCCGCGGAGGCACCTGCTTCCACGGATGCTTGAACAGCGCCGACATCGCCGGTTACCGCGATCGTGACTAGCCCGCCACCCACATTGCACTTTTCTATCAGTTCTACCTGAGCCGATTTGAGCATGATGTCCAGACATTCAATCGCCGGAAGAAGGCCCCGCGTTTCAATTAATCCAAGCGCCTGCATGCTACCACCTCCTGTTACTGCAGCTTCCGATCAGGATCGCCTGCCGGAAAAGTCATATAAAACATTCTCGCGCAGTCCGTCGATCCCTTGGTCGCTTTTACCCCTTTGGGAATGAAGAGTACATCTCCCTCATGAGCAGTGAAGGTTCTCTTGTTCAAAGTGACATCGAGCGAACCTTCCAACACGATATAAGTTTCTTCGTGGGCCGTCTCCTGCTCGAAGCTATCGTGATCGACAGTCAGAAACCCTGCGCTCATGGAACAATCCGGTTTCCCGATTACCTCTTGACGATATACCTTGGAACCGTATGTTCCCGTTTCGTAAGCTTCCATTTTTACCGTTCGACCCCGCACAAGTTTCAAGCCAGTCGGATCCGTCTCCGCCTGATAAGGTGGCTCAAGAGTCGTTCCCAACAGCTTTTCAACCAGTCCTTTTTCCGATAAAATCTTGAAAAATTTAAAAATAGCATTCATGTCGAGATCATTCTGAGTTTCGCAGCCTGCGGCCTCGGAACTCATAGTCCCACAAGGCTCATTGGTAAACTCTAACCCCAGCTCTATTGCCCTATCTCGGGCCGCCGGTGTCACAATCGTGTTACTGTCAATGCAGCACCGCTTCTGTCCGGAAGCCACCCATTCTTCCACATCCGCAGCGCATATCAGTTTTTTCACAGTTCTCGCCCCCTCTCGCTGCATTCGATTTCTGTTCGAATATTTATTCGAACACGCAGTTCGCGTCGATGATCCCGACGACGACGGCATCCACAGGAACATCGTCTGTTTGCAGCATTTTGCGGGCCGAAGAGCCGGTGCAGACAATCACTCGATCACCTATGCCAGCGCCGATCGTATCGACGACAATCAATCGGCGCCCGTCGTCGCTTCCACCAATCACCTCGGCCAGCATCAGTTTCATTCCCACAAGGGAATCTGCTTTACGGGTAGACCAGATATTGTGGATCAATTCAGCCGCAATCATCGCATTCCTTCCTCCCCGCTTTTCCGCTCCTCTGCTTAATCTCGGCGATGGCATCCTCTACGGAAGCCGTGTCACCAAAAATGGCGAGAAGAATCATGTTCTGCGGGCAGCTGCCGCGAATATCCTCCACTGTCACGCCCACCACTTTTTCAGCTACATCAGCGGCCCATACCATATCAATCAGTCTCCCCTGCACTAGTCCAACCGCGTCGCATTGGGGAACTTCCCGACTACTGGGCGCTCCTCTGCGACGAAGCAAAATGTCCAGCGTCCCCTTGGAAGGAGATTTGATAATCCGAAATTCCACTCACATCGCCTCCTGCGTACAATTCAGAGCAATGCCCAGCGGCGTGACAAACAGAGGGTTACTCGGCTTATAGGTAGCAATGCCAGTTTTCTGCTCAATGATCGTCTCCATACCGGACAGGCAGCATGTTCCGCCTACCAAGTACAATTCTTTGACCTCATGACCCACAACATGGTGGTTGATGATGGAGGCAACCTTATCGATGACTGGCCGGAGAAGCGGCAATAATTCTTGGTGATGGGCAGGGTCGCGCTTGAAGCAGTCGGCTTCAGAAAAGCTCATCTGGTATGCCCCGGCAATCACCAAAGAAAAGTGGGTGCCTCCCGTTGCTTCGTCGGCGACATAGACAACCTTGCCATCCTTCAGAATCGAAATGCCCGTCGTTCCGCCGCCAATGTCTACAATGGCTCCGTTGGATATTTGCAGCACGGCATTAGCCGCCGTAGGTTCATCCAGTAAAGCCGTAACTTCAAACCCCGCACCCTGAATCACATGCTTGATGGCGCCAGCATCCAGTAAATCGGTTCCCGGAGGAATCGCCGCAGCCGCATATTCTAGTTCTACACCTAATTGCTGCTCCAACTGCGCTTTAAGCTCCCTCACGATCTGAATCGCTCCTAAGTAATCCACCACCATTCCGTCGCGGACGACATCGGCGTAGCGGTAAGCTCCCGCCACCGGCTTCCGAGAGTCATCCAGCACCGTAAGCACCACACAGGCCGTTCCCAGATCCACACCGGTATAGTAGAACGAAGACCGTCCTGGAATCGGTTTCTGGATGACAGCTTCAAATTGCTTTACGAGTTGATCGCAGTATGCAAAGGGTTTTGTCTCTGGCATGTTCTACCTCCTGTAGTTCTGCAAATAAGCGAGCTTAATGCGTTAATCATATAGTTGATTCCAGGAATGATCGGTTTCTCCGCCTTTTCTTGGGGACCACCTTCCACGGCTTCCAACACCGCAAACCCAAGCTCGCGCAAAGCGCTGCGCAGACGGTGAAGCAAAGCAATTTCTCTGCCCTTTTCCAATTGAATGTGAAACTCGGTTACCTCAAAGCAATCTCCCGCATCCTCAAAAAGAACATCGGCAGTAATGCCGGTACAACCCTGGAAAGATAAATCGGCAGTGGATGTGTCGCCTCCTTCCCCTTTCTGGAGGGCCGAAAACAGCCTTGACAGCTCTAGCACCTTCTGGGCCAGCAGCACATCCCGCTCCAGCAGCTCCTGCCCGGTTAACAAGAACAGGGCTGAGACGGACTGCATCTGACAGCGCAGCTTCCCACGCCGCCAATCCGGCTTTTCTGCCTGTCGCTCCGGATTCGGGAGTGATTCTTGCTTTTGTTCCTGATTTTGCTCTTGCGTCCCATAGGATACGTTGATCTGGCGATCCGTCAAAAATTGGCGCGCTTCCGGCGTCAATCGGCTTCCATGCTCCACCATGTATGATGTAAAAGGCTCTAGCCTGTACACATTGCGCAATTCCATTTCGGTAATAAATTTCATGGTATCAACTCCACTCTTATTACCCGAACAAATAACGTTTCAATTCCCCGATTCCCCTTCCCACGGGAAGACTAATGCGGAAAAAGGGTTCGGTTATCCCGCTACGTTTTAAAACTTGTACACAGTAATTCTCATTTTCCAGCGCAAGATCGGCTTTCGTTATTACACCGATAACCGGTTTCGTGAAAGAAGATGCAAAGCCGGGCGAGTATACTTCCTGATACCGGGACTGATCCACCAATATCAAAATTTGGCTCGCGTTCTGCGCCGTTGCAATCAAATGGCTGTACATCCAGGTATTCTCGACATACGCGCCCGGCGTATCGATCGTCTTCGGCCCGTAGATAACGTCCTGCGTCCGCCGCAGCGGGCGATCCGTACCGTCAAGCGCATGGGCCAGCGTCGTTTTTCCGCAACCTGTAGGGCCGATCAGCAAAATACGTTTTTTCATGTCCGTGTAATTTCCGCCGTCGCAAAGCCCAAACTATCGCCCAACGTCTTAATGATGGCCCGTAACGCCGTTTCCACACTGGCTATATCCCCAGTAAGAAGCACCGAACCGGTAAAGCGATCCAGAAAGCCGATTTCCACAACTGCCACCTTGGTGGCGATATCCGCGGCAATAATGGAGGTTTCAGTGGGCGACAGTGTTAAAATGCCGATAGCCCCCGCTTCATCGATGCCCAGTCTTTCATACATGTCAGGCACGGGTGAAGCAATGATATGGGCCAGCGTCACTTGTTTGCCCGGCACCGACTCCTGAATAATCCGCCCGGGATCAGGCCCAGCAGGCTGCTGCATAAGCGTCCTCCTAAAAGTTTTGCGAGTTTGTAAAGCGCTAGCTTTACCCAAGCGTAAACGGCTTTATCGTCTTTGACAGGTGAAGCATACGTTTCGCGGAGAAATCTAAGGTTAAAGTATGGTGACAAACTTATACTTTCTTAGATTTGAACAAAACTGGCTTCGAAAGAATGCTCTTAATGTTTGATTACCCGAACCGGGAAATCGTATTGGCTGATTTGACGTTCAATACGCTCCAGATCGGCTTCATTAAGGCTTAAATCGCATTCAACGGTGTCCATATCCAATTGCCTGTATTTGTTAATCCCCAGTTTGTGATAAGGGAGCAAATTGATGCCTTGAAAATTCCGGTATTCCTTAAAGGGAAGCAGAAACTCCACCGTTTTGCGGATGGTGTCCTCATCATCATTGAGCCCCTTCATTAGCGGCATCCGCACCTCTACGTTATGTTTGCGAGTGATCAGTTCCCGCAAATTTTCGAGAATGCGCTCGTTGCGTACACCAGTCAGTTGATAATGGCGGTCTGAATCCATATGTTTCAAATCGTACAATATCAGATCGGTATATTCGGCCATGGCCAAAATAGCTTCCGGTTTGGTATGCCCAGAGGTTTCAATGGCCGTATGGATTCCGGCGAGCTTGCATTCCTTAAGCAAATTGACCGCAAATTCAGACTGCGCACATACTTCGCCGCCGCCCAACGTGACGCCGCCGCCGGACGTAGTGTAGAACAGCATATCTTGCTCTACAATTTCCACAATTTCCGATACCGTCATATTCATCCCGACGATAGAGAGTGCCCGTGCGGGACAAACCTTCTCACATTCCCGGCAGCCAATGCACTCGATCTTCCGGTCAACCTCATGCTGCGGCTTGGACGGATCCTGCGAGCCGGAAGTGGCAAAACGGTGGATTTCCCGGGGACATGCCGCAACACATGCGCCGCAATCGTTGCACAGATCCCGTTGGTACATCACCTGATACTTCTTTTCCAGACCCTCCGGGTTAGCACACCACTGACAGCGCAGGGGACATCCCTTGAAGAAAACAAGCGTCCGGATACCGGGTCCGTCGTATATGGAATATTTCTGAATGTTGAAAATACGTGCCTGCCTTTCCGGCATACCTGACTCCATAGCTGTGGCTCCTTCCTTAGCCGCATATCTAAATGCCTGAATGTCTCTTCCCCGGGGTATAGCACCGGAGAAGAGGCACGGGGCTATTTTAGAAATGCTCAATCATTGTTCTGCTGATGATCTCATCCTGCACTTCTTTACACAATTCCACAAAGTATGCACTATAGCCAGCGACCCGAATGATTAAATCACGGTATTGATCAGGATTTTGCTGCGCTTTAATCAGCGTTTCATTATCCACATAACTGAACTGCATTTGGCCGTTTCCGAGAATAGAGGCTGTCCGCAAAAGATTAATCAATCCGTTCTCTCCTTCAGGTGTTTCCAGCAAACCGCGCAAAAGCTTGAAGTTATGCACCATACCAATATTCATGGCCTCGACATCTATCTTGCTCACCGATTTGATGATAGCCGTCGGTCCCTTTTTGTCATGGCCCTGGGTAGGGCTGATACCGTCGGACAGCGGCAACCAAGCTTTGCGCCCATTGGCGGTAGCACCGGTCATCTCACCGAAAGGCGTATTGTTCGAAATAGAAAGCGTACCATGGCTGAAGGTAGAATACAGCGTTTTAAATTTGCGGTGATAGTTCTCAGTCCACCCGGTGATATCGGCGGCGATGCGATCGGCATAATCGTCGTCGTTGCCGAATTTTGGCGCGTCCAGACAATCCTTGAGGATCTGCTCATAACCTTCGAAATCGGCAAGCAACGCGTCACGGATTTGTTCGAGCGAATATTTTTTGTCATCGTAAACCAGCTTCTTGATGGCAGCCATCGAATCGGCGTAAGTTGCCAGACCGGACCAGATCAAACCAGGTCCCCAGTTATACATGGCGCCACCGGCGGATACGTCGTGACCACTCTCCATCGTGCCTTCATACATGATCGACATAAGCGGCTTCGGCGCATAATCGCGGTGAACGCGCTGGCTGATTACAGTACCCACTGCGGAAAGCTCGGTGATGTATTCTACCTGCTTCTTAACCGCCGCTTCAAATTCCTCATAGGTCTTGAAGTTGCGCAAATCGCCCATGTCCAATCCTGGCTCGCTTCCGTGCCAAAGCATTTTGCCACGGTTAAGGACGAACTCAATGGCAATCGGCCACTGGGTGTATCCGGTGGAGGTCCACTGATACAAGCGTCCGGATTTTTGCGGCTCTACACAGCCCATCAGACAGTAATCGCGGGCATCTTCGATACTGCAGCCCTTCATCAGCATCATCTTAATGTGGGAATCATCGAAATGGCAGGCTGGGAAGCCCAAACCAGCACGGACGACATCCACAATCTTCTTCAAGTATTTCTGTGGAGAACTATTATGGATACGGCAAGCGAGCGAAGGCTGATAAACGCCGACATGACGTACCGCATCCATGAGCAGATAAGTCAAGTCGTTGGTAGCGTCGCCGCCCTCTCGTTTTTGCCCGCCGACACACATATTGACGAACGGTTGGTAGCCAGCAAAAAACTTGGAGCCACCCGCGCTAGAAACCCACATCATTTCCGAGCATTTGATTAGGAAACAGCCTGCAATCTCGAATGCTTCAAATTCTGTCAGACGGCCGGCTTTTCTGTCCGCCTCATAGAAAGGATACATATATTGATCCACACGGCCGACAGACATGCCTGTCTGATTTTCTTCCACCACGAGCAGAGATTCTACGGTCCAGACCGATTGTACTGCCTCATGGAATGTAGTCGGTGCATGAGCCGGCACGCGAGCGTTGACCTCGCCGATTTTTTGCAACTCCGCCTTGCGCTTCGGATTTGTTTCTTTAGCAGCCAGCTGGTATGCATATTCAGATATCCGTTTGGCATACGCCATTACGCCTTCGGTCGTGTCCAGCACGGATTTATAGTAATAGATTTTGTCGATGTCTTCCGGGTTTTGCATGGACAGCTTCGCAAGATGCTCCTTGGCTTCCCGCTGGATATCCAGCATCCCTTTCTTCATTAGAATGACATCGTAGCCTGGGTTGGAGTCTCCGCCGCCGTTGATCTGATGATATGAAAGATCGCTGACGAACGCTTCGCCGGAAAACTCCCAAAGACCAGCATCCCGGTATTGCTGTTCACATATTTCATCTACCGATTTACCTTTCCAGAACGGGAACAGTTCCTCTTGCATGATCCGTTTGTCTTCCTCGGAGATGTAGAACGGATCCTGAGGACGGTTGTGAATGGTATCGAGCTCATCTCGAGTCCAGCGCCAAGCAATGTCAGGCGAGAAAGCACCCGCACGCGGAGCACCGCAAGGATGACCAACGATCAACTCGTTGTCCTGGATGAGCAGCGGAGCCTCTTCACACGCTCTGCGGAAAGCCTTGGCACGCAGCATAATCTCTGGTAGACCTGGATTTTCCTTATATACCTGAGTAAAGGCTTTAGCACGGTAGGTTGTAATGCTTGGCTTAACAGTCAGATAATGTTCTTTCAAAGCCCGCAAACGCTCGGTCATTCCTTCCGGGTATGCGCACTCTTCCTTACGAAGCTGGCCGGAGCCGTCTGCTGCCAGCGGCTGAGCTCCCTTATCCGAAAGTTCTTTTGATATTCCCTGGAACAGCTTCATGATGGCTTCTCGTTCTTGTGGAGCCATGGCCTTCGTTGCTTTGGCAAATTTGCTTGAAAACTCATGAATATCCAATATTTTTCCCTCGCAATCTTGTGAGATTTATTCATAGAGGTAGTTCAAAAAGTCCGCTTTTGATCACGAAGTGAATCAGGATCGATCTTTTTGAACTCTCATTTAAAAGCTTTTACGGTAAATGTGCTCTAACTCTTCTTCCGTTGGCTGACGAGGATTGGTTGGCGTACAGCGGTCAGCCATCGCGGTCCGCGCCATGCGTGACAACGCCTCATCAAAAGCATCCTGGTCAACGCCAAGCTCACGGATTCCGTGTTCGATACCGATGGATCGTTTCAACTTTCCAATTGCCTGGATCAGACTTACGGTTCCTTCACGGGCGGTTCGGGCCGGCAAGTGCAGCAGTGAAGCAAGCCTAGCATAGCGTTCACAAACCCTGTCTATGGCTTTTCCGCCCAAGTTGACGTTATACTCCATTACCGCCTCTAGAAGCAGTGAATTCACCCGTCCGTGAGCAATGTGAAACGTTCCGCCAAAGGCGTGGGACATACTATGAATGATACCTAGACCGGCGTTAGTAAACGCCATTCCCGCCATACAGGATGCATTCTGCACTCGATCCCGCGCTTCTGCATCTGCCGGATCATGGTAAAGCGTTTCCAGATGAGCAAATACCAATTGAACGGCCTTTTCAGCTAACGCATCGGTAAAGTCAGTCGCTTTGATAGAGACATAAGCCTCCAGCGCATGGGTCAGAACATCCATTCCGGTGTCCACCACCACTTTGTTTGGCAATTGCTTGGTAAGGGTGGAATCGAGAATCGCTATGTCCGGTGCGATAAAATTGTCCACTATGACAATTTTGTCTCCGTCCACCGTAATCACCGAAAAGTCGGTCACTTCCGATCCGGTGCCGCTGGTGGAAGGAATGGCGACAAACGATGGTTTGACAAAAGGCGCGTCTTTCTCCTGTGCATATTGCCGGGCAAAGTACAGAACGCCCTTCGCTGTATCAATGACGGAGCCGCCTCCCAGCGCCAGTAACACATCAGCGCCGCTTTCCCAATACACTTGAAGCGCTTCGGCCACAATACTGACGCCCGGATCGGGCTTAACACCGGTAAACACTGCAGTGGAGATTCCACCGCTTTGCAGTAGGTCAACTACCTGCCCCAGATAACCCAGCTTCTCCATCATCTGATCGGAAACGATACAAGCTTTCGTGCCTTGAATTTCCGCCAGTTTCTTCAGTGACTGTTCGCCTGAATATACCTTCGTTTTAATAACAAAGATGTCGTTTATCACGGTCACCTCCCTTGAATTTGTGGATAACCTGCCCCTAAGAAGGAAGGCCATAACGGGCAATGATCTTTTCAATGTCTGGGTGTGGGTTAGGAATAACGTTTGAACTGTACACCTCTGTCCCCATCGCCTGTACAGCGGCGACGCCAGCATCAACTGCAGCCCTTACAGCCCCTACATCTCCGCGAACAAGGACAGATATATAACCAGACGCCACGTTTTCGTAACCGATCAAATCTACATCGGCCGCTTTGCACATGGCATCCGCCGCTTCCATGACGAATACAATCCCAAAGGTTTCAATGAAACCCAGTGCATCATGCTTGCTCATGACCTCTCTCCCTCCCGGCAATCATGCGTGAATTGCATGCGCTTTCACAATTCCTGCAATAGAACTGAGCGGACGCGGCATCACATTGTGGGCAGTGACTTTGCCAATCTTCGCTGCTGCTTCAGCACCAGCCTCTACTGCCGAACGAACCGCCGCGACATCACCTTTTACCATTATCGTTACGAGCGTGGAACCAACATTCTCGTAGGATACCAGAACAACATCTGCTGCTTTAAGCATAGCGTCCGCCGCTTGGATGGCAGGAACCATGCCCAATGTTTCCACAAGCCCGAGAGCTTCTTCTCCCCGGTATTCCATTCGAACCTCACCTCACCTGGGTATTTGTATTTGTGAATTTGCTGTAATACAGATACTCAACTCCTACTAGCAGGTTAACATAGGTTCTCCCCGTGATTATGGAGGATTCGGTAGCTGATTTTAGGATTCTAATGCCCCCTTTACCGACAATCTGGTACAAAAACGTCTTTCTTGCACGACAAGTACCAGAACGTCCTCAAGCTCGTCCATTTCATTGAACTTCTCCTCCTATCTTGCTATAATTGTGGAAAAATCTGTGCGGCGAGTGTATACATTGTTAAAGCATGTATATGGAATGCCGAGAAAAGGCCATCATGAAACCTCTAACCGACTTTTTATTCAAACAAATGAATATGGAAGACCTGGTGCAGCAAAAACTCCGTCTTTTTTTTGAGGATGAGAGTATTGTTTTTGACAAATCTCGTTTTGCGGGCGGGTTGACCAATTATAACTACATTATGAATATCCACGGAAAGGAGTATGTGATTCGCAAGCCCGGTAACCTGACGGATCAAATGATCGACCGCAGGATAGAGCGTGTGAACAACGGCATCGCTTCGGAGTTTGGCGTGAATTCGGAATGTATATATTTTGATGAGGAAAGCGGCATTAAGATCAGCAAATATATTCCCGATAGCACAACGCTTGCCGCGGCTGGCCCCTCGGCTTTGCAAAGCTTGCAGGCCGTTTCTTCTTTACTGAAGAAGATTCACGGTAGTCCCAAGCACTTCCCTAACAAGTTTGATTGGCTCAGTGAACTTGCCAAATATGAAACCATTGTCGCGCAGATCAACGGTGAATTGTTTTTTGACTACGCCTCCTTAAAAGAGCAATTGCTTTGTTTCATGCAAGACCATCTCAAAAATGTCATTTCCGTACCTTGCCATAATGATACGGTTCCGGAGAATTTTCTCGTAGATGGGGAAGGCAGCGTATATTTGATAGATTGGGAATATTCCGGAATGAACGATCCGGCCTTTGATATTGCCGCGTATATCATTGAATCGCGTTTGACAGCAGAGGCGATTGACCAATTGTTTGAAGCATATTACGGAAATACATTTACACAGGATGATTTGATGAAGGTCAAATGTTACATGATGGCCCAGGATTTGTTATGGACGGTATGGGCTCTGCTGCGTCATTATACGGGGGATGATTACCTGGATTACTGTTCGCTGCGCTATAACCGCCTGCGTCGGAATATTCAAGTATTAAGCATGCGACCGGATTACCCTATTGCCGACATGGTGATGCCCTAGTACTAGCCGTCGCTTAACGCTAGAATGAGAAACTTTCAGAGATTTATCCAGTCCCTTTAAAAACGATTGACCGGTTAGATAATATACAAAAAAACCTGTACTTTCTTATCTAAATAGATAAAAAAGTACAGGTTTTTGTAAGCCTATAAACACGTTATGATAAATAAAAAGAATCCGTTTTGAAAAAAAGATTGATCAAAATGGATTCTTTCTTTGTAAAGTATTGTTTAATTTTTATAAAAAAGTTTGATTATTTTCTACTGTTGATCTTCAACAAACGCGCTCTTAAACGGAATAAAATTTCAGTTAAGTGATAAAACAAGATTCTATAGAGTTTTTCATATGATTTACGAGTGCTGTCACCTCGGAATCCAGTCCTTCCCACTTATCAACATACTCTCCTCGATAGGCTTTTCTGGCTAAGTTGAGTAAAGTCGAATATTCTTTGGGCAACCGAGGTAAAGCCCATTCTGCAGCCACATCTTTTGGAGAAATTTCATCGATAGACACTGTCTGCCACATTCGAGTCAGGGTTAAAATAACATTACGCTCATCACCTTTGATACCCTCAATCAACCCAGGCAAAGACTCCTTAATCGCTCTTCGAATATCTGTCATCGGAATGGGGGCAAGTATATCTGAAGCATCAGGACCAAATAGAGAAATGCTATTCTTTCTCGCTTGTGCTAAAACAATAGCCAAATCAGGGTCATAGGTTGGTTCCTGGATTAGTCCTTTCTCAAACTCACTCCTGAGCCACTCACCATAGGTAAATTCATTTCTTGGTGGATATAGCCAAGGTACAACATCGCTATGGTTTATAACCGTAACTTCAAGTGGTCTCACAGAATCTGTATTTCCTATCTTTCCAGATATAAGCATTAGTCTGTCTGTTAGTTTTTTTCGAGTTACTTCAGGTAAACTATGATTCACGACCACTAGGACATCTACATCACTGTTAATGCGTAAGCCACCATATACTGCAGAACCAAATAGATATACCCCGACTATCGAACTTCCAAGCAACTCCTCTACGATTTTTAATGCTTGCATCGCTTGTTTTGGTATTTTTTCGTTACTCAAATCGCTCATCAACTACAAGCTCCTCTCCTCTGATTTTGTTCGCATATATTCCTTCACAACTTGGTTGATTTTACATAATGAATCTTATCATTTACTAGAATGCTCCTTAAAGAAAAGATGAAAATATTCATTCATATTTTTGTCAAAAAAAATAATAGGAAATCACTTTAGAGATTAGGTATACTTTGAAATTAATTCATTCAAAAAAGGAGATTATTTATGAGTAATCAAGAACTAAATGAATTGAAAAAAAATCGAACGATCCCCATCTTTGACTGTCTTTATGAAATAGACCAACAAATAGAATTCTATACGGCACTTGGATTTAAAATTACGTATTACCAAAAAGCTCCCTATCGTTTCGTAAGTGTAAAAAATGAATTTACTGAATTAAGCTTCTATGGAGAAAAGAATTTTGATTTAGAACAAAAACAGGGCGGGTGCTACATTGTAGTTTCCGATATTGAAACAGTGTATAACAGGCTGAAGTCAAACTTGAAGACATTTTATGGAAAGATACCCGTCAAAGGGCTACCTAGGTTTTCTAGACTAAATTTAACCGCAGAGGACCGAAGATTTAATATCACTGATCCAAGTGGAAATACTCTAATCGTAGGAGAACCGTTAGGCGATTCTACAACTTTAATGGATAGGTATACAGAGGATACTAAGAATGCTTCTAAATTTGAGAAAGCTTACAAATGGGCTTTTAGATACGCCTACTCCAAAGAAGACTTCCTTGGAGCTAGTAACTTATTAGAATCTGCTTTTAATAAACAAAGTGATCCTCTTTCTAATGAACTCTATTTCAAAGCCAAGTGCTCCAAATAGATGTATTAGTTGCTCTAGGAAGAACTGAAAATGCTATAGAAATAGCTCACGAATTAGAATCCTTCGCATTATCATCAAATGAAGAAACAATCTTACAAAATGAGATTCAACGTTGTGGATTTCAATCCAACTGCGGGTTTTTTGCTATATTATGAACTTATAACAACTTTAATGACTTTATCTGTACGTTGTTCGAACATTTTAAATCCTTTTTCGATATCATCGAGTGGAATTCGATGCGTAATCATCGGAGTTAAATCGATTTTTCCCATCTGAATCAGTCTGATTATTTTCTTAAGGTTACCCAGATATGACAGTCCCATCTCAATCCGTACATTCTTCATAAATGCTTCCTGGAGTGGAATGGTGACCGGCTTCCCGAAAATGCCGACAAGTGATACCCGGCCACATAGTCCTACACATTTCAGTGCCTGCTCTGTCTCGGCGCCCGCCGCTTCGATGGCTGCATCTGCGCCCTTCCCTTCAGTTAATTCCGCAATGACAGCAAGCGGGTCCACTTCCTTAGCGTTAATCGTATGGGTTGCTCCCATCCGGGAACCGACTTCCAAACGGTATGGATCAATGTCTACCAGAATGACTTGTTTAGGGAGAAATAGCTGAGCTGCTTGAACTGCACATAATCCGACGGGTCCGGCACCAAACACAACAACGCTATCCCCGTGCTCGATCGCTGCCTTTTCTGCTGCAAAATATCCGGTTGACAAAATATCGCCTACAAATAATACCTGCTCATCCTCTAAATCATCAGGTACATGAACCAGATTCACATCAGCATAAGGAATTCGCATAAATTCACTTTGAGATCCGGATAGATTTCCGAATTCTTGACCGCTGCCATGCACGCCGCCGTTTAAACAATGCATAATATCGCCCTTTAAGCAGCGTTCGCATTGCCCGCAATAAGGTGCCGCCGGACCAATGACCCGGTCGCCCGGTTTAAACTGGGCAACCTTGCTTCCGACCTCTTCAACAATTCCGACGTATTCATGGCCGAGCGCATACCCTGGTGTTGTCGGAATATGTCCGTGAACTAAATGAACGTCACTTCCGCAAATCGTAGTCAGTACAATACGGATGATGGCATCCGTATCCGCCAGCAATGCCGGCTTCTCCAAGTTAGTCAGTTCTACATCGTTAGCCCCTTTATAAACAAGCGCCTTCAAATCAAACCCTCCTAAATGACTAATAATCGATTCGCTCCAAATAAAGCGTTTGCAAGCCAATTATATCAAATATTAATAATCACAAATTGTGTAGATCATTATTTAATTGTTTGAAATGTGACGATTTGGTTAAAAACCCCTGTTATTGTCTAGTCATCAGAAGGAACAGCGGCAGCCATGGATATATCGTATCCGGGCTGCCGCTGCACATTGGAATGATCCTCTTAAATTTTAAACTTCTTAACGAGCTGCTCCAGCTCATTACTTGATTGACTTAATTCCTCTGCAGATTGCGAAACCGTATCGATCGCTTGCAATTGGTCTTGTGTAGAAGCACTTACCTCTTCGGCCGAAGCTGCGGATTCTTCAGAAATTGCGGATAGACTTTCAATAGATTGAACAACATCATCCTTCAAGGTTGACATCCTTTGCACTTCATTCGACATTTGGCTAATCGAGTGTATTACTTGATACATCAATTCCTGAATGGTTGTAAACGCCGTCTCTGTATCTTTTACAGCACTATTCTGCTCTATGGTGATTTCTTTCGTTCTGCTCATCGCTTCTGTGGCACGTTCA
>NZ_LT840184.1:2970567-2972368 GCF_900177425.1 Paenibacillus uliginis N3/975 | reverse complement strand
TTTAATCTGCATATCACCCATTGTTTCTTCGATTAATGTAAACTGTGAATCCAGATCACCTGTCACGCGCTGCATATTATCAAGATTGCTCGCACCTTCTACCGATCCTTCGGCCACGTCCGACATCGCATGGGCAATTTCTTCACTTGTTGCCTTCGTTTCCTCTGAAACTGCACTCAGACTTACCGCCGAATCCGACAATTTCCCGGAGGAATCGACAACTTTAGATAGAACCTCGCGCATTTTTTGCACCATCTCATTAAAGTGACCTGTTAATTGGCCGACTTCGTCCTTGGATCTTACCTCCCCTTGAACGGTTAAATCTCCTTCGGCCATTAACTGTACCTGTTTCGTTAACTGCACAATTGGTTTTGTGAAATAACGAGCTATTACATAAACAACGACACTGACTATCACAATTGCAATAAGGGTAATCAGCGTATTCAATTGTAGAATTTGATTAATGAGTTTTGATAACTCTGCTTCTTTATAAACTACCCCAATTTTCCAATTCGTGTTTTCCATCGTTTCATAATAGATGATTATCTCTGTATTACCCTCTGTATATAACACTTTGCCAACGTCTTTCTGATACATTTTATCTATATACGGCTTTTCTCTCACATTCTTTCCTGCATCTGTTGGATGAACGACCGCATTTCCTTCAGCATCCACAATAAAGCCATATCCATTGTATCCTAAATTTAATTCATTGATTTGGTTGGTCACCGTATCCAAAGGTAAATCAAGTCCGATCACACCTATCACTTGACCATTTTCCACAATTGCTTTTGAGGCAGCTACTTTCATTTGATTGGAGCTATCTAAATATACTTTCGTAAACTGCACTTCTTTCGGATTCTCGCTAGCTATTTGATACCAAGGTCTTTCGGCTGGATCATAGCTTTCATCATATGTCTTAGATGTATCGGGATCATACATACGCTTCGATGAACTTGCCATATAAATAGAGGAAACTTCCGGCTTCACCTTTATATAATTGACCATTTCATCTTGTATTTCAGGGGTTAAAGTCTCTTCATTGTTTTGTATCAGTGCTTTAATACGTGGATCTTCACTGAAAACTAAAAGATCTATCCCATAATTGGTTATGCGTAATTCCGTCATTTTCGTTAACGTTTCAGCGTGTCCCGCTCCTTCTATGTCTAATTTTGCTTTAATGTTTTTAGACATTTCGTTTCCTGTTACTAACTGCGAGATGACCATTACAATAATAAGTAATGACGCAAAGATGAGAATAAGTTTGTTCTGCAATTTGTTTAACATGATGTTTCCTCCCAGATGTTATAAGTGTTGTTGCTATATTCTAGAGCTGAACACTAAGTAAAACTCCATTACTATATATCGTCTACTATCAAAAATAATTAAATAACCTGAGCAAATATTTCTCGCTCAGGTTATTCATTTAAAACGGTATAGTAGATTTTAAATTTTAAATTTCTTAACGAGCTGCTCCAGTTCATTACTTGATTGACTTAATTCCTCTGCAGATTGCGAAACCGTATCGATCGCCTGCAATTGGTCTTGTGTAGAAGCACTTACCTCTTCGGCCGCAGCTGCGGATTCTTCAGAAATTGCGGATAGACTTTCAATGGATTGAACAACATCATCCTTCAAGGTAGACATCCTTTGCACTTCATTCGACATTTGGCTAATCGAGTGAATTACTTGATACATCAATTCCCGAATGGTTGTAAACGCCGTCTCTGTATCTTTTACAGCACTATTCTGCTCTATGGTGATTTCTTTCGTTCTGCTCATCGCTTCTGTGGCACGTTCA
>NZ_LT840184.1:2680009-2968567 GCF_900177425.1 Paenibacillus uliginis N3/975 | reverse complement strand
TTTAATCTGCATATCACCCATTGTTTCTTCGATTAATGTAAACTGTGAATCCAGATCACCTGTCACGCGCTGCATATTATCAAGATTGCTCGCACTTTCTACCGATCCTTTGGCCACGTCCGACATCGAATGGGCAATTTCTTCACTTGTTGCCTTCGTTTCCTCTGATACTGCACTCAGACTCACCGCCGAATCCGACAATTTCTCGGAGGAATCGACTACTTTAGATAGAACCTCGCGCATTTTTTGAGCCATTTGGTTAAAGTGACTCGTTAATTGCCCAATCTCGTCCTTTGATTTGTACTCCCCTTGAACTGTCAAATCACCATTTGCCATTAACTGTACCCGATTTGTTAGCTGAGTAATTGGTTTAGTAAAGAAACGGGCGACAAAATAAATGATAATGCTTGAAATAACGATGGCACATAAAGTAATAATTATGTTTAATCGCTGAATATTGTAAGCGAGTGTCAACAATTCCTTTTCTTTATATACGACACCGATCTTCCAGCCTGTCAGCTCTAATGTGGTATAGTACAAAATTTTATTCGTGCCACTTTCATTGTACTCAATCTTTCCCGAATCCTTGTTATACATCTTCTCTACATATGGTCTGTTTCTTTGATTTTTGCCATCTGAATCCGGCAGCACCACTGGGTCTCCTTCGGAATCCAGAATGAACCCAAAGCCATTATATCCTACATCGCTCTCATTAATTTGCTTAGAAACATCATCCAGTTCTAAGTCAAACGCGATGACACCCAGGACTTTATTATTATCTACAATAGCTTTAGAGATCGATAATATCATTTTCTGATTCGTAACATCCATATATGGCTGGCTAAATTGTACATTATCCTGATCGTCATTGGCCAGCTTGTACCATGGTCTGATAAGAGGATTATAAGTTGCCTCATATGCTATCGATTCGGAGTCATACATTCTTTTGGCCGAATCACCCATATAAATAGCTGATATTTCCGTATTAATCTTTGTATACAAGTTCATTTCTTTAATCATAGATGGCGTTAGCGAGCCTATGTTTTTAAGAATATCTTTTATTTCTTCTTGCTCACTGAATTGCAGAATATCATTAGCATAATTATCAAGACGCAACTTCGTAATCTGTGACAAAGCCTCCGCTCCATCAATTCCTGTCTTATCCAGATCCTTTTTCAAGCTTTGAGTCATTTGGATGCCGGTCACTAATTGTGAGGTAACCATAGCGGCAATAAGTAATACAGCAAAAATAAGTATGAGCTTGTTCTGTAACTTTTTGAACATGATGAATTCCCCCTAGATAATGTAAGTGTTACAAAACCATTACTGAATAAGTAGAGATATGTTAAAAAATGGCATAATAAAGTCTCTTAAAAAGATTAGCATAATTTAACTATGTATAAAATGTTTTTTTCGAAAAAAAAACCCCTCCAAGTGAAACTTTAGCGCCTTTTAAGCACTTGTTCACTCAGAGAGGATTAATCCGCCGCTACAGCACCTTTTCCAGGAAGCTGATCGTACGCTCATTCTTCGGGTTGCCGAATACTTCCTCCGGCAAGCCTTCCTCGATAATATAGCCGCCGTCCATAAATACGACCCGGTCCGCCACTTCCCGGGCAAAGCCCATCTCATGCGTAACGATAACCATCGTCATCCCTTCACGCGCCAGGTCCTTCATGACGCCGAGCACCTCGCCGACCATTTCGGGGTCAAGCGCAGAAGTCGGCTCATCGAACAGCATTACGTCCGGATTCATCGCCAGCGCGCGGGCAATTGCTACCCGTTGCTTCTGTCCACCTGACAGTTGGCTCGGGAACGCCTCGGCTTTATCCGCCAGGCCAACCCGCTCCA
The DNA here is from genome assembly GCF_900177425.1 of Paenibacillus uliginis N3/975. Taxonomy (NCBI): domain Bacteria; kingdom Bacillati; phylum Bacillota; class Bacilli; order Caryophanales; family Paenibacillaceae; genus Paenibacillus; species Paenibacillus uliginis. Next base: position 2,966,716 of record NZ_LT840184.1, on the reverse strand, counting down.
GAAGCCGCAGCGCCGTGGCGCTCGCCTGCTCCGCATTCATTTTGCCCAGCTCCATAGGGGCGAACATGATGTTCTTCAGCACGTTGAAATGCGGAAACAGGTTAAAATGTTGGAACACCATGCCGATATTCTCGCGTGCCTTGTTAATGTCCGTTTTTGAATCGTTTAGGTCCTGATCATCGACGATGACCCGGCCAGCCGTGATTTCCTCCAGCTGGTTAATGCAGCGTAGGAACGTACTTTTCCCTGAACCGGAAGGGCCGATGAGACAGACAACCTCCCCTTCCTTGACCTGCATATCGATTCCTTTCAGCACTTGATTTGTGCCAAAGCTTTTCTGTAATCCCTCAACCCGGATTTTACCCACGACGCACCTTCCCTTCCAGATAACCTGAAATTTTCGTCAAAATCGTGATGACAATCAGATACATGATAGCAACGACAAGCCAGATATCGAACGACGAGAACGTTCTGGCGATAATGATTTTGCCGGATTGCGTCAACTCGACGAGACCGATGGCCGACAGAATCGACGTATCTTTAAGCGTAATGACGAGCTGATTGATGAATGCCGGAATCATGACGCGAACCGCCTGCGGGATAATGATCTTTATCATCGCTTTACGGTAAGGCAAGCCGAGCGAACGCGCCGCTTCCATTTGTCCCCGGTCGACCGACTGAATGCCGCCCCGGATAATTTCCGTCACATAAGCGCCTGCATTCAGGCTGAGCGTCAGAATCGCCGCCAGGAACAGCGGCATCGTGAAGCCGAATGCCTGCGGGATCCCGAAGTAAATAAAGAAGGCGAGGACAATCAGCGGAATGCCGCGGAATACATCGACGAACACGGTCGCAACGCCGCGCAGGAACCGATTCTGTCCCACTTTCATAAATCCGAAAACAAGCCCAAAAATAAAGGCAAAAAACAGTGAAACAATCGTGTACAACAGCGTCTTGCCAAGTCCCTTCAGCAGGGACGGCAGAGACTCCTGAATTAGCTCCCAGCGGCTTTGGTTCGCCGGTCCGGATGCATTCTCACCAAGATATTTCTCAAGAATCCGGTCATACTCACCGCTTGCGCGAAGATTGATCAGGCCGGTATTGAATTTCTCCATAAGCTCCTGATTCATTCCCTTGTTCACCGCAAAGCCATAGGAGCCGCCTTTTTCCTTCTCAGTCACGATTTTCAGACCATTATTCTGGGTTACCCCATAAGCCAGTACTGGATAATCGTCGAAGCAGGCGATGGAATTGCCTGTCTTAACATCATCATACATCTGCGAGGATTCATCGAATGGGACGATCTTGAAGCCGTACTTTGAGGCAATCGATTCAGCGAATCTATAGCCTTCTGTACCGGTCTTTACTGCAACCTTCTTCTCTTTCAAATCTTCATAGCTCTTGACAGTGTCATTGTTCTTGTTGATCGCCATGACCACGCCGGAATCAAAATACGGATCCGATAGATCGAATTTTTGCTTCCGCTCATCAGTGATGCTCATCCCTGCGATCACGCCGTCTACCTGTCCTGACTCCAGCGCCTGAACGGCCGCGTTGAAGCCGAGCGGCTTGATTTGATACTTAAAATTCTGATCCTTAGCGATGGCCTCCATTAGGTCCATATCAATGCCGACGAAATTGCCGTTCGCATCCTGAAATTCAAACGGCGCAAACGTAATGTCGGTACCAATCACATAGGTTTTGCCGGGTTCCGGCTCCGCCGCAGCGCCTCCTGCCCAACCGGACAAACCGGTCACCATGAGTAGCAGCAGCGACATAATAAATAATGATAATTTTCTTGATTTCATGTGTCCTCTCCTTCTTAGTCAACTCCGAAGTTAATTCCATTTACTTTTTCCTTGTGAGGTTTTCTACCACCAGTTATCCTATTTTAACAAAAAATACACCATTTCTAAAAATACAATTTCTAACAGAGCACTAGAAAGCTATTTTACACCTATGGAATGAAGCACAGCAGCAAGCCGGATCGCTGTTATTCTTTACCCAAATAAGCGCTCATCTGCACTAGAATCAAGGGTGGGATTTTCCACCCCTCCTCATCAAATCGGATGTGAGGATTTCCCACACAAGAAAGAAAATTGACTGACTTCTAGTAAGTGGGTCTATCCCCGCGGGAGTCAATTGTTTTCTTGATTTATCAGAATAATTAAAAACCGCTCAATCATCCTATGCATTGAGCGGCAAATTAAATAGAATATTATTTTTTTACAGCATGGATATAATGAATCGTTTCGAATGCAGACAAATAATCCGTTCGATTACTAAAGAAAAGTTCATTTATCTTAGCTGGTGATAAATGTTCATAACTAAGTAAACCTGATTTCTCTAACATATTCTCGATTTCATAATAAGTAAAGCATGATTTCATTGGTTCTCCACTTGCTGAAGCCATTTTCACCATATTTTCAACTCTATTAGACATACCTTTTTCTTCAAAGAGCTTTTCGTCCGCATAATCAAAAACTATAGAACTTCCTGATGGGACTTTGGCAAATAAATTATTTATCAAGCTTGAATTTTCCTCTTTAGTCAAATAATAAGAAACACCCAAAAGGCTAAAGAAAGTTTTTTTATTATCCAACCCTTCATCTATTAGATTTTGATAAGAAAACTTATTGGTGAAGTCCATAGAAACAAAATGAAGATTACTAGGAATTTTATAATTGGCAATCTCCAGCCTTTTCTTTTTAAATTCCTGTGTAGCTGGATAATCAATTTCAAATATTTCTAAGCTGTTTTTCAATTTTGGATGTCGGAAACAAAAAGTATCTAACCCAGCTCCAAGTATTACACACTGTTTTAATCCTAACATAACTTCATTAAGTAATACTTGTTCGCAATACGCAGCACGTGCTAAGGGCGTTGGAGAAAGCTGTACTTGTGTAATCCATTATCTTTTTGTCAATGAAATATTAATTCGAATTCTAATTTTTTTACTCGTCTTGCAGAGTACAAAGCTATTATTTAAAAAAACTCTAATTCAACTAAACGGGATCGTTGTCCCAACCAGCCTGAAACATGCTTATACAAATAGGGAGTGAACACTTTGCCGGTCCCTGCCAAAAGGAAAAACGGGAATCAACCCCAATTAGCTTTGGAGAAGATTCCCGTTGTTTTAATATTTATTATTTCAAATAGCCTTCGGCAATTTTCATCAAAGTTTCTTTGCTTACTTTATTTATGTCTCCCTTTATAGTATAGGCGTATTTTACCTTTTTGTCTGGGCTCTCGTATACCCATTTCAGCTCGTGCCACTGCGAAGGACCAAATTCTGTATGCAGCATTTCTACTCCCTTCACTTGAACCTTCTCCTGCTTAAATTCAACGTTCTCGTCAATATACGTTGTAGGGTTGCTCTTTCCAGTCAGATTAGTGATATCAACCCCGATTTCATCCTCGCCATTTTGATACTTAACATTGAGAATGAAAAACTGATCTGTCATTTCAACCGGCATCATGGCATATCCCTGATTGGATGCCTCCGCCTGTTTTCTCAGTTTTTCCGCCAGCGCCTTTTGTTCTTCCGGAGAAGGTGGATTTACTTCCTGAGCATTTCTAAACATCACTTCCGCTTGTTTGAATGTATAATTTCCATTGACACTGTCTGGAATCTTAACGGATTTATCCGTAATCTTATCTCGCAATTGAGTGAGATTTTGGAATGGAGTCATCTTCGTTCCAAGATCCGTTTGATGATTCGGGTTATTGGCAACCAGATAGAACAGTCCAGCTTCACCGCTCTTTAGCACCTTCTCCTTAAGAGCATAAAATTCTTCGCCATGCTTCCTATCCTCTTTCGATTCTGTTTTTCCATAATCTTTCGTCGATTTAGTCTCATATACGACTTCGCCATCCTTGTTGTTCAAAGAATGATATTGAACTGCCGCATAACCCGTGGAGCCCATTAACATCATCCCTACAAACGCAGTCAAAGCAACTTTATATTTCACAAAAAACCTCTCCTTTTCTTTTGGCTTAGCATGTAGTATTCTCATTACTTTTCCTGTCAAGTCGGCGTCGGGAATGCGCGGGTCATCAAACAGTTTTTTTATATCCCGATCCCTGTCCATATTCATACACTCCCACTCCCTTCACTTGAGCATAATACTTTCGAAATTTTGCAGATGTACGTTCGTATTTTTTACGAAGGCTTGCGCTGTTTTTGCCTAGAATCAAACCGATCTCCTGGTAGCTTTTATCCTCGACACAACGCAAGATTAACAAATTGCGCTCTTCCGCCGATAATTTCGCCATAGCTTGATGTACGGATTCATCAAAATAGTTGGCTTCAATATGCATATCGACTTCATTATTTTCTTTCTCATCCTGGTAAAAGAAAGGCATATATTTCACCAACTTTCGCTTACGGATGATGTCGATGCATTGATGGTAGGCAATCTTGTATACCCAGGCGCCAAAATCTATCTCATGTTGGGTATATTTCTTCAAGGTGCGGAATGTCTTCAAAAATACTTCCTGTGCGTTATCCTCGGCTTCGGCATAATTGCCCAGCATATGATAACAGTAGAGAAAAATCGGTTTTTGATAAACCTCCATAATTTTCTCGAATTTTTCTGTGTTCCCATCCAACACATCTGCAATGATCTGACTTAACTCCGCATCATTCAAGCCGTCTCACCCCCTTTCACTCTATACAACGAACAGCTCGGCCCAAAATGTGACAGCACCAAAAATCACTACAATCTAAATCGGCTTCGCAAGGAGCTTGTTCGATCCGATTCCCTAAACCCAATCCCGTTATTTACTCATTTACTCATAAGGGTTCATTGAATAATTTATCGGATACTTTTCAGTATATATTTGGCACATGGTATCCAAAATCGAGGAAGATGCTCACCGATGGTCCGGAATTTGAAATCTACATTTGATTGTTATGTATCCGACAAGCACTCCTGTAGGCAAATCTTCTTTCATTTATTGTCTACTCTATTGCTTTGTCAAAAAAAAAGAGACTACCAAATGGCAGCCTCTAACGGAAAACTTACATCCTATTCATTTAGACAACGACCGTAACCGCCTTGCCTACTTCGAACACCTTGCAATCGCCGACCTGACGCTCCGTATGAAACATCAACTGGCTGCGTTCAAAGAGCTGCTCCAGCTCCTGTCTGCTGTGCCACGTCCATCCTGCCGTGGTCGCGAGATATGATACATAGCTATTGTTGTATAAAAATACGACTTTCTTACTGATCCGATAAAGCTCCTTCAGCATGATACCAATGAGCGGCTCGCTAAACATTCTGAAGTAATCCGTTACAATGATGACATCAAAGTGCTTGGACGGATAAAGGGTATCCAACCCTAGCAAATAAACAAATTCCTTCTCTGGCCAGGTGCTTTGGTAACGCTGGAGCAATCCTTTATTTTGTAAAAAAACGTGAGACACATTCAAAGCGGAAAGGACAGCATGGCTGTCTGCCCCGATGACTGCTGATCGGTCTACTCCCTGCACATATTCACGATTCAGGAGCTCGATCAAGGAATCACTGTACGCAGGTACATAATAGTGAGTCACCAGCCGATTAAACTTCGCCATGATCAGATCAAAGTGCAAATCTGCTGAATATGGATAAATCTCTGTGTCGAAGGTACGATGCTTCATATGCATTTTCTTACGATTCAAGTAGCTGGACTTGATCTTTTGATCGATATTATCGTCGGAAGGATGAGGCAGATGCAGCGTGCAAATGTCATCCGTTGCATACATCGACGCCCCATGTTTATGAAGCTGATACGCAAAATCAGTATCCTCCGCTCCCCAGCCCTTCAGCGTCTCATCAAAGCCTCCTGCTTGAAGGACGATATCACGAGATGCCGTAACCGCGCCGCCCCATCCCATCGACCATGGTACATCCATCCGATTCAGGTCATGGTCCACCAGCTCAAAATGCGAGGTTCGCATGTCCTCCCAATCGGGATGATACCTGAGCTGCTCACAGACTGCAGCAAGATTAGATGGTTTAATATTTTCGATGACTGACAAATCCTCTTTGTTCGGATCCGTAAACGCACCCATGACATAATGGTACAGCACCATGTTCGTACTATGACCGATCCGATTAACGACGCGCTCGATGAAAAAGTCAGGGATGACAATGCCGCAGTCGAGAAAAACGAGAATGTTGCCACTGCTCTCGCGAATGCCAATGTTGCGAGTCCGTGAACGGCAGGAGTGCTTATCCCGTTCTAGATACAAATATTTTAGATTTTTGATTTGATCTGTATAAGAATCGATTACGTCCTTTACAGGCTGGGTTGACCCATCATCGATAACGACGACCTCAAGCGATATTCCTATATCGATCTGGTTTGCAATGAAATAGAGTGAACGCTCTAACTGCTCCATTTTATTGTACACAGGAATAATGATCGATACGTCCAACATGCTCAATCCCTCCTATCTCTATTTACTTGCGAAGCTCCTCGATTAACTGCGTAATCAATGCTTTTTCTGCAATCAGCATCTCCTCGAGCGAGTTTACAAGCGGATGTAGTATGTTCCTATTTTGACTCATAAAGCCTTTTAGCATGAGATTGCGGTAGGTATAGGCTTGCTTCTCAAGACGCTTAGCTTCGGATAATAATGAAGTCTCTTCTCGGAGGTAACCTAACTGCTGCAGGTACTCAATTCTTGCTACCATCATTTTCTTATGCTCCCATAGAATATGAAGCTGACGAACGTCGAAATTTTGCACTCCTTCGATCACGCGCGTAACGAATTCCTGGAGGTAAGGATAAATCTCAACACCGAAATAGCCTTCCATCGGCTGCTGCTGAATGCGAAGCCGCTCCGTGGAGTTCCTGCCTTCCAAATAATCGCTAAGCACATTAATCATCAGCTGCAAGTCAAAATCAAATCTACCCACTCCGGAGCCGTATTTACTATTTTCATAGTTTGAGGGCTCCATCCTTTTGCATGAGCTGATCAGCGATTGAGTCGATTTACCTTGCGAGGTATAGGCTTGATCAAATTGCTCGAAGGTAACCTCCTGCATCGTAAACTGACGATTCTTATCAAAGATCGCAACATGATAAATCTGCCGATCCAGATCGTAACCATAGATGAAAATGTCATGAACAAAATGGTTCTCCTGATAGCAGATCGAATTGTGGATATAGAATTCATCTACGTACGTTACGACATAATATTCACGTTCTAGCTGTGTAATCAGATATCGATGAATATCTACCCCAAGCTGATCGAGCAGGACTTTATCGGAGTGCTTATACATCAACCATGGCATATTGTTATAAGCAATCATCAAGTCCGGATAGAAATCCAGCCGATACTCCTGCAGATCATTTAAATAATGCTTGGCTATAAACAATTGAATATAACTCGTATGAATCCACGGCTGAGCGTACTCAAATGGCTGAAGGATACCGAGTACATAAGCATGGCCCAAAAAACCATATACCTGCGGTATCTCAAATGGCAGCTTGACGCTTCTCATGGTCTTATCCGTAAGCACGGATTCCATTTCCACGATGTTCATGAGACTGACCTCCATAATCTTGATTACATTTTTGGGGTATTAGTAGGATTCTGGATCAGCAAACATCCGTGTACAGCGATTGCACATCATCAGATTGCTCGTCTTCATGTAGTCACGGAACTTGGTCGCACGTTCGCCCTCCCACATTTCAGCAAATGTGTTCTCATAGATATTTCCATACTTAAAGTCAGGCAAATCCACACACGGGTATACATCGCCTGTGCGGCGGATAATCATCTCATGCCATGGTGCCACGCATTTAGAGCGGCCAAACACATTCTCGATGTCAGTGTAATAATCGTGGATATCAATATAGTGCGAGGAATCAATGCCTTCGTCTGCCCATAACTCCTCTAGCTCCTTTTTCAAAAGCTGGGTATCCATCGGGATCGACTCTTCAACGAAGCCCTGCCATGCTGGTGATACATCGCAATCCAGATCATGCTTCATCTGAGTCGCATAAGCACGTCCTCGTTCTGGTGTGGTGAACAAGAGCGGTGCCAGATTCACAGACAAGTCACGACGTTTTGACCACGGATTGCGAGGATCATGTAGCATAATCTCTGCGTCTTTAAAGCGTTCGCGAAGCGCGCTCATAAATTGCTTAATGCTGAGATAGTTGGACGGAGAAAGCACCATCGTAATATTAATAAAAGGGAACATCTTCTTGCGTCTACGCTTCTCTTCGATCAGCGCGTCAATATTCTCGCAAATCTTCTGGAAGCTGCCTTTTCCACGAATAGCATCATGGAACTCTTCCGGTCCATCAATGGAAATGTTCATGGCCACAATATTTTCCATAATGAACTCAACACGATTTTTAATTAACGAACCATTGGTCAGCAGGTAAATGTTCGCCTTGCGCTTCCGCAAATGCTCGACCAGCTCTGTAAAGTGCTTATACAGCATCGGCTCGCCGCCTGTAATGATGACACCGAGATTTTTGTTCACTGCGGTTACATCATCTAGGAATCTCTTCAGTACATCGATATCGAGCTGTTCACGGATCGCACGTTGCGGCTCTTTCAGCGCCCAGCCAGTCTCCCCCCATATATGGCAGAAGTTACAGCGATAATTACAAAGTTCTGACGGGAATAACGTAAGCTGCTTAATCTCTGGTACTAAATTGTGAACATGCTCTTCTAGAGCCACTCCTCCGAGTCTACCCGCCTTGGTTAGCATAAGTCATCCCCCTCTTATTGTTCTTCGTTCTGGTTCAGGCTGATGTAGTTCATAATTTGATTGATCGTACTAAAATTACGGAAATCGAGGTCCTCATCGCTCCATGACACCCCAAACTCCATCTCAGTTGCAATAACAAGTTTGATGAAGGTTAAGGAATTAATGCCAAGCGATGACAAATCATCATCAGGATCGCATTGTTCTAGCAAGTTTGGATCATCAACGTTGTCTTTCAGCAAGTCCATTACTCTCTTTTTCAGTTCGTCCTTCGTTTCTATTGTCATCTTCGTTTCCTCCTAAATGGTTGGTTCGTATATGGATTAAATAAGTTGTAGCTCGTGAAAAAGTTGGGATAGGAACTGCTGCTCCGTGGCGAGCAATCGCTCCAATCTCGCTTGAATAGCCTCGATTCGTGCCCCCTGATACACAGGGGCATAGAAGAAGCGGACGATTCCTTTTCGAATTGTTTCCCAATACTCTACGCATTCGCGATGAGTCACAAGAAGCGAAGCATCCTCCCCATATAGAGCCGTTAATCGATATCCCTCCACCTGCTTCGCATTGAGAATTTGATTAAGCGTTTCAATCATTGACTCGGCATGCTGCTTCAAGCTGGCTTCGTTAGAGCTGGCATCGATGAACCACGCTGCAAATTGTTGAAGCACATCCATGCTTTCTTGCAGACGATGACGGTTATACGTCAGATTACTCTCGAATCGCTGCTTCAATTCGTTAAGCTCAGGCTCCCGGTGTGGAGCATTCGGATAGTGTTGAATGATATAATAAGCAGCCCGGTGCTCTAGCTGTTGATAGTACGTCCCATAGCCTATGCAGGCACGGACGAGATCATCAAATGCGATCAAGCAAGGCTTGTATGATAGATTTTCTCGTCTGTCATGCTCGATGATATGGAACATTTGAGTCCCCTCATCAAATCCGTACACCAGTAAGGTGTGATCCACATGCTGCTTCTGATAGGCGTCGCTTCGGAATGGAATCTCGTAGCAGTCGACCCACACGATAACAGGATTTCCTTGGCTGATGCATTGGATGATCTCGCTTTTGATATCCCCAAAATCATACTGGGTTTGGACGGACAGATTCATTTCTGTAAAGATCGTTTCCTGCGGTTCTACCTCTTCATAACGCAGCTCATAACCCTGAGCTTCCTCCGTATCGGTACGGTGATATAGGAGTAAATCGTTAACGAGATACGGCAGTATGCTGCCCCCAAAGTGCTTGACCACTGGGAAAAAGGAGTTGTAAAAGCAATTGCGATAGTAGAGATCATTAAATGGCTCGATATTTGGAAGAATGGCCGATTCACTGGAAGTATGAGATTCGATAGACACACTAGAGTCATTCAAAGTAAGAGAATCAGCAGAACTCCCAGAGCTGCTGGTTTCATGGGAGTTTCCAGATTCACTAGACTGCTGCTCTAGATAAGCGGCTGCCTCGCGAATCGTCGAGTACCGATACAATAGCTCGGAAGCAAACAGAATCCCAGCTTGCTCCAGCTCAACCTCAACGCGTATCGTGAGAATTGAGTTCCCTCCAAGCTCAAAGAAATCATCATCAATATCGATTTCCTTGACACCAAGTAAATCTCCCCAGAGTGCCGCTAATCGTATTTCGGTTGACGTAAAGTTTTCGTCTGCTCTGCCTTTTAGAATTGGCACATGCTCTGCAGCACTACTTTTCAGGTTTGCTGAAAGCTTCATGTCCGTTTCTTTGTTTGATTCAACTACAGTCGGCATCGACCGAGCCATATAAGTATTAGCCGATGGATCAATCCAGCATCGCGACGGTTCAAAGCTGTACACAGGGAGATGCAGCTTCGAGTGCTGCTGCCCCTCGTATATTACCTCCCAATTCACGTCCGCTCCTTGGACATAGAACTGGGCGAGCTGTTCAAGCAGGTGCTTGTCCAAACCTCCATCTGAATCAGCTTGCTGAATCAGCTCATTTGCCGCCTCACTTCGGGCCTTGAGTTCATCCAATGTCCATTCCCCGCGCTGTCGCTTCTCTCTTCGGCCACTTGCAATTCGATACTCGTTGTAAAAAACTCCTTTTTCTGCTGTTTCTTCAAGCTGCTGCTCTAAGCCCACTTCTAATAATGCGTACAGCTTATCCATTAGGCTCGGAATACCACTCGCAATGATTGCCAATCTGCAGCTATAATGTCCTCGCCCAGTATGGGCTGTATAGCATAGGTCTGAAAAGCTTCCTTCAAGCTCAGGCAGCTCGCGGATATAAGCTTGAATTAGTCGCTCTAATGCTGACCTGCTCTTAGCTGACAGGACCATCAGCTGATCACCATGATGCGTATCTGCTTGGGCTGCATCTGGTATCCCTAATGGGGATTCCTCAAGCACAAGATGACAGTTTGTGCCGCTGAAGCCGAATGAGCTTACTCCGCATCTTCTAGGGATCTCTTCGCTCCTCTCCCAAGGCTTCAAGCGATCATTGACATAGAGCGGGGAGTTCTCAAAGGGAATATTTCGATTCGGTCTCGCAAAATGCAGGGTCGGCGGCAGCTTCTTATACTTGAGTGCTGCGATTGCCTTCACAAGTCCGGCAACCCCTGAAGCTGCATCCAAGTGTCCTACATTGGTCTTGACGGACCCGATGGCACAGAACTGTTTGCGATTCGTGTAGTGACGGAATGCCCGGCGAATTCCGTCAACTTCAATCGGATCTCCAAGCTTCGTTCCTGTACCGTGAGCCTCGATATAGCCTATTGTTTCCGGATGAATGCCCGCATCCTTCCAAGCTCGCATGAGGAGCTTCTCCTGCGAGGCAGCATTAGGTGCGGTCAGTCCTACGGATGTACCGTCCTGGTTCATGGCGCTACCCCGAATGACAGCATGAATAGGGTCTTTGTCTCGAATAGCTTGGCTTAGCGGCTTCAGCAGCAAAGCGACCGTTCCTTCCCCCCAGACCGTGCCATCAGAGCTGTCGTCGAATGCGCTCGTTTTACGATTGGAAGATTCGATGCCAATCTCGAACAATCCATCCACTGGCATAAGACATACCTTCACTCCACCCGCAATGGCCATCTCGCATTCCGTATTCCTAAGCGCCATGCAGGCGAGATGGACCGCAACGAGCGAGGAGGAACAAGCCGTATCAACCAGCAATGCTGGACCTTGCAAATCCAGCAAATAAGCAATCCTACCAGCGATGATGGAAGGCGTGTTCCCTGTGCTTGCCATCGGAATCTGCGATGGCTGATTCTTTGTAATGTACTGACCATATACAGGCCAATCAGCATACCCGATATAGACGCCTGTTCTACTGCCTTGGATACGTCTACCTCCATAACCCCCATCCTCAATAGCCTCCCAGGCGGTCTGTAAAAATAGCCGCTGATTCGGGTCCATTAAGGCTGCTTCTTTTGGAGATAAATTGAAAAAAGCATAATCAAACTTGTCGATATCCTGCATGAAGCCGCCATGACTAAAGTGAATGCTGTCCTCTTCAAGCTGGGTAAAGGTACGGATAAAGCCTAAGCTATCCTGCTGTCGTTCTTCCGAAAGAGGTCCGATGAAGTCACGACCCTGCTCGAGGTTGTTCCAGAACTGATGGATGTTATCCGCTCCAGGCATTTTTAAAGAAAGTCCAATGATCGCAATATCCTTACTCTCATTTGGCTGCTGCTCCTTAAGCGTTCGAAGCAACTGCATCGCTGCCTTCTCATCCAATTGCCCTTTAGCAACTTGCTCAAAGATTTGACTCGCTAGTTTATCCATTTGCTACCTCCATCCCGCGATAAAGATCAACCGCATTCTCGATGGATAATTCGCCTCGCTTTACTCGCTCAAACATCGCGAATATCGCTTCATTAAAGGAGTTCGCCTCGATCGATTCCAACGTAGTTTCACCCGTTTCTTCCGTATCGGAAACAACATCATATAGGTGATCGGTTATCCGAGCGATGGTTGGATAAGAGAACATATCCGCTACTGTAGTCAGCCCAGGAAACTCCTCATCGATATAGTGATGCACTCTCGTGATAAGGATGGAGTCTCCACCGATCTCGAAGAAATTTGCATGAACGTCCAATTCCTCATAGCCAAGCACTTGCTTCCATGCCTCGGCCACCGCTTCTTCGATCTCACTATGCGTGGTAGGCCATTTATTTGGAGCTGCAAAAGTTCCATTATTCGCAGTACCTGCTGAACGTCTATGATCTGCCTTCGCATGAGTCTTATCGGTTGTTATGGATCGAGTTAGAGCCTGTTGAACCTGCTCGGATTGACGGAATGGCAGCAGCTCCCCTAATACAAACAGGTGGCTGCCACGATTCCATCTCCCGACAATAGCCTGTCTTACGGGAGCAGCTTCAGAAGCCTGAAGAAGCTCTTGGAACGCTCGTATTCCATCCTCCTGAGACATGAGACAGAACATCTCCTTCGATTCGTCTACCTCATCTGCCTCATCCTTCTCGGTCTCCTTCCAAGCCGGCCAATTGATGGTCAAGGTTCGTAAGCCAAAACGGTTTCGATAAGCTGAATATCCATCCAAATATGCATTGCCTGCCGTGTACGGACCTGAGCCGATTCCGCCTACCAGCGTAATCGCAGACGAGTAGAGGACTAAGAAGTCCGGTTTATCCTGCCGCGTTAAATGATCCAGCAGCCACGTACCTGTCGTCTTGGACGCAATGACGGATCGCAGCTCTTCTGCCGACAATCGGCTCATCAGATTTCCTTCGGAAACTCCGGCAGCATGCACGATCCCTGCAATTCGTCCATGACGCTGCCGCAGAGACGTGATTGCCTTACTCAGCTGCTCTTTATTGGACACATCCGCCTGAATGACTTCAATCTGCGCCCCGGCATCCTCCATCTCACGAATGGCACGTATCGCACGAACGATCTTCTTATCCTGATCCGCATGCTCTAGGTCAGGCCATTGATCTCTGGGCGGAAGTGCCGTTCTGCCCATTAAAGCAAGGCGGATGTTACCTTTCGACTCTTTTACAAAGTGCGAAACGATCAGCAGTCCGATGCTGCCAAGTCCTCCTGTAATGAGGTATGTACCGTTTATATCTTGGGAACGGATGAAGAACGGCTGAAGAGAACTTGATACTTCTTCTTCCAGCCTCAGCACATCAACGCACTCTACATATCGCTTTCCTTGGCGATAAGCCGTCCAATACTCTGTCGTCTCTACTTCAAGCTCAGAGCATACGCTCTCTACCAGATCCGACTGCTCATCCACATCAATCCACCGGATTTTTAGATTCGGATTCTCCCAGCCGGCAGCTTTGCTCAGCCCGATCATGGCAAATTGCTCAGGACGTACTCTTGGCTGCTCAGCCGTAACTTCATCCGCGTAGGAAGTAACAAGCGTCACAGCTATTGATTCATGACCATCCCGACGTGCTAGCGCATGAATCAGACGATAGAGCCGATATATCGACTGCTCCAATTGCTGTTCATGCTTCTCCAAGGTCTCATCTTCATTACCAAAGGCAGCAAACCGTAGATCAACGATAAGAAGAGATCGGTCACCTAATGAGTTGAATGAATCGAATGCATCATGCAGCAGTCGCTCATAATCCTCCATCTCGTCGCGAACGATATACTTCGTCACATCGACTACCTTAAAGCTGTCACCCATAGCAGCCTCAATAACCTTCGATCCAACTGCTTTCCATCGTCGTACGAAAGGACTGCTATCCTGATGATCTTCTGTTAAGATGAGAATCGTCTCACAGCCGTGGCTTTTTCGACCAATCTGTGGTAACGGCTCAGGGAGCCATCTCCGTTGATGATAGAAAGCACTTTGATCTTGATCTTGATTATGACTTTCATTCCTTGCTGCTTCGTAAGCATCATTGCGCTTGGCCGAGGTATGACGAGCTCTACCTTTTGATGTATGATCGGTCAGATTCACCCAGCACCGATACCGATCAAACGGATAAGTCGGAAAGCTTAGACGTCTTCTACGCTCTTGCCGATACAGGCGCTCCCATGGAATGCTCACTCCTTGCACATAAAGCCTGCCTAGCTCTGCACAAAGCATGCGATCCATCCTATCAGAGGAGAAGTAAGTAGCAAACACAACTTCAGCTGCAGAACGAATCGCTTCAAGCTGCGATTGCAAGCGATCAATCGAATCCGCATATAAGGAGCTATTCGATTCTCCTTGTGATCGATCTTGCATGCCCTTGAATCCAGCCGTCTTAAAGCTTCTTAATTCGTCTACAACCTCATCCACACTTTTGGCTGCAATCGCGATCCGATAGCGGTAATGCCCTCTACCTGTGCCCAATGTGTAGCACAGATCCCCAAAATCAATGGATGGACGATGCATCAGATAATCAAGGCTTGCATCCACATAAGTCTCTAATGCAGACACTGTCTGCGCAGACAAGACGAACAGTCGATATTCGTCATGCTGAGGCTTCATCCATGAGCGTTCCACTGGAGCCTCCTCCAAGATGACATGGCAGTTGGTGCCGCTGATGCCGAAGGAGCTTACTCCACATCTACGAGGATGTGGTCCGCTCTTCCATTCCATCAGTTTATCGTTCACATATACAGGAGATTCCGCAAAATCAATCACCCGATTCGGTCGATCAAAATGTAGCGTCGGATAGATGCATTTGTTTTTTAGCGATAGAACGGCTTTGAGCAGGCCTGCGATACCCGCTGTATTATCCAAATGACCAATGTTGCTTTTGAGCGCCCCGATTGCACAAAATTGCCGCTTGTCCGTAAAGCGTCGGAACGCCCGCTTTAGCCCCTCAACTTCGATGGGATCTCCAAGCTTTGTACCGGTGCCATGGGTCTCGATATATCCAATTGTCTCAGGATCGATACCCGCTCTCTTCCATGCATCTGCAATCACTGCCTCCTGTGCCTCTGCATTAGGAGCAGTAATGCCAACGGATCCACCATCCTGATTCAGCGCACTCGACTTAATCACGGCATAAATATGATCACGCGATTCAATGGCTTGCTCGAGTGGCTTCAGCATCATCGCAACAACGCCTTCGCCAGTCCCTGTCCCGTCGGCACGATCATCAAAGGTTCTCGCCCGCGAAGTGGAGGATTCAATGCCAACCTCATACTCCCGGATCGGGATCAGGTGAAGCTGAGTTCCGCCTACGATCGCGGAGTCACACTCTCCATTGCGTATCGCCTGGCACGCCAGGTGAACGGCCACGAGCGAGGAGGAGCATGTCGAATCGACGATGAAACTCGGCCCTCGAAGATCCATCAAATACGACAAGCGGCTAGCGATGATCGGGCGTACATTTCCCGCCATGGACATGGAGACAGCCTCCGGCTCCACCTGACGAATCAGCTTCAAGTAGTCTGCATCAGAGCCATAGCCAACATAGACGCCTGTAGGGCTTCCTCCAAGCTTGCCGCCGCCATAGCCCGCATCCTCGATTGCACGCCAGGCCGTCTCTAGAAATAATCGTTGGTTGGGGTCCAGTAAGCTCGCTTCTCGCGGCGATAGCTTAAAGAAGGAATAATCAAATTTATCAATTTCATCGAGATAAGCAGCCTCGCCATAGGCTAAATCCTCCGGCTCAAGCCCCATCTGCTTGAAATACAAATCTGTATCCTGCTTACGCAGTGAAGGGATCGGTCTAACACAATCCCGTCCTGTCTTCAGATTGTTAGCAAATTGCTCAACCGTATCTGCAAGCGGCAGCTTCACCGCAATGCCGACAATCGCGATATCCTGACTCGATGTTCGATCAAAGGCAACATCCTCAAGCTCAGCTATAGACTTGCGATTTAATTTGATTGACTGAAAATCCACCCTGATCACCTCCATACATCATCAAGCAATCACCCATGAATCAGGCGAGAATTCTGGAAACAACGCAGTTGTACCCGTTTTCTTGAGAATGTCGCCAAAACGCTCCTGCTGCTCTTGTTCCGGCACTTTTTTGGTATCCAGCATCTGCTTCAACAGCTTGAGCGCCTCGTGCATCTGTGCTTGAGTAGGCGGCTCCCCGTTCTCATCCAGCTGCTCCTGCAATCGTTGAACTTGCCGATAAGGGAGGACAAAACCTTGATCATACGCCTCTAGATCCCAATTGCGATTGCGCGTGCATACTGCAGCCGCAAGACATCTTGTGACCACGTTATTGGAAGCTTTTTGGCGGGCCAGCTCCAGCTTGTCGGCTTCCAGCTCCTTCTGAAGCAAATCAAGCTCTGCTGCTTTTTCATACGGATAACAAGCAATAGACTTCGCATCTGTTCGCATAAACTGTGTGAGCACCTGCTTCGCGCCAAGCTCCGCAGCAATACGAACACCCTGCTCCGAGAGCAGCTTCATCGCCATATCCCACCGTACAGGAGCGGTAAGTTGCTCGGTCAGATAGAATGCAACCTGATCCGGGGACTCGTAAGGTTTACCTGTGACGTTGGACAACACCGACCATTGAAACGGACGATAGGTGCAGGAGGCCAACTCTTCTTTAAACCGAATGGCCGCACCCTTCATAAGCGGACTATGGAAAGGTGCACTTACTTTTAAAAATGCGATGCGGGCTCCAAGAGATTCGAGCTCGGAAGCCGCCTCCTCAACCGCAATGCGATGTCCGGAAATGACAAGCTGTCCGGAAGAGTTGTAGTTGGAGATAACAACCTCTTGGTGCTCGGAGATGGATGCGCGCTGGCAAGCCTCTTCTACACGGCTTGAATCGCTGCCCATAATCGCACACATCGCGCCGATACCCTCGGAAGCTGCCTCCTGCATGAGCTGACCTCGACGTCTTACAAGCCTTAGCGTCTCTTGGAATGTCATCACGCCTGCGCAGGTCAGCGCCGAGAACTCACCTAAGCTGTGTCCGGCCGAATAGGCAGGCTCCACACCGATTTCCTCCATGTATACACGGAACGCTGCGACGCTAACGGTAAGCAGCGCAGGCTGCGCATTTTCCGTTCGTGTCAGCTCCTCAGAGCTTCCATTTGCGATAAGCGCTTGAAGATCAAAGCCCAATACATCATTGGCTTCAGCGAATACCGCTCTCGCTGTTGCTGATCGTCCAAGCAAGTCCTTGCCCATCCCGATATATTGCGAGCCTTGACCTGGAAATAGAAGCGCTAGCTTTCTCATCGACAACTCCTCCTCACGACATCACGCGGCTTGTACTTAGCTGGCGCAGCAGATCGACATACCCGTTAGTGAGCATCTGGACCGCTTCCTTTTTCATCCGCTTGTCGTTGAATTTGATCGAAATAGACAGCTGATGTTCATCAGCCTGAATATCTATCCCCCAAGCCATATCGTATATGTCAAGCCATGCTGCATCGATGTCTAGATCTTGTTGGCGGTAGATGAGAGGGAGCACCTCATCATCTCCCTTCTTTACATGTGTGGATTGAATGCGTCCAATATGGTAAGCATTCGTCCCGTTCACTCGGCCCTGATGCACATGCTGGAACAGCTCTTCAAATCCACTGATCTTCGTAAAATCGAGAGATAAGGGAACGACCTGTTCACCTTCCGCACGTAAGCTGTGGATTGCAGCGCCAGTCTTCTCATTCCATTCACTGAACAAATAAAGCGCCATACCTGTTAATACATCAAGCGATTCAACTTCAGTGTCGGAAGCAAGTCCATCAACGGCCTCTCTTAATTGGGATTGAAGGTGGAACCGGACAATTCCTATCCCGGTGCCATTCAAATGACGATGGAAAAAGGTTGCTGGGAGCTGCTGATAAACGCTCCATGCAGCCTGCTCCTCTTGCTTGGGAACGCTATGCTTTTCATCCACCCATTTTGCCAACTTCGCGATTGTCGTATAGGAGAAAAGATCCACGATCTGGATTCCAAAGCCATATTCCTTCTCTAGCTTGGCATGCAGCTGCATAAGCAAGATCGAATTGCCGCCAAGATCAAAGAAATGTTCATGTAGCCCGATATGCTCCACCTTCAGCACTTCCTGCCACACGCGCCTTATGCTGCACTCCGTCTCGCTATCATCGTTCGCTTCAAATGAGGCTCCATCATCGGTAACAGCCAGTCTGTCCGTGACCTGTAGCAGCGCTTTGCGATCCAGCTTGCCGTTAGGGGTCCTCGGAACCTTGTCAATACGGTAGAAGAAGGTCGGAATCATGTAAGCTGGCAATACAGCCGATAGCTCATCCCGCAGCTCATTAGCGGTTACGTCACGATTGATCATGACATAAGATGCAAGTGTTATCATGCCGTGTTCATCTTGATGCGCAAGCACGATCGCTTCATCAATCGCATCAAGACCAAGCAAGTGATGCTCTATATCCCCCGGCTCTACTCGATAGCCTCGAATCTTCACTTGCTGGTCATTTCTGCCGACATACAGCAGACTTCCATCTGAAAGCCATAATCCGATGTCGCCTGTACGATACATGCGCGCACCATCATCATACGGATCGGAGGAAAAATGCCGTTCCGTGAGCTCAGGTCGATTCAGATAACCTCTTGCTACACCCGCTCCTGCAATGAAAATCTCCCCAGGCACTCCTATTGGCAGCGGATAGCCATAAGCGTCAAGGACATACACGCGGTAATTCAAAATGGGTTTGCCGATTGGGATGCTCGTTCGAGAAGCATGCTCCGGCAAGCAGCGATGATACGTTGCACACACCGTCGCTTCTGTCGGTCCGTATGTGTTGTAGACCTCCGCCTTCTTGAGCAGCTCCGACATATACTCAGGCTTCAGAACGTCGCCACCGCTTATAAAGATTCGGACACTGTCCATTCCGGATTGTTTATTAAGCTCGTTCATAAGCAGAGGAGAGCACGATACGATCGTGACCTGATGACGGTCAATCAGCTGGACAAGCTTCGGCATGTCGATCACATCGGTCTTGCGTGCAATCACAACCTGGCCGCCAGCGAGTAGCACCGGATATACTTCCTCTACAAATTGGTCAAAGGAGCAGGAGGCTTGCTGCAAAAAGCTATCTCTGCCCGTTAAGTGAAACTCCTGCTGGAAGGCATCAACGTAAGCCAACAGGTTGCTCTGCTCAACAACTACACCCTTCGGAGTTCCTGTCGAGCCTGATGTGTACAGGATGTAAGCTGCATCGCTAGGGTTATTTACAGGAGGTACAGGATCAGCTTCGACTGCATCCGGCGCTGACAGAACCTTCTCCATACACATGCAAGTGCCATCAAAATCAATCGAAGCTGGGATCACATGGTCACCCATCACCAATATTCTTGCTCCACTATCCTGGAGAATCTGGTTGATGCGGCCTGGAGCGTAATCATAGTCGATCGGCACATAAGCCGCTCCCGACTTTAGTACAGCCAGCATCGCAATGAGGAGCTGCTCGGATCGATCAAGCCATATCGCGACAGGTTTATCGGCATGAACACCAAGCGCTCTGATCTGATGCGCAAGCCGATTGGCCGCTCTGTTGATTTCTTGATATGTATAGCTGTGTTCTCCACATATTAAAGCTGTG
Source organism: Paenibacillus uliginis N3/975 (assembly GCF_900177425.1). Lineage (NCBI taxonomy): Bacteria > Bacillati > Bacillota > Bacilli > Caryophanales > Paenibacillaceae > Paenibacillus > Paenibacillus uliginis. The sequence continues at coordinate 2,946,564 of NZ_LT840184.1, read as the reverse complement.
CAGTCCGGTGATTGCATAACCCGTCTCTCGAATCGAAGCTGGACAAGATCCTCGAGACCAGGCTCTAGCTGCTCCGATTTAAGACACGCAGACGACTGTTGGTTAAACGAGAAGAGAAGCTCTTCCATTTCTTCTGCTGTCAGAAGCTCAAGCTCATTTATCCTGAGCTCAGCCTTGCTGTACATTCGCAGGATGATTTGTTTATAGTGGTTGGCGAGCCTCATGATCATTGGCTTAGAGAAGGAGCTCGGATCATAAGCAAACTCTAGCTCCAGCTCCCCTGGTTCCTTTAGCTGAACGCCGATCGTCAGCCCATAATGCGTGGATTCTTCCATCTCATAATGCTCAATTCGCAAGGCTCCTGCTTGTCCTATGCTCGTATCTAATGGGTAGTTTTCAACAACCATAATCGAGTTGAATAACGGCTCATAAGAATCAGCGCCACTATAAGCGTTTATATCAACTAAGGGTGTCAGCTCATAATCTACGCGACGCTTGAGCCGCTCATTTACAGATCTGACGAACTGATGGACAGGCTCTTCCGAGGTCCAGCATATCCGCAGTGGAACGGTATTGATAAATAAGCCGATCATCTCCTCCATTCCAGGAAGCTCTGGCGTTCTACCTGATACGGTTGTGCCAAATAGAACATCCTCAGTCCCGCAGTATCGTCCAAGCAGTAAGCCCCATGCAGCATACAGATAAGCAGCCAGCGTTACTTCATGGCGCTGGGTATAACGAGAAATAGCCTCTACCTCTTGGAACGAGATTGTTAGAGTGTGAGAAATCTTCGTTTCTCCTGAAGCACCCTCCTCATACAGCTCTCTCTGTTCATTCAACGAGGTACGTTCCTGCCAACCCTGAAACTCCTGCTCCCAATACTGCCGCTGCAAAGCCTTGTCTTGACGCTGTAGCAGCTGCACAAACTGCTTAAACGGAGTCTTGACAGCTGTTCTTAAAGGCACCTCCGCTCCTTCAACAATGGTTTGATAAGCCTGCAAAAACTCCTTGAGCAGTACCCCATTGCTCCAACCATCGAATAGGATATGATGCCATGTGATGATCATCTCCCAAGACTCGTTGTTTATATGACATAGCGTAATTCGCATCGGTTCTACTTCGAGGTCAAGTTCTTTCGAACGATCACGTGCTTTAAACTCGGCAATCATTACTTCCGCCTGCTCAGCCGAATAGCTGGAGTAATCCAGAACGGCAATCGGGATTTCCATGTCTTTCAGCACAATCTGAACAGGCTTCTCAAGCTTCTCCCAGCGAAATACGGTTCGTAGCACATCATTCGCGCGAGCAACGTTCTGCCATGCTTGTAGAATAGCTTCAACCGAGCAGTGGCCGGACAAGCGTGCTGAAAGCTGCTGTGTGTAGTACCTCTTGTCCCTGTCGCTTCTGTAATGAAACAGCAAGCCCTCCTGCATCGGTGTTAATGCAACGATATCTTCCACATTGGCCTTGTCCAATTTGGTTGAACGACTTTCTCTCATTTCGCTTCATCCCCCATGCTGGAAAGTGACTGTTTCAGCCTTGTTTCGAATAAACGAGAGCTTCATTGTCTTTCATCTCGTCGTTCTGCTCCACCTGAACTACCTGACCCAGCTCCATCTTGATGACCTGATCCGCCATGTGGAAGTAGCGGTCATCATGAGTAATCGCGATAATGCATTTCCCTCTTTGCTTAAGCTCAGGCAGCAAGGTGTGATAGAAGAACGCCCGATATTCCGGATCTTGGTCTGCAGCCCATTCATCAAACAAGCAGATTGGCCGATCCTCCAAATAGCTAATGAGCAGCGCGAGCCGCTTGCGTTGTCCTGTCGATAGCTTCGTCGTATTGAGAGAGCCATCACGAATCTCGACTTTGTCCTGTAAATGGAGCACTTTCAGATAATGCTCAATCTCCGACTGCTTCGAGGAATAAGGAACGCCATACATCTTCTCAAACAAATAGAAGTCACTAAATATAGCGGAGAATTGCTGGCTCAGCTCCCGTGTAGGCACGGACTGCCCATTTACGGTAATCCCGCCCTGCGCCGGTTCATATAGACCCGTTATCAGCTTCGCCAGGGTTGATTTTCCGCTGCCGTTCCCACCAGTTATAAAGGTAATCTGCCCCGTACGGAAGGAACAGTCGATCGGTCCTACAGCAAAGCTTTCGCCTTCACGATTTCCATAGTGGTATTCCACAGATTGCAGCTTAAGCTCTATTGGCTGCGTCGGTTCTAGACTGGAAGCTGCTTGCTGCTGTGCCTCCTGAATTGAATCCAGCTCTCGTGACAGTTCATTAATTCGGTTCCAGCTGATTCGAACACGGAATATATTTGGAATGGTTCCCAAGATGCCATGAACAGGACCTGTCATATAAAGAAGAACGAATACATAGTTGCGCAGCGTACTCACTTTCAGCTCGCTGAAGAGCAGCGGGAACAAGAAGACAACTGCACCGATGACGAAGGTAAACAACAGCTCGCCGATCACATTCACATTCGCGAATTTCAGATCGCCGCCGATTCGCTTCTCTCGGTAAGAATGGCAGTTATCTTGCATGTCCTTCTTGAAATCAGCTCGCTTGTCTTGATTAAGGCTTAGCTCCTTGAATCCGCTCGTCAAATCATGAATAAAGCGGAAAAACACGTTTTGGATATCACGCATTTGCTCCCACAGCCGATTCGCCTTCAGCCCTGTAAAGTAATGGATCCCAGCTGCTACCACGATAAAGCCAATTGCCATGATCACTCCCAACGGGCTAATCATGCCCATATAGACAAAGCAACTGATTAAGGTAACAAGACTGGTTGCGCCGGTAATGACGATGTTAGAAAAGCCGCTGATTGCCTCCGTATCGTTATTCAGGGAAGCCGGAATTTTGCCGTCTTCTACGCCTTCTATCTTTTGATAAGACGTATTCAGTATCTTGCCAAGCAGCTCCATTCGCTTCTCATATACCATGTCATTGGCAATACGTACGAGTCTTGTTCGCACGAGCTTTTGTCCAAACACGTAGATCGCAATCCCGAGAACAAAGTAGAGCAGCATACCGCTCTGGAATTTATCGAGATCTCGATTCAGCGTCTCATTGACAATAAAAATGATGAGAGCATTGCCAAAGCCGCTTGCTACGCTAAGAAGTGTAATGGCAAAGAAAGAGCGATCGTCAAACTTAGGAAATACGGTCGTAAAAAGGAAGTACACTCCGAACAAGCAAATCGTCGTAAACAAGGAATAAACGGCATAGATCAGTGTGTTAGGCGCCCATACTTGAACGAATGCCCAGTTTACGCCCCAGAAGAGCGTATCCGGAATTTGATATAGGCAATAAGCAAGACCTGCCATGAATAGGGTAAAAATCACAAATCCGGTTACCGTCGTAGCGTGACGGCCTACATAGCTGCGACTCCCCCGAATTGCCTGCCACACTGCCTTCCCTGTCAGCCAAAAGACTAATAGCAGTACCGGCACCGTCAAGAGAAGCACCACGGATGAAATCGCATCGATGTTTTTATACATATCGCTTGCAGGCTCGAGGACTTCCTTGCCGACAAGCATGTTCATGATGCCTTGAGCGGCTGCTCCTGAATATGGAGAGTTCATGTTGGCAAGAACCGCTACTCCATAGCCATCAGCCGGACGAAGAACGAAATATGTAGAGTAATTGGGATTGCCTCCAGCGTGAGCCAGCATCCCTGTTCCATCCTGATAAACGCTCCAGCCTGCCGCATACGAGGAGCCGTCTCCTGATGGTGCAACAGAGCGATCTGGCTCATGGGAGCGAGTCAGCCATCTCTCGAAATCCTTTCCTCCTTGTACCGTACCCATTTGGATTTTGAGCCATTGTGCCACGTCGATAGCACTCGAAATGATATAGCCCGCAGGCGTGTTTCCTCTATACATTGGAGCATCGTAGGCTGCTGGTCTTAACACGCTGAGCTTATACCCTACCGCCATATCACCACGGGCAGCATCCTCACGGAACATGTACGTTTGCTTCAAATTCAGCGGATCAAGCACATGCTGCTGGACATACTGCTCATACGTCATACCTGAGACTTGCTGAATGATAAGAGCGAGAACATCATAGTTGATGGTCGCGTACTCGTATTTCTCGCCTGGCTCATGATCGAGCTTCTGTCCGATTTGGGTACGAACCGTTCTCTCCAGCGCCTGGTCATCATCGGCTTCCGGAATATCCCCGATGCTGTGGAACGGAATCCCGCTAGTATGATGAAGCAAGTGCTTAATGCGAATATCCGCAGGCTTGCCCTTATAAGTGGTCTCGAACCAGGGGAGGTACTTCGTGACGGAATCCTCTAGATTCACAAGCCCTTGATCCTCCAGCTGAATCAAGGCCAAAGCCGTAAAGGCCTTGCTCGTCGAGCCAAGCTCGAATAAAGTCTCTGGCTTCACCGGCACATCGTTCTCGGCGTCAGCATAGCCGAATCCTTTTTGATAGACCGTCTCATCCCCTTTTACGATGACCACGGACATTCCTGGAATTTTTGATTTGTCCATCATATCCTCGATATAGGCATCTATATCGCTATCTGTGGCAGAACCGATTGTAGAAGCCGCTGCTGATAAGCTCCCATTTGTTGCACTCATAAAAAGAGAAACGATGAAACTGATCGACAACAGCACCCGTGTTAGTTTACTCATGGCACACCTTCTGCTTCGCAAATTGAATGACTTTATTTACTGCATAATCCAAGCCGCCTGCCGACTTAAAGGATTGCTTTATGAGCTCGCAATTCTCTCGATAGAGAGGATTATCCAGCACTTGCAAAGTCGTCTCTCGCAATTTCTCTTTGGTAGGATGAAGATCGCGCAAATAGATTCCCGTACCTGAACGCTCTACCATCAAGGCCCCCATAAACTCATCAAACACCTGCGGCAGAACAATCATAGGCACAGCGCTGCACAACGATTCATAAATGCTATTCGCGCCGCCATGCGTGATGAAAGCATCAGCCCGGCTTAATAGTTTCAATTGAGGCACAAAGGTTCGAACGATGAAGTTGTCAGGAACTGGACCTAACGATGAGAAATCTGTTTGAATGCCAAGCGACATGACTACCTGATACTTGGAATTGCCTAGTGCGTCAAAGCAAGTCTGATAGAGCTCAGACAGGTTATGAAGTATTGTCCCAAAGGCAATGTAGATTAAGGGCCTGTTGTCCAACTTCTCAAATGGAAAGTCTATGGGCTCCTCCCTTGGATAAATCTCATAGCCGGAAAACACGTGAGTATCGTCAAACACCTCTTCATAAATTTGAAATTCACGAGAGGTAAACACCAAATTAAGCGGCTCCTTGCTGCAAAAAATATCATTAATCACATTCATCGAAGGCTTTCCATATTTGAGCCCAATGACGCGTGACAGCTTATCCATCAGCTTCCGGTAAACATCATGCTGCCCCTTATGCCTGAGATAGAGCGGATCATCCGAAGCAATCAGCACATAATCCATGAAAAACGCAGGGTCCTTTTGGGCCATCTCATCGATAAACGGGAAGTTGGAAAACACGGAAATCCCCGGTATCCGAAGCTCTGCCGCTAGCTCTTTCCCCCATAAGCAAAAGCTGTCATGAATGATATAGTCAGGCTTTAATTCATAGACCTCGTCACGCAAAGCCTCAACTATGGTCCGGCACTTGTCCATGATAAAGTCCGCGAATACAAGTAGGGTCTCTATGCCTGTTCCGTTATGCCTTCCAAATCTTAATAGGCCGTGGTAGCTGCGAAAGGTTGCCCCTGTCTGTTCAATTTTTTCACGAAAGGGCTCACTGCAATAGTAGATGACCTCTTCACCTCTCTCGGTAAGCTTGTGGATCAATCCAAGCGTTGGATTCACATGCCCGTGCAGATCAACACCGAAAAACACCACTCTAGACATATCGAATGACCCCCTTTGAAATCTCAGATCATGACACTCTTGTATTGTCGTTTATTCATCTCTTCGAGAGATGTTGTTAGAAAAATAAGCTATCGAGCTCCTCCTGAGACAACTTTGCGGTTTCAAAGTCTGATGGGGTGTATTCCCTCACTTGATTGCCTGCACAATGGTTCAAGATCAGCATCAGTGCTTCTCTATAGGTGTCTATCAATCTAGCAATCGTCTCGTCATTGAAGCGATTGCGGCTATAGGTGATGCTCAACCGTAAGGATTGATTGACGATCATCGCTTGAATGTCGAGTAAGCAAGTTAGCTCATGGTGTCTGCTCGTATCGAGGCCGCTACTCTCTTGGGCTAATGCGAACCAAGGGTTATCCCAGACACCGTCAAAGTCACCCAAGTAATTAAATCGAATTAATGCTCTAGCATCATAATCCAAGGATAGCTTTGAATTCGAATGCAGGATGCCAAATCCGATGCCTTGCGTAGGGACCGAGCGAATCTGCTCTTTCACCTCTTTGATGAGAGCGGCAAGAGCGGAAGCATCCGCTCCGCTAGCTGGCTGTGTCAACTTCACGGGATACATGCTTGTAAACCAGCCAATCGTACGAGATAAATCAAGCTCCTCAAGCGGCTCACGTCCGTGTGATTCCAGCTCGATAACTGTTTCTTTCAGCTGGAAGCTTTCACATATCGCATGGGTTAATGCTGCAATAAGCAAATCTAAAGGCTTCGTCCCATATGCTTGGTGACATTCCAACAGCAGACTGCCCGTTTCCTCTGGTGTAAACACATGCTCCTGTGTATTAGAGCTGCTCATCAAGGCTGCGTCATCGCTGCGATCTGTCGGTATTGGGCGGATTGCAGCAACTCGATCCTCCCAATACTGCTGCTCCTGTTCCGTAACGGAATATCTCGACAATGCATCAGACCACATCTGAAGTGATGCCGTTTTGGACGGCAGCAGGTACTCTTCCCCTCGTGCATAACTGCTCAAAGATTCAGCCATATCCTCTAGTAAAATCCGCCACGATACACCGTCTATAACGAGATGATGTGCCGAGATAAGAAGTCTCTTTCCGTTGCGGCCAAGATCGAATTGACAACATCCGATTAAGATCGTATCGCGAAGGTGAAACTGGGACTTAAAGGTCTCGCTTATTTCAGCCATGCGTACGATTTGCGTATGATCATCGACCTCTGCTAAGGAAATGGGTTGGAACTGCATCATACGATCTGCTAGGTTATGATAAACGAGCTCTTGTGTATTTATATTGACTTGCAATCGCAAACCATCATGATGCTCGACTAATCGCAATAGGATCGTTCTCACGATGTCAGCATCAACATCGGCCTTTAATTCAAGCAATACAGATTGATGATAGTAGTCTGGTTGCTCAAACTGTTGCTCAAAAAACCAAGAGATGATCGGCCATGATGCAACCTTTCCTTCACAGCGCTCCTGCGGATAGGTGTTAACAGACTTGACGGGTTCCAGCCTTAACGCCATCCGTTCGATGATCGGGTTCTCTAATATGTCTCTGACCTTGAGCGAATAACCAAATCGATTCATCCGTGAAGAGACTTGAATCGCTTTAATCGAATCTCCGCCTAAATCATAAAAGTGATCGTAAATGCCTACTCGTTCGAGCTGCAACACACCGCTAATAACCTCAATCAAATCTGCTTCATCACGACTTCGTGATGCCGCACGCACGTTTTCCTGTACTAAAGTAAAATCCGGCTCAGGAAGAAGCACTCGATTCACTTTGCCGTTAATCGTAAGCGGAATATCGTCCAGCTCCACGAATGCCGCAGGCACCATATAAGCCGGGAGTGTAATGGATAAATGTTGTTTGAGATCGCTCACTTCAATGTTTGCGTGCTTTACAATATACGCGCATAAATACTTTCCGAGTCGATCATTCTCTCGATCAATAACGACTGCGTCTGAGATTGCTTCATGCTGGGCGATGGCTTTCTCGATCTCCCCAGTCTCAATGCGATAACCTCGTATTTTCACTTGATGATCCACACGACCGATATATTCAATCTTGCCATCTGCAAGCCGCTTCACCAGATCCCCTGTACGGTACATTCGAGTACCAGGCACGAACGGATTATATAAAAATCTTTCCTGCGTCAGCTCTTTACGATGCAAATATCCTCTAGCGACACCATCTCCGGCAATGTACAGTTCCCCAATCGCTCCTGGCATAACGGGATTCTGATCCTGATCCAGAATATACAGCATGACATTATCCGCAGGGATGCCGATCGGTACAGATACACGCTTGTCTTCGAGTGGATTGTACAGATGAATCATGCAGCCCACGACCGTTTCGGTTGGGCCATACTCATTGTAGATCTCGATTGCTCCTCCGAAAGAATCGGTGATCTCTTTTGCCAGACTAGTCTTCAGATCTTCACCGCCAACAATAAAGCGTCCTACGGATGATTGTTTATTGTCCCGCTCTTTCAGCAATGCAAGATGAGCAGGAGTCAGCTTTACGATGGTAGAAGCACTGTCTCGCATAATTCGGTATAGAATAAATTCATCTCCGTTGTCTCGATAAACGATAATACGTCCCCCGCATATGAGCGGAGTAAATATGGAGGTTACGGTAAGATCGAAGGCGAGAGATGAATACAGTGGAAACGTCGGAATGGAATCGCGAATGTACACCTTTTTTGCCCACCAGATATAATTCGTAAGACCTCTATGCTCAATCATCGCGCCTTTTGGACGGCCTGTTGAGCCTGAAGTATAGATTATATAAGCCAGATCGCGAGGCTCATGAACATGATTAACGTTGGATGAATCGAGTCCATCCAGAGAAAGATCAGAATAAGCTATGATCTCGCCCGGATATTCCATGAGAACGACGTTCGATAAATTGGTCAGGACAAGCTGAGCACCAGAGTCCTCCAGCATATATCGAATCCGTTCTTCGGGATAAGCAGGATCAATTGGCAGATAGGTACCACCTGCCTTCATCACTCCAAGAATAGCGACAACCGCCTCGATCGAATGCTGCATCCAAAGTCCAACGATCGATTCACGAGCAATACCCTTTTGGATCAAAAAATGTGCTAATCGATTCGCCTGCTCATTTAACTGTCGATACGTCCATTGTTCCTGCTCATATACAATGGCTGTAGATTCCGAATTGCGTCTTGCCTGCTCCTCAAAGAACTGCAGGACGGTTTGATCCTTCGGATAAGACACGAGCGTTTGATTATAGTCATACAGCTCGCGGTGCTGTTCCGCAGCTGTTAGCAGGTTTAAACTTTTAATTGCTGCCTGAGACTTGTCCAGCATCTGCTCGATAACAAGCAGCATTCTTCGAGACAACTCCTCAATCTGCTGAGCTTGATAAACATCTAATCGATAGTCATAATCCAGCGTCAAACCGCCATCGGCGGACCAATGCTTAATGACAATCTGAAGCTCGTATAGCTGATGACCATTGTAAAACTCCACATTTTCAATCGGGATACCATTCAAGCTTGTTTGAAGCTTCGTATTATAATAATTGATGCTGGTATGAAACAGCTGATCGTAGCCTTTTTTCTTCAGTTCCAGCTCTTGTGCAAGCAGGTCATACGGATAGCGTTGATGGAAGTAGCATTCCATCAGCCCTTTTTGAACCGATCTAAGCGTATCCTGGATGGTCGCCTCTGGATCAAGCTCAAAACGGAATGGCATCGTACTGGTAAACATCCCGTACATCGACTTTTCCTTTTTGCCGGAGCGATTCAATACAGGAGTCCCTACAACCAAATCCCGCTGCTGAGTCGTCTTGTACGTGTAGATCAAATAAGCAAGCACAAAGAACGTATTCAATGATATTCCCGCTTCATTTGCCCATGATTGAATACGTTGTGAAAGTGCTACATTGAGCTGTAAGGTATACCTTCTTCCCTCCGTGCTGCTTACAGATGCCTGGGTAACACCTTCGGGAATCATTTTAAATTTATTATGCCAATACTGCTTGCTCTTACTGAACCTTGGTGAAGTCAAATAAGTCTTCTCTTCTTGAACGTATTCGAAATACGATGGCGGTTCCGGAGCAGTATCGATGGACTCTCCATGCAGCAGCTTCGTATAGAATTCCGCAATCTGTGAGGTTGTCAACTGATTCGACCAGCCGTCAGAGATGATATGATGGCTCTTCACCAAATAACCGTTATCTTCGGCCGATAAGCGAAACATCGCAAAGTAGTACAGCCTGGAGCCCACTAACGGGATTGGCTTTCTTGCCTCGACATCCACCCACGACCAAAAGGCCGCTTCCGGATCGGATTCACCCGAAAAATCAAAAAAATCGAGCGACTGCTCCTCATAGTCTCTGACCCTTTGTAGCGCATCTCCATCGCATTCCGCAAGCTGAATCCGAAGCCCTTCATGACAGCGAATAAAAGCGTGAATGGCTTGCTCCAGCAGACCAAAATCAACGGTACCTTTAATTCGAACAGGGCCTCCAATGTTTGCAATGGACGTACAAGGAAAGATCTGCTCCATATACCATATGCGCTTCTGAGGATGGATCAAAGGATAAGTGACATCGTTCAACGCTTGTACCGACGTCATTACGCTCATGTGAAATTCCTCCCATATACCAAGATAGATAGATTTCGCAATGATTCTATATAGATTGATTGAATGAATATGAATCTCAATATATAGACCATTATCAATTGCAGAATCCATAGAAAAAAATAGATGGAGAAGATCCATATCGAATAGAAAAGGGAAATGGGTAGATTGAGCTTTATTAGGTCGATATTCGATTAACAAAAAGATTAGAGACGTTTTCTACTATGTATATTGATGTTCGAATTAGCTAGCAAGAAGGAGTTTATTCTAGGTTGGATATGATGTTGAGTAGATTCTAGAAGGGGGTGATTTCCTATTCATGGGATAAGTGGGATAATGGAAACATTATAGTTTATTAGCCTTAATCTACCAAAAAATATCATAATAAGTCAATGTGACCTATGGATTAGTTTGTAAATCACTTCTGTCGATATAAGTTGATAAATGTTGAAATGTTATGATTAATGTCATAGTAAAAAACATTAGCTTTCGTTTATCAATATCATTTAGAAATATACTCGATATCTCAAAATATTTTCCAATGATCTCTATGCGTTTGTCGGATATTCTGACCAATCTCAGATCGCGAAGCAAAAAATCGAGCATCTACCAGGTAAACGTTCTGATATACACTCGATTTTTATATATAGTCGTGTATTGAGCAACATCTGTTTAATAGCGTTAAGTTTAACTTATTGCTACATTCAAAACTCTGTCATCGACTAAATTCCATATTTGATAAAAGTCGTGAACTGTTTGCCTGTCACTAACATGATCCACGGATTTGTCACAAGTACCGGGCTATAATCCGTAGTCTATCAAACATTTTTATTCGTCCGATACTAACCTTACATGGTTCTAAAGGTATGTACGGCATCATCATCTCGTGCATTTGCGAAGTTCTTTCAATGATTTGTTCACATGAAAGTGTTGATGAATCGTGTCAGGCCAGATTATCAATCAAATCTTTATAATCGTGAATTTGTATAGATGCCGGCTGATGATTGCCAAGTGAGCAGACAGACAGCTTGTACTCAGGGTCGATCTCAAACTGTGTAAACCGACATGACTCCCAATCCGGATCTAGCATGAATTTGTCATTATCCTTTATGCGAATACTGAAAGAATCTAGCGGAGTCGACAACCCTGTACCCAACGCTTTGATATAGCTTTCTTTGAGTGTCCACAAATCATAGAAATATTCCTTTCGTTCCGACTCCGGCTTGGATATGAGATCCTTATTCTCAAGAGGGGAGAAGAACCGTCTGGCAATCTCAAGATCAATCTCCTGGATCTGTTCAATGTCGATGCCCACGGCGTTCTGATCCCAGATCATGACAACCCAACACCCTGAATGAGAAATATTAAAATGAAACTCTTCATGCCCGAACAGTAGCGGTTTTCCATAATTGTTTTTAACAAAATGAACGTCCCGGTTCGGCACGCCGAGGTCCCGGCAAATCATTGCCCTGGCTAGGAGTTCACCGAATAAGGAGCGGTTTGCATCTTCTTTTCGGATGAAACGGTCGATTTGGATACGTCTTTCTGCTGAAATAAATGAAGCACTCCGATCATATTCCTGCATTCCCATCGTCTCAGGAAGTTTTACTGCTGCAGCCTTAGGCATTTTATCACCCACACCCTTCGATTTTACTCTGTCTTTACAGACCTGACGGTATACTCAAAAACAAATTCCATCGGCGAAAAAAAGTTCCATTCTCCGAATTCAGGCCACTCTTTCTTTTTGTTTAAATTTCATCAGCCTCTATAGGTACTATAACTTAATCTATGACTGTATAGATTCTTCGATTGGTAAACGAATAGTTTGTTTAGTTAAGCAACGCCTCGCCTCGTATACCCTTCCACGCTTAAAAATTCGATATGTTATTAAACTATCCTGCCCGTTAGCTTAATAAGCTGTCGAGGTCGATTAACATTAGACAATCATCTAATCGACACGATGGAAGTTTTTGTCCCGAGCCGAGGACAAGAACTTCCATCGTTAAAACTAAAAGCCGCCTTACAGGCGACTTCTTAAGCGACTATTTTCTTGTCCTCTGACAAATTAAGAAAAAAACGCTTGCTGCTCGTGTATGTGCTTGTCCTACAACAATAGAATCTCAAATCAGGCGAAACTTCGCCGAAGCAGCATAATTAGTTTACATAATATAAATTACGTAACACTCACTTATCAGGGTACAACTCATGGATTTTGGAGACCAGGTCTTCTGAATTGGTATGGAACGCTTGATTCGAATCCGTCCAGGCCGATTTCAGAAAATACGATGCATGAAAACGCCATCCTTGATGATCTAGATTAAATTCCAGTTGAATTTCGCGCCCCGGCCTTCCTCGGTACACCCTAGAACCCGGCTTGCGCCAGCTACCAATTTGGGTGATCCTGTCCGGATTCTGACCAACGATATATGTAAATTTGTCATTGTATGGAATGTCCTTCAAATAAAACTTTGGACAACCAAAAAGTAAACCACCGTGCGGCACTTTATTGTACATGTTCTATAGGAGGATACGAACGTCTCTGTCATGATTTCAGCCCCTCCTTCGTTCTTCACGCTCATTATCGATGAATGTCCTATTGGCCGCCTTATGAAGCCTCTCCATTCTCGAAACCGCAATATAATAAACCCCCATGATAACAACGAGATCAGTATCTGCATTGTATCATGAGGGTCATAAAACTGGTGATCGATGAAAAATGCTGCGCCTAGCTCTTTGGCGCTCGGGCCATTCTCATCTGCAAGAAATATACGTTCCACGGCTGCTTATGTGATCCTATATTCATAGCCGGATTAACTTTTTCTCATTTGGCAAAGCGTCTCTGATGGACTCGACTTATAAGTTCTTCAATGATGTCATCTGGTGACCGGTCAACCATCCAGCTTTGACCAAACATCTGAAAAATCTTAATGACAGGGAAGTCTTCCCAAAATCCGATGAACTCTTCATTGAGATAAACCTTGTCTATGACGTGCCGGTTCATCTCATCCAAGCATTCTTCCAAAACTGATTTAGCGGTTTGGTCGCTGATCCAATCGCTGAGTAAGCTGAACTTGTGAAATGATATTTCTTCCTTCCCAAAATCACAGTACAGGCGCTCCGTGATTCTGATATCACGAGAAGAACTGCCAAGCGCAATTTGGAAGTAACCACTCTCCGCTACCCAGCGGTTATATTTTGTATTGTAATAGGCAAAGTCTCTCTCTTCAAGTTCAAAAACAACCTCCTTCTTTTCCCCAGGAGCTAACTCGATTTTGGCAAATGCCTTCAATTCTTTCTCTGGACGCGTCCATTTGCATTCTTCGTCGTGCACGTAAAGTTGAATTACCTCCTTCCCGCTCCTATTTCCGATATTCTCCAACCAGAAAGAGATTGTAACACCTGTCTCCATCTGAGCCACTTTCATATCCTTATACGCAAATGAAGTGTAGGATAAGCCATGGCCAAATGGAAACTGTGGAGCAAGTTCTTTTCGATCGTAGTATCTGTAGCCGACGAACAGCCCTTCACGATAATATAACTTGCCATTCTCCCCACGAATACGCATATGTGAAGGATTATCTGAAAGTTTTACTGGAAAGGTCTCGGACAGTTTGCCGGATGGGTTCGTCTGTCCAAACAAGATTTCAGCAATCGCTTTGCCCATGCCTTGTCCGGAAAGCCAAGAGTGAATAACGCCAGGAACATGCTGAACCCAGGGACGCATCGCCAAGGCTGAACCGCTGCTTGACACCACAATACATTTAGGTTGAACGGCTGCAATCGCTTGAATTAGCAGGATCTGTTGCTTAGGCAAATCAATTCCCTTTAAGTCACGCATTTCAGATTCGGCGTATTCTGGCTGGCCAACGAATATGACTGCAACATCTGATCTTGCGGCCAATGACGCACTCTCCTTGATCATCTCCTCATTGATGGAGTCATCTTCCAGATAGCCTTCAGCATAGCTCAGCTCAACGGAAGCTCCCGCCAACTCCTTCATTTCTTCCAAAGGGATATCGATGCGTGTAGACGTAACTTTAGCGCTGCCGGCTCCTTGGATTCTTGGCTTGCTGGCAAACCGACCAATAACCGCAATGGACTTGGTTGATGCAAGCTGTATCGGAAGAATACCGTTCTCATTCTTCAGAAGCACGATGCTTTCCGCTGCAGCTTTTCGTGCCAGAGTATGATAATCCATACGAGAAGTCGGAGCAGATCCTTCACTTCCGGTTACACGTTCAACAAGCTTTAGAATACGGGCAACGCTTTTATCAAGCTGCTCTTCAGTAAGAACCCCACTCTCAACTGCTTCGATAATAGCATTCGTATTATAGTAGGCAGGTCCCGGCATTTCGAGATCAAGTCCAGCTTTAAGCCCACGGATCCGGTCATTGACGGCCGTCCAGTCTGATAGCACTACCCCTTCGTATCCCCACTCTTTTCTCAAAATATCGTTTAATAAATGTTCGTTTTCACTTGTATACGTTCCATTAAGCAAGTTGTAGGAGCACATGATTGTCCAGGGATCCGCTTTTTTAATAATCCGTTCGAAGGCGCTTAAATATATTTCTCGCAAAGTCCGCTCATCCACCTCCGAACTAGTCACCATTTTTTCAAATTCCTGATTGTTGCAAGCAAAGTGTTTAAGCGAAGCTCCAACTCCTTTGCTTTGAAGGCCCTTGATAAAGGCAGCGCCGAGTTCACCTGTCAGGCAAGGATCTTCCGAGTAATATTCAAAATTCCTTCCTCCAAGCGGAGTCCGCTTCATGTTGATTCCTGGGCCGAGCAGCAACTCTACCCCCATTTCAATTGATTCATTCCCGAGTGCGACCCCGACTTCATGCAGCAGTTCAGTGTTCCAGGAAGAACCGATTGCTGATCCTGTGGGATAACAAGTGGCAGGAATATTTTCCGTGGTGATCCCCATTTCTTCGTCACTGTTCGTTTTGCGAATACCATTCGTTCCGTCATACATATGAACAGGCGGAATGTTGAGTCTCTCAATCCCCTTGGTCATCCACATATTTAATCCCGCGCAGAGGGATGCTTTTTCAGTAAGTGTCATTTCCTTTATCAAATCGTTAATAGATGCATTCATTTGTTTCCACCCTTTCATGTCAAGCTTCTTCATGTAACTCCTGCTCTTTCTTTAGCTCCTGCGCATCATACAGTTTAAAAAACGGAAACCATACGACAAACACAATCAGCAAGACGACGGCGAGCAGAATCAGTCCGTTAAATCCGGACATAATGTAAGTCGATACACCGATCGGTGTATACCACAGCTGAAAGATTTTACTTGGAATTTGAGCTAACCCCATATCAAGAGCCAAATAAACGACAATGGGTGTTATTAGACCGTTAATCCACATGGGCACCATCAAAAGTGGATTGAACGCGATTGGCGCCCCGTATACAACAGGCTCGTTAATATTGAACAAGGAAGGAATTAAAGTTGCTTTACCAATGGCTTTCAGCTTTTTGGATCTGGCAAACAGGAACCAGATGACAAGCGGCAACGTTGCACCCATCCCTCCGATTCCAAGCCATCCGGAGAAGAAAGTTTCAAATGTATTAATGTTGACCGGATCCAGGCCCTGAGCCACCAATGCGGCATTTTCCTCGATCGCTGGAATCCATATGGCATACCATATTGGCATCAGAACCCATGGGCTGACCCCAAAGGAATACAACACAACCCCAATAAAATTGAAAAGAATAAAACCAAACAGGCTTTGCCCCATGGCATTAATAGGTTCGAACACGCCCACGATAAGTCCAAAAATGTCAAAGTGAAGCTGATATACAAGAACCCAACCTGTGCCCAGTATCAAGGCAATCGGTACCAGGAAGTCAAACCAATCCATAATAAACTCTGGCATGGAAGAACCTTTTTTAAAGAAAGAAATCTTTGTGCAGACATTCATTATAACCGCGACGAAGACGCCTACAATCAGTGCCGTAACCATACCCGAAGGACCGAAACGCTCAAGAATGAACTGGATGGTACCGTCCTCGTTTATTGTTGGATTAAGCAGCATGATGAATAAAGATATTCCGGTCATTCCCGCGAGCAGCTTGATTTTGTGACGCTCCTTTTTTTCCATGACGGTATAAGGCGTTAGAAATACAATAAACAAACCGAGAAGACCGAAGCTGAAGGTTGTGATTGGTGATAAATCCGGCATTCCAGGAATAAAGTCTTGCAAAATAGAAATCAACGTAATAATAGAGCCAATAAAAATCATTGGTATCGCAACCATAATGGCTTCTTGAATCGATGCTATCCAAATATTATTTGTAATCGCCTCCAATCTTGGTGCAAAAGATTCCGTCATCCATTTCATGAAACGCTTCATCTGTTTATTCCCTCCTGTAATTCTCTTGTGGACACAACTATAGTATAAATTTCATTGTTAACGCTTACTTGTTGTAAATTGCCGCTCATATGGTCGTTTTTTGTTCACTTCACATCTTTTATTCCTGCTCATCTGTGCCACTTAAGATAGATAACAAAAAACACCCCTCATTATAGAGTGGTGTTCTTGAAAATTGTCTTTAAAATTGTTTCTCCAATGTGAGTAATAATATACCATGTGGAGGAAGATTAATTTCTTTCTGCCAGCTTTTATCCTGTAATATCTCTGTCCGGATAACCGGGCCGCTTCTTCCGTGAAGATACGCAAGCTCCTCCTCCGTCAAAAATACCGGAGCCCCCATGCGAACCCACTCGTCAAAAACGGAGCCATGATCTCGATCCAATTGATAACTTGTGCATTTATAGGTTCCTGAAAGATGAGAAATGTTTATTTGAAAAACTTTGTTGCCTTTCTCTTCGAACACTTCGTAACGGTTAAGATTGGACAACTCCGACCAGTCTCCGCTTGAAAACAGATGATCCACATGGACGTAATGATACAGCAGAAGTTGCATGCTCCCGTCACTTTTTTGAGTGCCTACATAACCGTCCCCTTTAACGATTAACTCTTCACCCAGTCTCTGAAGAAACTCAAAAGCGTAATAGCTCGGCTTCTTAAGTCCATCTCTATTCATCAAACCAAAACCTCCATAAAACGGAGAGGAAGGAACAATACTTTCCTCAAACACATCAGTAAAGCACCAAAAAGCCATTGCCTTCACGTCTCCCAGCGTATTCATCGCATGATAAATGACGAATGGAGCCATGAACATGGTATCGTGCAGCAGATGCCGGTCATAGAGCGAAAAGTTCCATTCGGTAATATGCAGCTCCAAATCACGGAAAGAGGTGAGCTCCATTTTTTGCTGCAGCCGATGTATGCTTTCTTTATAAAAAGAAGGCGGCATCATCTTCGTTAAAATATGATTCTCAGCTTTAAGCTGAGGATATTCCGAATATATATGAAAGGAAAAGAAATCTAGCGGTACTTGATGCTTCCGGCAGTATTCCATAAACTCTTCAGCCCATGTGTCGTTCCAAAGTGAACCATAACCTAAAGCAGGGCCTCCTACTTTTAGTTCTGGAAGAATTGACTTGATCACTCGGACTGTAGATTCATAAAAAGAAAAGTACTCCTCTTTTCTCCCTGCCCAGCAAACTCCAGATAAGTCCGGCTCGTTCCACACTTCGAAGTACCATTGCTTTACTTCCTCAACCCCGTACCGATTTATGCAATGCCGAACGAACTCACGAACAAGCGCCTTCCATTTTTCCTTATCGGCTGGAGGGGAAATATTCCCTTTCCACCAGAATACGGTTTCGTTGGAACGGCTGAGCAGGGTCGGCATAAAACCGAGCTCCACAAATGGCCTGATCCCCAGCCCAAGAAGAAAGTCATAAAGCTTGTCAACATAAGCCCAGTTATAGACTGGGGTGCCGTCATCCTCTTCGTTATATACCATCATCTCATCATTAAAGATGCCGTGGAAACGAATATATTTAAATGGGATTCGTCCTACAAGTTCAGAAAGCTGACGACGCCAGTCATCACGCAGTCCTTCAACTGCCCTGCCTGCGGTTGTGGTAATATTCCAGTGCTTATCGTACCCTCTTGACGACATGCCTGTCTGAATCCGTATCTGCTCGTGGTCCGTAACAATAGGTGTTAAAGGGTTGACTGCCTCCTGATCTTGATTTGTTTTCAGATCCAGGTAACGATATAACGACCCCATCGCATTGATCGTATCTAACTCATAATAGTCTCCACTTGAGGACTCGTCGTAAGTGAGCGGCTTCCGATTAGGCTTATCCTGATTAGGTGCCATAGTGGCTTCTCGATACGAGCTTGGTGTACAGCCGTACTTTTCCTTGAAATACTTATTGAATAACTTTACGTTAGCAAAACCGCAATCCATCGCAATTTCAGTGATGCTCTTTTCACTTCCCGAGAGCTCCGACTGAGCCTTCTCCAAACGGATCAGCGTTAAATATTTTTGGAAAGGAATACCGATTTTATCCGTGAAAAAGTGAGAAAAATAATGCAAGCTTAAGTGCTCTTGTTCCGCCATCGTCTGCAGCGTAATCTTCTCTTTGTAGTTTTGATCGATATAGGTAAGAACCCGATTCAGCCTTTTATAGTCATAGCTCTTGCTGCCTTCTTCAGCTTCCGAGTTTATTCCCTCCGAAAAATATCGCAGTAAATGTCCGCATAACGTTTGAAGCCTCCCCAGCGTGTAGCTTCGATAACCTGGTGTTTTCTTGTTCATCTCCCATACCATCTTTGCAAGATCGTGCTTGATGGTGTCAAATCGGAAGCCGTTCGGTTCAGCCTCAGTCGTTGAATTACAGGAAATGAAAACGTTATTGTACAGCCACTCCGGACCAAACTGAAGTGTTAATAATATATTGTCATGGCTACTCCCCTCAAATTTATGGACCGACATGCTGTTCACCACAATGACATCGTCCTGATTCAGAGTATACTGCTTCTGGTCAAGGTACATGATAACAGATCCTTGGAGAACGTAGAGAATTTCCACCTCTTTATGCCAGTGAAATTGAATATGCTTAACGCTGTTGACAAACAGCTTGAATGGCATATCATCCTGATGCTCGATAAATTCGTAAAGGTAACGCATACGATGTCCTCATTTCTTTTAACTGAAAAACGATATATCTTTTATTTAAGTATTGAACTGATTTTGCTCATATATTACAAGTATAATTTTAAGTTATAGTAGCTTATCATAATAGCATATATATTTTATGACTTTTACATACATGAGGAAATAAGGTTGGTTTTGGAGAAAACCGTTAGTATAATAGGCTGCCGGTGTTGAATAACATTAGACAATCATCTAATCGGCTAAGGATGCAAGTTCTTGTCCTCTGACATTTGATGAATGATCGACTAGAACTTATATCGTTAAAACAAAAAAAGCCGCGATCTACGCAGCATTTTATGCATTGAAGCTCGTGACTCCTCTTGTCCGGCCTTGTGGAGGAACTGGGGGCGATTTGATCCCTGTCTCACAATGAGACGAATCAACTAGAGCCTTTTTCTTATTTAATTTTTTTCCACTTTGAGTCTATCCGTAATTGTTCATCGGACAATTTTATGTCGCAATTCCACAAATAAGTTTTCATCCATAATTCACCTGGCATTTAGTTTATCATTATAATAGCTCGTTCCTCTTCAAAAATGGATTCATTTTCTAGAAAAGATGTCTTTTATTGCATCTATGAGAGCAGATGGGAGTAATGTAACCCCAAAAAATCCCGTAAATACATTAAATTCAGGTGTGTTATATGGAGTGAACCATTCTGTAAATAACTTCGAATTAATAATTTTACCAATTAATGTTCCGGGTTTGAATTCTCTGTACGGTGACCAGAAATACATATCACAGACGATAAAGAATAATTGCATAAGAAGCAACCCAGCAAGGGTCATCATCCAACCTTTTATTCGAGGACGACCCTTTTTTTGTGTATCTATCATTTGACTAGTTCTCCTTTTTAGTTATCACTTTGACCATACAACTGTGCGGCCTCCCGCGAATCCCGACAAAGTTAGCTGAATCGAGCAGTTTTATGTCGCCCTTCACTTTTCCGTATAAAACGCTTCACACCTAGTATAACGAGTGATACAATGATACCCCCAATAATAATCATACAGATTGTGAATAACCCGCCGAATCCGGGCACTGGTTCGTAGTAGGTTATGATCTGTCCTCCATATCCATGTTCAAATATGACAAACCTCGAGATTTCTAAGTATGCGATGTGAAAACCAATCGACGCCCAGAGACTCCCGGTCCATAGACGGAGCAGCTGCAAACATATTCCAAAGGTTAGAATTAATATGATATAAGGCAAGTTAATGATGTTTCCGGGAGCAAGACCAAAGAGCACTTGAAGCTGGGTAACTGTAATAGGGACAAGTATAAATAAAATAATTTGAAATAATACAGCTAGCCAAGCCGCGAATCGATGACGCAAGACATCATACAGCATGCCTCGCAATCCTAATTCCTCTGGTAAAGCTTCATATAGAAAAGCAATGATAACATTGATAAGCAGCGCAGCAAGCCACTGATCGGGATTATGCCATTGTTCAATGACGATCCACCCTTGAGAACTAGCTATTATGAAACCTAATGAAGCCAGTGCAATTGCCAAGAGAACCCCAGTAATAAAGTGATGAAGTCTTTTCCAGGAATATACTGGTGTTTTAGGTTTAACACCAGTTAGCTTATAGACGTGCGGATACAAATACAAAATAACCGGAACAACCAGCCCACTCATTACTAAACCCTTAACGAATGATTGAGAATTTCTTGATAAGCCGAACAACTGTTCAGCAATATCACCGGAAAGAGCACCTAGGAACAGACCCACGACTAATGTTGACCATCCGACGAGTACCAAAAGTATCCACTTCATATATTAATCTCTCCATGACGATTTTTTTGATTTCTCGCTTAATTTTTGGAAAAAATGCTAGAAAAGATGTATGATACTGCTGCTATAAGTACAGCAACGGTGCTAATCACGGTGACCAAGTTAAAAAATGGGTAGCTATAAGGAGTAATCCATTCCGTGAAAAGATCCCCTTGCAAAATCCATTGAAAAAACCTGTTTCCTAAATTGCCCGAATCATTCATCTTCGGTACCCATGATGTGCCATCAACGGCGATAAAGTATATATGCATAAGGAGAAAAGCGCCAAGGGTAATCATCCAACTTTTTATTTGTTTTTTTTGTGTGTCTGTCATTTGAATAGCCCTCCTACAAGTCCTTTCTAGTAAACAGATATACAGTTAAGTAATAGGAAGCTATGAGTAACAGTAAAATCCCGATTGAAATAAGAAATAAAATTTGACCACTGATAAAGCTTTCCTCGCTCATCATCATCAACATAGCTCCAGGATTCATCAGAACAATCAGGCTTATCAAAAACACAACATTGATAATTTCAGCTCCTTTTTTACTAAGTGTATAAAAAAGCGGCAAATAAATAGAAATAAGAACAAGTATCATTCCTATTGGAACTAGCAGACCCGTGATCGAAAAGTCTGGTTTGTTAAGCTGTGGGAATGCTAGTTTAACGAGCAAGTGAATCCCATAGGAAGCAAGGACTCCAAAAAGCGAACCAATAATGGCTGTTATGTATTTGGCAAGAACAATATGCTTTCGGCTAATCGGCAGTGTAATTAGAAAATTATGGTTATTATTTCTGACATCTATCATCGTACTCATATTAACTGCGGCGAGAGCTACAGTGAAACCCACAGTAAAAATAGACATATCATGTTTTGGTATAAAAAAAATACTGAATAAAGCCAGACATAAGATAAGCATTCCAAGTGAGCTCTTCAAAGCGATGAAGTCTTTACGGAGTAAGTTAAGCATAAGTGCGGCCTCCCTTGGTGGTGAAATATATGATTTCTTCTAAGGAGGGTTTTTCGAACACGGCATAATTTCCAAACAACTGTTCGACCTCCTGCTTATTGTCTATTAAGCCCTCAAAACCAACAGCAGTCTCACGAATCCCGACAAATTTGTTTCGAATATCTGAATCGAGTAGTTGTGAGTCACCTTTTACAATGGCGTATCTCTCCAGCACTTCATCTTTCGCCTCATTGAAAATGAGCTTTCCACGATTTATGAAAGCTATGTAGTCAGCAATACGATCTAAATCTGTTGTAATATGGGACGAGAAAATAATTGAATTTCTCTCGTCCTGCATCATATCCGCAAGCAGGTCGAGTAATTCCCTTCTAAACACTGGATCAAGTCCAGAGGTAGGCTCATCCATGATGAGGAGCTCAGCCTCATGCGATAACGCAACAGCAAGGGATAACTTGACTTTCATCCCCTTGGATAAATCTTTAACCTTCTTCTTGGGAGACAACTCGAATTGTTCAAGATAGCTTTTAAACTTCTTATCGTTCCATTTCTTATAAAAAGGTGCGATCATCTTTCCCGTGTCGCGAATCGTAAGATGCTCATAATAGAAGCAATCATCTGATACAATACCGATGCGCTGTTTAATGTCAATCTCTTGTTTCGGCATATCACAGCCTAGTATTTTGATGCTCCCGGAGTCGGGATGGATCATGCCGAGCATCATCTTAATCAAGGTGCTTTTACCAACGCCATTCGGACCTATAAGTCCGGTTATGTAGCCTTGTTTCACATCCAAAGATACATGATCGACTGTAAATTCCTGGAAAACTTTGGTTAAATTTCGTAATTCAATCGCATTCATGGTGTCTCTTCCTCCTCGAATAATAAAGCCAGATGATTGATTAAATCTTGCTGACTCATGCTTAATTCGTTGCTTTCTCGAATGATTTCTAACATTTTCTCCTCTAGTCGTTTCATTCGCTGCTCCCGAATAAAATCTTTGTTTGCTCCGGATACGAAACAACCTTTACCTACAACAGAGTCGATTAGCTCCTCTTTCTCTAACTCTTCATAGGCACGCTTAGTCGTAATAACACTAACTTGCAGATCCTTGGCAAGCTGTCTAATGGAAGGCAGGCTCTCTCCTGCATTCAATTCACCGCTCAGGATACTCTGCCTAATCTGGTTCATGATCTGTATGTAAATTGGGTCGCTCGATGCGTTGGATATTATTATTTTCATGTTGAATCACCTCGCTGCCGTCAATAGAGTATCTACCGTGTATATATAATATACACACTATCCATTTGTGCGTCAATGTTAGTGTCTTTTATATGGGTATATCCACAGATCGAATGTCGATTCAAAATCCAACAAAAACGGCTGCTTTTGATAAGCAGCCGTTTTTGTTGGCGTCAATTTCTCATATATTTATCTGCGATTTTCTTGACTTCTTCGATGGTTCAGCAGATTTCTCCACAATCCGTCCCCAGTAACAATTATTGCTTGCAAGGCAGTTTTACCATGATCTCTGAATTTATTCTTAACATATTATTCCTCTTGGACGGAGGAATATTCAATCTTGTATTTTCTCTATAATTTCACTAACACAATGTTCTATATCCTTATTTGAGCAATCAAGAGTTGTATCACTATACTTAATGTATAGAGGAACTCTTTCCTCGTAAACGTCCTTAAGACTATTTATAATATTTACAGTTCGTATTGGTATAACTGTAATGCCGAAGCTATCCTTTGCACGTAATTTCTGAATAGCTAATTTAGTGCGTTGTGAATTTTTATATGAAAAGAACTGTAGGGAAATTATTTTCTACTACAGTTCTTTTCAGCCTCACTTCAACGATGTACTTTCAAACTGTCTTTTATCTTCTTCAGTTATTGCTCGAATTACCCGGCATGGATTCCCGGCTGCAATGACATTGGCAGGTATATCTTTAGTGACCACACTGCCGGAGCCAATGATACTATTGTCACCGATCGTGACCCCCGGATTAATAATGGCTCCTCCACCAATCCAAACCCTGTTCCCGATATGAATAGGATACGCAAACTCCACTTCAGCGGCTCTCATTTCAGGGTCAATAGCATGTCCTGCTGTAAAAATACTTACATTAGGGCCAATAAAGACGTGATCGCCGATCGTGACTCTGTTGCAATCCAGTACTGTGAAATTATAATTAGAATAAAATTGTTCACCAATTGAAATGTTGTATCCATAGTCACATCGGAATGGCGGCTCAATGAAAAAGTTTGTTCCCGTTTGACCCAGTAATTGCTTTAACAGATTGTCCCGTTTCTCAATTTCACTTGGCCTCAACGCATTATAATCAAACAATATTTCCTTCGCGCGCTGTCTTTCCCCCAGCAGTTCCTCTCCAAAAGCCTTGTATGCCAGGCCAGCTAACATTTTTTCTTTTTCTGTCATGTTAAACGACTCCTCTGCTTGTTTTTTTACCCAATTCCAATAATAAAATACGACAACAAAGATTAAATATAAATAACCATCTAATTGTAAACCTTTCAGATCTATCTTCCAAGGCGGATGGAACAAAGCAAGAACACATTCGTAAGTCATATGATTATGCTGGAAATAGCTAATAAAATTGCGTGTAAATCGAGGGACAGCTTGTGTCAGCAGGACAGGATTCAACCTGCCAACCTGACAAGCGTTACCACGAAAACAGTTCAACTGAGTGTACGAAGGGTATGCAAGTCCGTCATGCTTTATGATTGCTCATAGAAACTCTCGCTATAACCGATAAAAGGGAGCTCCGCAGCGTACAGCGTGTGAGCTCCCTTTTCTAATTGATTTGGAATATCTTGTGCAACTTCTGTTGTTCCTGCGATGTTGTCCTGTGCTATTAGAGATGCTCCATTCGGTATTTCTTGTGGAATTGAGTCGGTCATCCGAGTTCTATACACGGCAGTACTTATACTGCCTAAAACAGCGAGTCCCAAGGCGAAACCAAATTCGCTGCTAGTCTGAGACAGTCCGCCTGCTGACGCCCGCCAAGGTTTCAAGCTCTCTTTTGGCTTGTGTGAGTTAAACAGAACTGTCAAAACCCGCCCTCAAGAAAGATTTCCATTGGTGTTTTCCCGGCTTTATAAGCCTTTCACATTTCTGATCAGGGGTGGTTTTTAAAAATTCAATTTTCTAACGTATTCAGCAAGACCCATTGTGTTATTCGCACATATATACTTGGCTCGTTGACAAGACTTGAACGATATTTCCAATTGATAAGACAACTAGTTGCACTCCTTCTATCTCTAAAAATCGATTCTATATAGTTTTAGGCCTGTTATACCAGGTGGCAGGCAACATAATGATCGTTGCCCATATTACGGAATTCGGGCACCTGTTCCTTACACTGTGCTACGGCATATGGACAACGAGTATGAAATTTACATCCTGAAGGCGGATTCGCCGGACTCGGAATATCGCCTTTGAGCACAATTCTCTCCCGCTTCAGCCTCGGTACCGGAATAGGTATTGCCGATAGCAGCGCTTTTGTGTAGGGATGAAGCGGCTGGCTAAACAATTCGTCCCGCGAAGCCATTTCCATCATAGAACCGAGATACATCACTCCGATACGATTACACAAATGCTCGACAACGCTTAAATCATGGGAAATAAACAAATAGGTCAATCCTCGGGTATGCTGAAGCCTCTGGAACAAATTAATAATCTGGGACTGAATCGAGACATCCAGCGCGGAAACCGGCTCGTCGGCGATAATAAAATCAGGGTTGAGCACCAAAGCCCGGGCGATGCCGATCCGCTGCCGTTGTCCTCCGGAGAACTCGTGAGGGAACCGGTTATAATGATAGGAGGAAAGACCGCACGCCTCCAGCACATCGAGTACCCGGTCGCGAATCTCTTCCTGCGGCGCAAAACGGTGCTCCAGTAAAGATTCTCCTATCGCGTCTCCAATACGGATGCGAGGGTTAAGCGAACTGTAAGGGTCCTGGAAAATAAGCTGCATCTTGGGCCTTAGCTTACGGACTTCCGGTTTGGGCAGCTCATGAAAGGGAATCCCCTTAAAGAGCACTTCCCCGCTGGTTTTCTCATGCAGTCGCAAAATCGTGCGCCCAACAGTGCTTTTTCCGCTGCCGGATTCGCCAACAAGTCCGAACGTTTCTCCCGATTGTATCGTCAAGCTGATATCGTCGACCGCTTTGACGTATCCGACGGTACGGTTTAGCAGTCCCGCGGTGATCGGAAAGTATTTTTTTAAATGGCGTACCTCAAGCAATGCTTCACTCATGCTTCCGCCTCCTCTTCATACAACCAACAGGCTGCTCGATGACCAGATTCTACTTCCTTTAGCTGTGGCTGCCGGGTTCGGCAGATAGGTATGCATTTTTCGCAGCGATCGTGGAAATAGCAGGATTCGGACAGCTCAAACGGACTTGGGACTTGTCCCGGAATCGAGTATAACTGTTCCGTCCGCTGACCGATAACCGGCTTGGATTTAAGCAGTCCGCGTGTATAAGGATGTTTCGGCCGCTCAAAAAGCTCCTCGACGTCCCCTTCCTCGACGATTTTTCCGGCGTACATGACGATGACATAGTCCGCCATTTCCGCCACCACACCAAGGTCGTGGGTGATCAGCATGATCGACATATTGGATTGCTCCTTGCTTTGCCGGAGCGTTTCCAGCACCTGGGCCTGGATTGTTACGTCCAGAGCGGTCGTCGGTTCGTCAGCAATAAGCAGCTTGGGCCCGCACGAGATCGCCATGGCAATCATGATTCGTTGTAGCATTCCTCCTGACAATTGATGTGGATAAGAAGCTGCGATTTGTTCAGCTCGGGGAATGCCTACCAACTCGATTAGTTCCAGTGCCCGGACATAGGCTTGTTTTTTGTTCAGTTTTTGATGGAGCATAAGCGGCTCCATGATTTGCCTGCCGATGGTGATGACCGGGTTAAGGGAGGACATCGGTTCCTGAAAGATAATAGAGATGTCGTTGCCGCGGATGCGCCGCATCTCTTCTTTGCTGATCTTCAGAAGATCCTTATCCCCGAACCGGATTTGACCGCTTACGACTTTCCCGTGAGGTCCTTCGACCAACCCCATGATCGACATCGCCGTTATGCTCTTACCGCATCCGGATTCGCCCACGATGCACACCGTCTCCCCTTCATGGATTCGAAAGGTGATATCGTCTACCGCTTTTACCGTGCCTGCCCCCGATTCAAAATAGGTACTTAAGTTGTTGACCTCGATTAATGGATTCATCTTCCGTTCACCTGCTTGTATTCTGTTTTGGATCGAGAACGTCGCGCAATCCGTCGCCGAAAATATTGATGGCAATGACCGTCAAAAAGATGGCCAGTCCGGGAGGGATCCACAGCCAGGGACGCTTCTCGAAATCGATCACATTGTTGGCTGCATCAATCATATTTCCCCAGGTCGGAGTTGGAGGCATGACCCCCAGCCCAAAGAAGCTGAGCGCGGATTCCGACAAGATCGCCCCTCCAATGCTTAACGTGGCAATAACAATCAGAAGCGGGAATACATTGGGCAGCAAATGACGAAACAACTTCCGTCTATCGCTAAGGCCAAGCACGTCGGCAGCGTGTATATACTCCCTCTCCCTTAACGTTAGTATCTGGCTTCGGACAAGACGCGCAACGCCTGGCCAGCCGATTACACTAAGCATTAACATGACGAGATAGAGCCGATAATCGGTCGGAACTTTCCAATCCGACATGAGCGCTCCCATAATGAAGAGTATGGGGAGTCCAGGGATCGTAAACAGCAAATCGGCGATTCGCATGATCATCTGATCCATGACCCCGCGGTAATAGCCAGAGATGACGCCGAGAACCGTTCCGATGGTCATCGACAGCGCCATGGATGCAAGACCTACCGTCAGCGAGATTCTGCCGGCTTGCAAAAGTCGGGTGAGCACGTCCCTGCCGAGCAAATCGGTTCCCAACCAATGTTTGGCGCTCGGGGGCTGGTGCATCATGGCAGGATTGATCTTGCCATCCGCATAAGGAGAGAACAATGGTCCGATAAAACAAATCAAAAACATAAACACCATAAAAGCGAAGCCGGCTACGGCCAGCTTGTTTTTGCCCAACTGGCGAGCCGATTGCCGCCATATCGAATCCGAAGCATCCAAAAGGCGGCTGGCTTTCCCCGCCTGGCCTGCCGTCGTAGGAATGGACACGTGAGTTCCTCCTTTCTTTAAAGCCTGACCCGAGGGTCGGAAGTATGATAGAGTATATCGGATATCAGCGTACCGACGACCGTCAATATGGCTAAAAACATCGTAAAGCCCATTAAGAGCGGGTAGTCCCGAACGGTAAATGATTGCATGTACAACTGCCCGATTCCCGGCCAGTTGAAAATTTTCTCAATAATAATGGAGCCCCCGAAAAGACCTGGCAATTCGAAGCCGATCAATGTAATCGCAGGAAGCATCGCGTTTTTCAAAGCGTGGCGGTAAAGGACCGTTCTTTCCTTCAATCCTTTGGCACGTGCGGTCCGCACGTAATCCTGTCGGATGACTTCCAGCATGTTGCTGCGGAAATAACGAGTCAGCGAACCTACGCCAAGCAGTATCATGACAGCGACCGGAAGCAGCATATGATGCAGCACCTCGACGATATAATCCCAGCCTTCGGCTCGGCTGCCTGTCGTAATCATTCCTCCGGGCGGGAGAATTTTCAAATCAACGGCAAACACCTTGATCAGGAACAAACCGATGAAGAACGAAGGAATGGACATCGCGGCGAATATTCCGACCATGATAAACGTATCCAACAGCGAATACTGCTTGTAGGCTGTAAGGACACCGACGATAACGGCAAAAAACCAGGTGAAGAATGTCGAGACTACGGCAAGCAAAAAAGAGTTCCATATGTAATCCTGAAACAGATCGAGGACCGGACGCTGCTGAGCCAAGGAATAACCAAAATCTCCTTTGAAAATATTGGCCATCCAATTCACGTATCGTTCGAATATCGGCTTGTTCAACCCGTGAATTTCCCTCAGCTCTGCCTTGCGCTCCTCGCTTAAGCTCAAATTGTTGTCGACGTAATCGCCGGGCGTTAACGAATACAGAAAAAAAATCAACAGAGACGCGCCAATCAAAATCAAGAGCATATACAAACATCTTCGGAGCAAATAGGTTCTCATGTTCTCTCCTTAATCAGGCATCTCCGGCCTGAAGAGCTCAGGCTGGAGATACCTTAGTTAATAGAGCGGGCCAAAGGCTCTCCGTCCTAAACAGCCTATTGAAGTTCCCAATCCGGCAAGCTATAAGCGATTCCGGCCAACGGGTTTAATTCGAAACCGTCAATACGGCCATTGATGGCGATAACCGATTTAGTATAGTTGGTAAACATGATCGGCAGTTCATCGTTTAAAATCTTGAACATTTCATGGTAAATCTCTTTGCGCTCATCAACGTTGCTTATAGCCAATCCTTGTGCATAAAGCTCGTCAATTCGAGGATTGTCGTAGCCTTTCGTCTCCCCTTTAATAAATCGGCTTACCCCTTGCGAAGGGTCGCTGATAATGGTAGTAGAGAACGAGGCCATGTCGTAATCGCCACTGTCGACCTTGGTTACGAGTGTGTTGAAATCCGGGAATTGCTCAGGGATAAAATCGACGCCGATTTCTTTATAGTTCTCCTTGGCGACCGCTATAAAAATATCGGTGTTCGGGCTCTTCGATCCAAGGTAGTTGATTTGCAGTTTTTTTCCATCCTTCTGACGAATTCCCTCCGCTCCGATTGTCCATCCGGCCTCGTCCAACAGTTGTTTTGCCTTTTCCGGATCGTACGGATACGGATTGATGTCTTCTTCCGTATAGGACCACAGAATTGGGGAGGAAGGAATGTTGGCGATCGTAGCTGCGCCTTGCCTGGAATCAACATAAATCAGTTGGCGGTCGAGACCGTAAGTCAAGGCTTGACGGACGCGCTTGTCTTTTAGATGATCTTTTTCCAAATTGAATTGATTGTATCCGTAATTGCTCGCGGTACTTGGCACCAGGTTCAAGAAACCGAGATTTTTTAGTTTTTCGATATTATCCGTGGTGGCTGAGAAGCTGCCGTAGTCCACTTCCCCCGTTTCGATAAACTGCCATGTGTCCCCCTCGGTCGTCTTGTAAATGAAGTATTCCGTCTTCGGTTTTCCGAAAACATAGTGTTCGTTGGCAACAAAACGTATTTCTTGGCCTGGAATGAACTTCTCAAGCTTGTATGGCCCGTTCGTGATCGGGTTGGCGTGCAGGTTTTTAATATAATCCAGATTGCCGAACTTATAATCCTTGCCGTAGTAGGCTTTGGATAATATCTGGCCACCCAGCACAGTCAGTGCGGTCGCATTCGTCTCTTCCAGCGTCACGGAAATCGTTCGCTCATCGATAACTCGAATACCTTCGATGGAATCCGCTTTTCCTTCCTTGTATGCTTGCCCGCCTTTGATATTGGTTTCCACGATGCTGTTAATACCGTCGTATGCCGGATCATGAAGTAAGGTCCATGTAAATTTAACATCCTCTGTCGTCATAGGCGATCCGTCACTATATTTCAGACCTTCGCGAAGATGAAATGTATAGGTCAGCTTATCTTCGGAAACTTCCCATTTCTCGGCGAGCCCAGTGACCGGCAAGCCGTTCGTATCAACACGGACAAGCGGGGTGTATAGTACGGAGTTCACGTTGCCGTCATACCCAACCTGTGTGAAATAGGGTGTGAATGCGCCGCTCGGGTTCGTCAGGGTGACGATAATCGCATCGTTGCGCTGCTTGGCCCTGTCCGGGAGTTTGGATAAATCCGTCGCAGCTAAAGGCTCTTGAAGTAAATTGTCTTCCGTCCCCTGCTTCGTAGACGATTCATTGGTGGCGTTGGACTGGGGAGAAGGAGACGAAGCCTCCGGCTGAGTGTTGGTAGAACTTGACGAGCAACCCGCCAGAATGATCGAAAACGTCAAGAACCACAACCATAACAAGCCTGTATACCATTGCTTTTTCATAATAACCACCTTTAATTTTTTTTTATAAAACCTAACTTCAAAGCGACTCATAATTCAAATGGGTTAAGTAGGAATTATTGCTAAACTGCTACACCATTTTCCCCTTCGTTATATATTCTGAATATCCCCCCCTATTGTGTGCGAAAATAAAAAAACGCAGGAAATAGCTAAAGCAGCTATCCTACGTCTCCAATGGTATGGTCGACTCTGTTTTCATTTTTCGAACTGGTAATATGATTAATCCTATCAGATTAGTAAAATTTATTGAAGCATACCATCAGACTATACAGAGTGTCAATATTATGTCAAATGAAATAATGACAAATGGTATCATGATTCCGATAATTCTAATTTAATTATTTTGCTCAAGGAATTGGTAAATCGCCATCATATCTCGTTTATTCAACTCACGAATACGATTGAAAATTGGAATATCTGCAACAGCCTCAATAATTAAGCTTTCTGCAACAACATCACTTACTTTGCCAGTTAGCCATGTTTGTACGTCTATGCCATCGACGATTTCCTTACGCCCTTCATCATTGATGCCACTTGCATAACAACTAACACATGGTACCGATAATTTATACACACCATCATGGAGCCCATCTTCCGATATTACTTTTTTCCCTTTACAGAATGGGCATGGATCACTTTTTTTAATCTTATTAATTAGGGTGACAATTTTTTTGTAACCAAACGCTTCATAGACATACGTCAGTTTTTTGTGTTTTCCATTGGTGAAATATTTATCAATGATGGTTTCTCTCGTTTCTGTGATATTGGCAAAATCACAGATGGTGATCCGATTATTAATGCTGATCGATTCGATATTGCCACTAATACTGTCCCAGAATGGCAGGGCATTTTGCAAAACCATTTCATAGTGGGCAAAGCTTGCCAGCTCTAGTTCAAGCAGTTTCAGCGCGACTTGTGTTTCCCTAGGCAACAGAGAGACATCTTCCGTCAAAGGCATATCGCCGCCGACAATGGCTTTCATTTTTTCTAGTACCTGTAACTTCCCCACGGTTTTCATGACTTGATCAAGAGGCTGCCCAATAATCTCACGAATATCCGTGTCGCCTAATTTGAGCTTTTTATGATGCTTTAGCACGGTTCCTCGACAGATTGGACAGGTAATCATTTTTTTGGATTCTTTTATATGCTCTTTAATAATCGATTTCGATATGACCATATAGTTCCCGATGATGTAATTAAAGCCTTCCCAAGTCCTCGATGCTTTGGCTGCTTTATCATAGAATGACTTTTCCCAATACCCGTATAAAAATGTATGCTTTTCTGCTTCTGTCATCTCGTTATAACTTTTGCTTAAATCCTGACCGAGCTCATTCTTAATCTCATCAAAGATGAATTGTATTTTTGGGAGTTGATAGAACTTTAAAATCTCCATCACATCTGGATGCAATAAGCCATCCCAGAATGACACGGTTTTGTCCTGAATAACAATATTAAAATCAAATTTTTCAATCACCCGGCGACCCGAGCAGCATGGACAATGATTGTCTTGATTATAGAAATCGAAGCTATTCGTATCTTTATTGGTTGGATGCGCCGCCACAATATGGTTGATCAAGCCACCAATTTCATAGAGAAAACTATATTGACTGTACAAGTGCCGTTCCAGATCAATGGCGATGACGGGTGCAATTGTTTCAGATTCGTATTCACCATAAATCAAACGAGCCATAGATGATAAGCTTTTTAAAATGCCACCTTTATAGACGTTTTCTGCATTTTTAAAATAGGCAATATGATTTTCTTTTAAGTAGTTAATTCCATTTTGTGACTTTAGTGTTGAAGAAATTTGCAATGGAGCCACACTATAAGTACCGTTTTGTTCACGATAATAATCATCATGACTGAGAACATCAAGATGCTCCACAGATGCAAGCTGTCTTTTACCAAAATCAACGATAAAATCAGAGTTTTCTAGCATATACGAATTATGTTCAATCATAATTATTGAGACAGATTCATCCTGCAGAATGCCCCTAATACTATCAATGAATTGATTTAAAATATTTTGTGATAAACCTTTTGAAGGCTCGTCAAAAATAAAAAGCGTATTTGGGTTTCTTGAATTAGCAAACAGCTCAGAAACTAAATGGACACATTGAAATTCACCAGTCGATAAGGACTGTGTTTTTCTTTCTAACGTCAAATAACCAAGTCCAAGTTTGATCAATAAGCTCAAGCGTTTATGAGCGATGTCTTCATTTGGCAGTTCATCAATAATATCTTCAATCGAGCGCTGAAAAATATCATCAATATCTTCACTATATTTTGTGAGTTTCTTTTTAATATCAAGAAAAGTCGCAACTGTTGACCGACTGGTAATCGATTGGTTTCGATCTTGACCAACCATTACTAGTTTATCTTTGGGATATCGCTTCAGAAAATCTTTAGCCATACATTCATTAACAAGTGTAGATTTACCACATCCAGACTCGCCTGTGAAAGTTACAAGTCTATTTTTTGGAATCTGAATTTCGGCCATTTGAATATTACGACAGTAAAGATCATGAAATTGGTAATATTCTGTTGGTGTTGCCTGATTTCGTTCCCCATTGATTGGTTTTGGACGTGGTGATTCTTCAACAATTTTCCCACCGTATTTACCACTACCAGGTCCAAAGAACAAGTGTTCATCCGCTGTGTCAAGCACCGTGTCAGAATGGTCAATGAGCCAAATTTGATTTTTATACCCTAATTGTTTAATCTCTTCTAAAATTTTCAATAATGTTTGGTGATCAAGACCGACTGAGATTTCATCAATGATAATAACCGTATTTTCACTTGTAGCCATGAATTCTGCCAAGTAAAGTCGTGTTAATTCTCCACCTGATAATGTCCCCATAATGCGATTTAATGTTAAATAACCAATATTCATATTTATTATATTTTTTAGAATTTGATGTTTACCTTCACTAATATTTAAAACTTCTGCAAGTGAAAAAATGGTTTCAATGCTTAAGTCATTGATATCGGAAATACTATGTGATTTATCAAATAAATCAATTTTATATTGTTCAACTTCTTGATTATATCGCTTTCCCTCACACTTTTTACATTCGACATTTTTAGTTGTTCCGCGACCTTTACAAGCTGGACACCAACCTAATTCATTATTAAATGAAAAAACTTCCGGGGAAAGATTATATTTTTCAGCAAGGGTAACTCGAATCTCAGTAAACACACCAGTATGTGTACCAATTGTTGAACGTGGATTTGAAGAAATGGATGATCTACCTAGAAAAAGTACAAGTGGCATTTCTTCCATCTTGATGGCACTGAAGTTAGTTTCCATAATATTAGGAAATAAATACTGATATTCTGCCTTTGGCAATAAGGAAACGAGACGCTTCTTGGATTCTTCACCAATGGTTTGACAAAAAGTTGTTTTACCAGATCCAGACAAACCAGCAATGCCTAACGATTTATCTACTGGTAGTACTGCATCTAATTTGTTAATATTGTTCGCGATTAATTGATTTATTTTCATAGTGATATCCTTTCCAATCTCTATATTTACCCCACAAAGTATTTACTTAACTCTTCGTTATATTATAAAAGCTTCTACAACCATCCTGCCACGTTTGCTAAATTACAATTATTACAAGACTTGTTATTTAACTCAATCTTTTATTCCATTAAAAATGACGCTTTCCGTGTTCCGGAGAAGCGCCCGATTATAGAAGAATGGTTTATTTGTATAAAACGAGTTGGTTCTGAAAAGCAGGCATCATAGAGGATGAAGAAATCATTTTTACAGTTCGGCTAACACTTGAGTCGGACGTCTCAATCAGTGGAGTCGGGAGAAATCACATCCCACTTTCCAAACAGCGTCAAACCCGCCGCTTTAGCCAGCGAAGTGGACGCATGGTTATCGAGCTGGCATCGGTACTGGGGTTCGTATCCCTGATCATAGGCATACTTGCAGATTAAACGCACCACTTTACGGGCGTGACCTTTTCCTCTAAAGGGCGTCAGAGTCAGTACACCGAGATCCGCAATTTGCGCATTGTCCTCCCAGGGATACACGCTGGAGGCACTGACCAGGCGGTTTTGCTCAAAAGAGCCGAACACCGCCCAGTGATCCAACTCCACATAAGCGTCATCCAAGTCATGTTCCGAGGCGGAGGACTGGAACTCGGAGAAAACCGCATCATCTTGCTCTGTTAACCGGCGCAAGTCACCTTCCAGATTTTCTTGCAGCAATACGTTCTTATCGGCTTCTGAAAAATAAAAAAGATAATCTGCGCCATGCAGAGTGACTCCCGCTTCATTCAATTTCCGGCGAAAGATCTCCTCAGACAGATCTTGTCGATGATAAAGGCCTACCTTATCGGCCATCGCAGGCGTCAGGACCGCCATAACCCGGTCATCGGTTGTTTCCAGTACCATGACCCGACTGTTTTCGTCCAGGTCTGGGTTGATGGCGACAGTAAAGACTTCATCGCTATAGAGGACGTCTCCGTTCAAAAATTGCTCCCGCCAAAAGTCAGTTATCGTTTGTGAAAATAAAGGCATACTTCTTACTTGATTTGGTTGATTTGTCATTATGTTCACTTCCTTATACTTATTAATTTGCACCCTTAAGTAATTTTTTCACAGCATCGTGTGCAAAGCATAATTTGCTTTGTAAATCTCACAGTAACACCTAATTAATAGACTTATTGGGTCCATAATATCCTTGAAAACGTTAATATGTCAAGTT
This sequence comes from Paenibacillus uliginis N3/975, assembly GCF_900177425.1. Lineage (NCBI taxonomy): Bacteria > Bacillati > Bacillota > Bacilli > Caryophanales > Paenibacillaceae > Paenibacillus > Paenibacillus uliginis. The sequence continues at coordinate 2,910,479 of NZ_LT840184.1, read as the reverse complement.
ATACCTTTTCATAAATTTCACGAGACCATTTAGATTTGTAATTTAAGGACACATGGCTGTTGGGTGCAACCGGATGAGCTCGGCTAGCTATCTTCTTATCTAATAAAATCAATCCAGCTGAGGCTCTACTCCTTTTTCTTACAGTTGTGAATGCGAAGTTTCCTTGAAAATGCTCCATCATGCCGCCAAATATAATACTCTTGATTCCCAATAAAACCGCAAACAAAATCTAAGAGTTCTGCCATAAAATCTTGTTGCCATTCTGTTTCTAAATTCTGGTGTGTTGCAAAAAGGCGGTTGTAAACCATTTTTTCATTCATGCCGCTACCATGCAACATAACAAGATAATCGTATCCACGCTTTAATAAATGATAGTAATTTTCATCATTCAATAGCAGCGGTAATTTTTCAATTTCATTAAAGATCTGTTCATAATCACTCATATGCTTATCTTCCTAACACTAGGTAATTTATGAGATTTCAGGCGAGCAGCGCTTGCTTATCATTCTTCACGGGTAGAATGAGGCAATATTATAGGATTATATCTTTGTTTCAAAAGATTAGGGAACTATCCTGTTACGCGCTTTGGTTCGATACTGTCCCGGAGATAAACCCGTCCACTTCTTAAAAGCGCTTTGAAATGCGCTAGGCTCGGAAAAATACAGCAAATAGGCAATATCGCCGATGGAATACTCTCTTTTTTGCAAATAAATCATGGCCAATTCCTTGCGTACCTTTACAGATAGCTCATTATAGGAAGTTTGCTCGGCCTTCAACTTATGTTGAAGTGTTCTTGTGCTTATTTTGAAATATTCCGCAGTTTGCTGTAAGGTCGGAAAAAAGGAAGGAACACATTCTTTCATCCACTGAACTACCCGGTCTGAAAACGTACTTGCCTGGGTCAGCTCATCCTTGGTTTCCCGTGCCATATTCTCGAATACTCCCAGCAGTCTTGCATCAGAGTACAGAATCGGATATTTCAGCACTTCCTTACTCATACGCAGAACATTATCTTTCCCGCCAAAGCGGGGCACTTTCCCGAAAACCGCCATATAGGGCCATGTATCCGCCGGTGCGCCATGTGTAAATCGAATTTCATGCAACGGGATGTGTTGGTTGCTAAGCTTGTTGATCTTATGATACAGCGAACTTGCCATCTCCTCTACGACATGACGCGATGTTTGAACGGGATGCTGCAAAAAAAACCGGATAAGGACATCGTCCCCCTCCACTTCCCAATCCAGGTTGAATACGTTGCACAGAATCACATTGTATCTCTGATAAGCGGTAAGCGCATCGACAATGGTTTTAGAATGAAGCATCACATAACCGAGAATGCCCATGTCGGCAAGCTCTATGATCTGTCCTTGATGCACGCCAAAATGATTGTCCTGTGTGTAATTCGCGGCGGCAATCATCAATCGCTCCAATTCCTCTTCGGTAATACGAGCCTCTGTATTCTGTAATAAACTACGGTCAAACGAAGCATACTTGAAATATTTCTCTATTTCATATCCTTTATGAACAATAGTCTTCATAATCGGATATACCATTGTGATGGGAACTCCCGGGTTCTTCAATATCTACTCCCCTTTTGCGTGAATAAGCAGGATACTTGCGCTTCTGATTATTCATTTATCTTTCAATTCGTTCTATGATAATTACAGTTTTATACTAACTATTATATCGCAAACAATTGCAACAGGAGGAACTAGAGATGAAATCGAATATTCTCGTTATTAACGGACATCCCGACCCAGAGAGCTTCTGTTCGGCCTTATCCCAAGCTTATATGAAGGGGGCTTCGGCCAACAAAGCCCAGGTTCGCTCTATTGATTTGAGCAAGATCCAATTTGACCCGAACCTAAAGTTTGGCTACCGTAAAAGAACAGAATTAGAGGAAGATCTGAGAGATGCGCAAGAGCTAATCCGCTGGGCGGATCACCTTGTATTTGTTTATCCTACATGGTGGGGTGCAATGCCGGCCATCCTGAAAGGATTTATCGATCGAGTCTTTCTCCCCGGCTTTGCTTACAAATACCGGGAAAATTCTCCTGCAGTGGACAAGCTTTTATCCGGTAAGTCCTCGCGTTTGATCGTCACTGCCGATACTCCGTTCTGGTACAATAAGTTGGCATATAAGAATGCAGAATACAATGTGATGAAACGCAACATATTGAAATTTTGTGGAGTATCTCCTGTACGTGTTACTGAGATTGGTCCGATCCGAGGATCTTCGGATAAAGCGCGAGCTGAGTGGCTAGCCAAAGTGAATCAGCTTGGGGCGCAATTAGCTTGAGCATCTTCTGAATGGACGCTACTGCATAAATGAAGAATTTACACTACTTAACACGGCTAGTTTAAAACCAACATTTCAATAAATCACTTTAGTTGTTACTTATTTTTATAATAGTTATAATTAAGAAGTATAGCTATTTAGAAGGAGTGATTGAATGAGTAAGAACTTTATTATATTTGGAGCAAGCCATGGGCTAGGCGATGCATTTGTAAAAGGCTTACCCACCAAGGGAGATACAGTATGGGTGGTGTCACGCACACGACCAAGTAGTTTAGATATAAATGATGGCGTAAATCGTAAATGGCTCACCATTGATTTATCTAGTCAACAACAAATTCCTTCTTTAAAAGAAACTTTAAAAGACATTGCTATTGATGTATTAATTTATAATGTCGGAGTATGGGAAAAGCGTGGTTTTGAAGATGACTATACGTTTGATAAGGATGAAGTTGGAGATATTTCGAACATAATTAATATTAATTTAACTTCCACTATTACTTATATTCAGGCGCTTTTACCTAATTTAAGACAGGCGAATAACGGAAAGATTATTTTAATTGGTTCAACAGCAGGTTTAGATCATACGAATAATGCACAAGTTTCGTTTGTCACATCTAAATTTGGATTGCGTGGTATTACAAATGCTATGCGTGAGCACGTGAGAAAAGATAAGATCTCTGTAACGTGTATTAATCCAGGAGAGCTTGCTGCTGAAGTCCCTTATGAAGAAGGTGCAGAAAAGGCAATTACGTTGTATGAAGGTACACGTATTCCTGTACAAGACATTGTAGCCATTGTCCAATGCGTTATTAATTTATCGCCTGTTTCATGTGTGAAGGAAATAAATATTCCTGCCATAACAGACTTAAATGCATGATTGTATAGCATATGAATAGAGTTTTTCGGTATATTATAAAAATTAATCATTCGGTACTAAATATAGCTCGCATTTTGATCAATCTTTTTTCAAAATGCGAGCTATTTTCTATCCCTAGAATGAATGTTTGCAGATAATTTTCAATCAATCTTTATTTTAAAGTTACATCAGTACTCCTATTTATTTTGTCGAAACTCTAAACATTTGATTCAATGCTTTTCCTGTTCTCGATCGCAACACGATCTGCTCATGTTAAATTTAGTGTTGGACTCAATCAAAGAATATTCGCCTATCAAAGAATTAAGTTTTTCAAAACTACTTTTGTTTACTTCTATGAACTAACGGTCCCCGTTAGCGGGGAAAAGTTTATTCCCTTGTCTTATCCAGTGTTCTGTTATCACATCATGTTCATTATGTATATTCATTACATGCTGTTATTTGATGGGCCAGTCTTCTTTTCTTTCATTTAGTCGTTTAATGATTCTCCAAATCCTATTGAATATCCATCTGGATCTTGAATTGCAAATTCCTTCATGCCATATTCAGTAATACGAAGTTGATATCGAAATTCTGCTCCTTTAGACTTAAACTCTTCATATAAGCTCTCTACTCCATTAACCATTGAGAATATATCAAGAGCATCTTGGCCGTGGCTTGGATAATTTGGTCTAATATCACTTGTGTTCTTTGTTTCATGAATAATTATTTCGAAGCCATCCCGATGCACAAAACCAAATGATTCATCGCATGAGAACCCTAGATTTCCATAGTATCTTAAAGTTCTTTCATGTTCTGACACAAAAAAAGATTGACGAGAAATGACGAATTGTGGCTTTGTTTTCCTTCGTTTGATTTTCCATTGTTTTGATCTCCTAAGCCCGATTTAACAAGCTTTTCTCGACTAAGGTATGTAGGCATATTTGTGTCATTGGACATGAATCCCATGCTATCAACAAAGGATGCAGGTTCTTGTCTATCTCAGATTAAATAGGCTCGCCGGCAGCCTATTGTCGTTGTACTATTATTTCACGGTATTTCAATCAGGAGTTGATGCCTCTCTTCTTTTGATAACGGGAAAATATAATAATTTTTTCGTTCGTTTTCCTGAAACTCTGGAAGAATTAAGATAGTCGCATAGCCTCATCATCGATGGACTTCTTAATAGCGGTGACACTCTCGTCAATGTTCTGCGTGGTCGTGTCTATTACATGCGACTCATATCGCCCTAAATTTGCAAAGTAATTCCACATCTTCCCTACAACCTCGGCGTTCACCAAAGCCCCAGGTCCTTGTCGTTCTGCTGCTCGTGCAACTGTCGTCTGCTCGTTGGGGCGTAGGATAACGAATCGTACATCAAATCCGTCTTGAACCGCCTTAATCCATGGATCTAGAAACCATGGACCGATAATCCCATCTACAATTACCTCATAGCCACCCAAGGCATATCTGGTGGCACTTGCTGTAAACGCTTCGAGAATTACAACGTTCTGCTCTCGAGCTTCAGGTAACCAAGTTGAAATATAACCTTTACGGACGTACTGATAAAAGTCATCGGTATGCATATGAATTGCACGCTCGTACGCTGAATTTTCAGCCAGCCTTCGTGCTACACTGCTCTTGCCCGATCCTGGTGGACCCGAAATGATCACTATGGGTGCAGATTTCAACTATATAGCCTCCAATTAAAAACGAATTTAAAAGTAAAATAACATATTGGGATTATTAACTTCAATAACTCGTTTTTAAAATAATTTGTCAAGAGATCAGTATCATATTAATAAATTTTGGATGTGATACTGAGAAAATCCGCCAGTTAGCTATATAAAATGAGCAGGCTTCAGTAGCCTGCTTAACAATGTGTGTTAATCAACTATCGTTTCCCGTTAGCTTAGCGAAGTTCCCACTACCATGTCCAAGTATTTCTTTAAGTCATCTTTGGCGTGTAAATTACTAGTCCAAGCCCCTAAATTCCAACTCATATATCTAAGTCCTAGGTAGCGAGAGGCGATTGCATACATATGATTGAAATGATCATCAGGAAATTCTATGCTTTTAGCAGCCAATAACTCCCTATACTCCTCAATTTGTTCCGAGGTTCCACAACGCAAAGGGATATCTAGAAATAAAGACCCATACCTAGCTTCTTCCCAATCAATAAATATTACATCGGTATTGTTATGTACCAACACATTTCCTGGATTAAGGTCGTTATGAATTAATGTTTGGCTGTTCTCGTCATTTATTACGTATTGTATATCCTCGAAAATCGTATTAGCCACAGCTTCCACTAAAGGAATTTATTCCCCGAAGACATCTGTAAACTGTTCGTTCCCCTTAGCTGCTTGCCATTGGGGTTTCCACCGCTCATATATCATCTTTTCAATATGGAAGCTGTCTGCTTCAGGTAACCATGAAAGTTCTTTCCTTAGACCAAAGTTAGAGATGTGAATGTGCGATAGTGCCTTCGGTTCACTTTCCTGAAGCAATTTAATATTTATTTATGTTTCTATAGTCCGTTTGATAATCAACATCCTGTATACAAATAAGAGACCTCTCCTCTGCTTCAGAACCATATGACAAAGAAAAAGGTACACTTGCTTTTTGTGAGTAAAGCCTTGTAAGTACCTGCCGTTCTATCCTGGTTGCATTTTTTGAAACAAGAGACAACTTCGATGTGTCATCAAGTATCTTTATTAGTACAATATGGCGCCTTAACTCAACTGCTTGTAAGCCCATAGTAATAGGCGTGCTTTCAATGCTTAAAACCTCTGCGTTAGGATCTATAAATTTCTTTACAGTCCCTTGTACCAATTTTAGGAGATTATTATTTTTTAACGCCAAGTTACTCACCCAATCATGTAATATTTTACCGAATTATACCGTAGTTCTAAGCTTCAGTGTGAGAAGAATTTTAGACCCTTTGTTCCACTATCCTGCCCGTTCGTTGAACAAGCTACCGTTTATTGGTAGCTTGTTGTTATCGTGCTATTGTTCCCCGTTAGTTCAATCATTTCCTACTTTCTTCTTCAAACTCCTTGATTAACTCTTGGGACCTTTTCATTGCTTCCTGCCTGTCTTTCGCTGGTGCTGTAATCATATGTCCGTTTGATGGGGACCACTGGTCATCATCATTCATAACTTTAATTGTAAATTCAGAGAATTTATCATCAGTATATACCCAACCGTAAGTGAAAATATCAGGCTCTATTCTACCTTTATCATCTATGATTCGAAAAGCGGAGAAAATGGTTGTAAAATTATGACCATCGTAATGCAACTCTAATTCTGCTCTATCTTTAGGAATTTGAGGAACCTTACTTCCTTCAAAGTCAATTACACCTTTAAAGGTTCTTTTGCCATTTATATGATTTTGCAATTTCCCATCAAGATGTACTTTTATACGCTCGATTATTCCTTCCGTTCCTAGTTGATAATAAACACCATTTACTGTCTCTGAGTACCGCTTGGGTATAAAGTACCAAATAGAGAATATACTTACAATTATTGCAACTATCGTAAGTAAAACAGCAATTTTTCGCTTCATTACACACCTCCTTTATTTTTTCAGGCTCTTCCTTTAATAAACGTAAACATACTCACTAAGTTGCACTATCCTGCCCGTTAGTTGAACAGGTTGCCGATTCCGATTAACCTTAGACAATCATCTAATCGGCTATGAATACAAGTTCTTGTCCTCAGCTCGGGACAAGAACTTATATCGTTAAGACAAAAAAGCCACGATTCTCGCGGCTTCTTATACATTTGTATTCTTTTTGTAAGTGGAGGTTATTAAAGCTTTTTCTTTAGCATTACTTCATCATCCTTAACATAGCCACTTAGTTCATAAGCTTTAATGGCTGACTTGTTATCTCTTCCTGTCAAAATCTTAACTGTTTTGACGCCACGGGAATGAAGTTGATTTTCCAGAAAGGAAATCAGAGAAGTAGCAACACCGTTCCTTCGAGCAGATTCCTTAACATACATTTCAGTAATTTCACCATAAGCTCCAATGTAACAAAACGATTTAAAACTTTGAGCACAGCCAAAGCCAATAACTTCGTCCATTAAGGTAGCCACGGCAACCAATTCATTGTTGCTATTCAAGCACTTGATTATTTCTGACACAGGACGCTTGTCTCCACCATTGAACTCAAGATTTAGTCTAGACAATGCATCTGCATCACTTATCGTTGCCAACCTTACATTTGGTAGCATTCATTTCACCCATTCCTAGAAATCATTGATTTTACATTCGTATATATTTATGACTTCGCTACCTTTGGAAGAATATCCTTTCAGCTACCCATGCAATAACAACGGTCTTAAGTGCGTACCTTCGTTACACAATAGTACAGAAAGGCTAAAACAACCGGCGGTAAAGTTCTCGTCGGCGTTCCCCTTACAGCTGGAAGTAGATTTGAGTGGTTGATGCTTTTTCATGCCCAACATGCCTTGAATGAAATCTAATGGCGCACCCCGATCAGCAAGTAGTTTTAAAGCCCACCTGATCGTCGGAATAGCCATTCGTCTTGTAGGATGGATGTGTATCGGTTACAAATAAGGCCTTACAGGAGTCCTCGTGGCTCGCGAGGTACTTCTTCAACCACATTTTACACTCGTTTGTAAAATAAACCTCTCTCTGTTTTGAACCCTTGCCATTTCCAATTGCAGAGAAGTTATTCCAGTTCAGGTCTTCAATATCTAACTTCTCCACCTCTCCAACCCGGCAGCCGGTACTGTAGAGAAACTCTAGAAGAGCGGATTCACGTAACTTCAGAAATATCCTGGTCTCCTAGTTCCTTTACCAGCATCTTGGGCAGCAGGGCGTTGGCTTTCAATGTATTTCGACTAAATCCCTGAGATACGTTTATCAGCTTCATACTGTCGCCATAACTCACTTGAAATCATAAATAAGGCCTCCCATAAGAGCTATTAAATCTAGTTTTCTTCTTATGGAAGGTTTTAATCTGGATGAATTCTACTAACGTTCCCCGTTAGCGCAATCGTTTTGCTTGCTTTGATTCCTGTACATCGGACGCCCCCCGATTTACTAGTCTTGTACACTCTTGTGTACAAAATTTCTTTTAAAAGGGCAAACTCCTCTCCCGTGAGAGTTTGAGGATAGCTCATAATTTTGAGCGGTAATTCAGGATGCCCTTTCTGAAGAGGAGGTTGCACATGTTCGAAAGGATTAAGACGAAACCCCAATCGCTCATAAAAACCTATTCTCCGTTGTGCCAAGTCCATAACAGGTGGTTCCACTTCCTATAAAATTGGCTTTACGGACTTTTCGATATACAGAGTCATTAATTTTCCTCCAAGACCGCTTCCTCTTATGGCTGAATCGACTGCGATATGTTCCACAAACCGGAACAAAGGAAATTCCCATACGGCCAAAAAAGCAATCATTTTGTTATTACCATCCGTTTCCGTAATGAGACGGTAATGCGGATCGGCCAGCAACTCCTTCTGTCCGGCATAAGTTCTCCGCTCACTATCAGGAAATGATACCTTCATTATCGCGAAAACCTTATCAAACTCTCTGTCGTTCATCATAAGATGCTCCCTTATCTAGGCTAACGTTACATCATACAAATGCCGAAAATTCTATAAAACCCAATGCCATTTTTAGGGTTCTTTTCTATTTTCCTACAAAAGTATCTTTACTGCCACCATGGCAATTAATATCTTGTTTTGGAGTCATATTCTACGACGACAATATTCATTTTTGTTCCTTCTTCCTACAAACGGTAATAATGGATGAGGATAAAGTAGTAAACGGAGTATTATCCCAGTCTGAATATTGGTTTTCAATACAGAATCCGTGGCTTGTTAACATAGACTTAAGAGTATTATTATCAGTAAAACGACATGCAATTCGGGAAGTAGATTTCTTATATCCCCAATCACGGAAAGTAACCCAGTGCATGATATGATTTCTTTCATCATAAGATTGCGTTCCAGATACCTTCACGAGAAATCCATCCATATCGATAAATTCTCCCCAAGTTGTTTCTTCTTCGCTTGATAAGTCAGCTCCCATAGGGTTACGTGTTTCAAAGGCAAATATCCCATTAGGTTTTAAATGCATATAAACGGTTTTGAGCAAGCAACTTTGATCTTCATCACTCAGAAATGCTTGAAATGCATTTCCTGTTAAATAAATCATGGAAAAACGCTTCTCCGATTTAAATGTCCGAGCATCCCCTTCAAGAAAAATTGCAGACAAATCTTTTGCTTTAATCCGCGCATATTCAAGCATTGTTGAAGAAATATCAACACCAGTAATATTTATACCAGACTGTGATAAAGGTATTGTTGTTAATCCTGTACCACATGCAAGCTCTAGAACTTCTCCTGGGTTCGATTTAGCAAGTTCAAGATAAAAATTATATTTTTCAATCTCACCACCAAATTCTAGATCATAATTTACGGGGTCTCGATATTCTTCAAGATTATCGTGCTCGCTTAGCATAGTATCACCCACCATTAACAAATTTTCTTTTTCTTAAGTGATATAACTCTCACGATAGCTTCTATAACGGATTCTTTAAAGTGCATTCAAAATGGTGCTATAGATTTCTCCTGATCTGTAACAAGATTATCAACTACTGGTGATACACGTTTAACAAAAAATGTAGATAGGAATCCCAACAGTAAGCAGCATGCCAAGATTGAGAAAGTGAGGACATAATTACCCGTTCGGAGCAGCTGAATGGCTAGGATTGGTCCAATGGTAGCACCTAAATTCACTACAACCGTATAAATAGAAATCGCCGCACCTCTTGAAGCTCCCCCTAGTTCACCGACCAGTGAAACCAATGAAGGGATGGCGATTGCAATGCCGGATACAAATACGACGCTCATGACAATAATAAACACCATGTTTGCACCAAATCCTAAGAGGATCAATCCGATAGCAGATAGGATTATTGCGCTTCTAAGTATCGGTATCACGCTATATCGCTTAATCAGACTGCTAGCAAAAAGAGACATTAGCATCCCTAAAATCCCTACTGAACGCACATATAAAATCTGTTGATTTGTGAACCCGAAAAGAGAACTGCTTAAAAATTCCCCCAATGCAGTGTACATGCCCACAAAAGAAAGCAGCATGACTAATGCGATTACATAAGCAAACCATAGTGACCTTTGTGCCAGTGTCTTTCTCATTTGATTAAATGCATTCGATACACGAATGCCGTTCGGCGGGAGGTTTGGTATAAAGAATAACATTAGTAGTGTTAATAAAAAATAAATCGCTGCCAAAATGATGAACACATACTGCCAACCTAGATGAGAAGTGACGAAGCTACTGTACACTTGCCCGATAATTCCAGCCATCAGAAAACTTGCACTCATGCAACTAACTGCAAATACCCTTTTATTTTGCGGGAACAATTCCATCACATAGGGAAGCACTACGGGAGAGAAAGTAGCTGCAGTCAAGCCTTGTATTCCTCTGAAAAGAATAACTGAGGATAAACTGCTTTGAAACCCTAGAAAGATAGTAACAATCGTTAACGCAACTAATCCCCAAAGCATGATTTTTTTTCGGCCAAAACGATCTGATAATGGTCCAAACAGTAAGCATCCAATAGCAAAACAAAGCGTAAACATGCTGCTTATCCATACAGTTTCCCCTTCTGAAACCGAAAAATCCTGTGAAAGCACGGGGATTAAAGGGATTGTAACATAAAAGCTTGACATAATTACCAATCCCGCAAAAAACAATATCAAAATAATGAAAGAATTAGGTTGTGCTGTTTTGTCTAACTTCTTCATTCATTTTATCTCCTCTTAAAATTTAACTACTCAAAACTAACGAAAGCCGTCGATTGGGCCGGCGGCTTTCGTTGGGAGCTTTACATTGTTTAATTATTTTTATCTGATATGAACTGTTTTAAATTATCAATATGAACAGCTCCAACAATTTTATCGATCGGCTCACCATTTTTAAAAAGAATCGTAGTTGGAAGGCTCATAATCCCATAATGAGCGGCAGTACTTGGTTGTTCGTCTACATTGATTTTTAGCACCCTCACTACTTTGCTATACTCCTGATCGAACCTCTCGAGTATAGGTGCAAAAGCGCGGCAAGGTCCGCACCAAGGCGCCCAAAAATTAACTAATGTAAAACCTTCATTTTTCAAATCACTTTCAAAGGTTGTATCCGTAGAGTGACAAATAGTCATGTGTATCTTCCTCCATTTCATAATTTTTCACACATTTTCTACTACCAATGACGAATCGACTGGATATCATCACCTCCTTAAACTTAAACAACACGTCTGAAATCGAAAAACTTTGGTACGTACATCCCCAATCCAACTTTGTTGAGATATTAAAGATATTTTATATCTACAATTGTCCCGTAGGTGAACTCCCACGATTTGTAAAATCTTCCTCCGTCAAATCCATATTTACGCTCATAGCAGTTTGGCTGCCGTCCGCTGCAGCAAAAACCACTTGGGAAGGAGCCACGTACGAAGTATCTCCGGCGATATATAAACCAGGTATTGCGGACCTCCCCTTTCCGTCTGTTTTAATCCCGCCCGAGGCCGTCATTCCACAGCCTAATCGTTCTGCGAACGGAACGCTTTGCACAAATTTAGGAGTCACGAAGCCGCCAACCCTCGGAATTTGAGTTCCGTCTGCAAAGCGAACATGTTCAAGCTGCCCATTCTGGCCAATGAAAGCTGCAATAGGTTGCTCCATTACCACAATATCCTTTGATTGAAGCTGCTTTTTATGCTCATCTGGCAGAGACGCCTTGCCGTTCGTACAGACAACCAAATCCTTGCTCCAATTGAGAAGCAGTTTGGCCGTATGAAATAGGTTTGGATTTTCGGAAACAACAACAAGCGGTTGATCTTGAAGCTCCCAGCCGTCGCAATAGGGACAATTGAACATGCTTTTCCCGTAAAGCGGATAAAAGCCTTCAATATCTGGATATATCTCCTTTACGCCTGTTGCCAAGATCAGTTTTCGCGCTTTAAAGTGGAGGCCAGCAGAATCAACTAACTCAAATCCGAATTGGGTAGTGTCAACGGAAACAACTTCGTTTTGAAGATGATCGACTAACGGATAGCTTTTAACCTCCTCAAGAGCAATTCTGCGGAACTCGGCCGGAGTTACGCCGTCTCTCGTAATAAAGCCGTGAGACGCATGTGTAACGGCATTTCTGGGTCGATTGTTGTCAATGATTGCCACGCTTCTCCTTGCCCTTCCAAGGATGAGGGCTGCATTCAACCCGGCCGGTCCTCCACCAATAATGGCGCATTCGTAAATCATGACGCTCAACTCCTTTATATAGACTTTAAAGACTCATTATATCTACGATTAGATAAAAAATATTTTAATGTGTATCAAACTCCTCTCCTCCTTTCAATATAAAATGGCTCAACCTTAAAACTGCGTTTGCTTTTGGACCAGATCCGTCAACTTCGTGTTTTTAAGATGGCTTTCCATTTTCTCTTCTGCTTCCTTCATTACAGCTTGAATCGAGCATTCGTCGCCGTGGACAAAATCACATTCAAATAAGGATGCGGTGCCCTCAATAGCGTGAATAATATCCAAAAATGTAATGTCGTCTTTTTTGCGAGATAAGCGATATCCTCCGTTGACTCCGGAAACAGACTCGATCATCCCTGCTTTCACGAGCCTTGTTAAAATTTTGGATAAATAGGTTGGTGAAACACCTTGTAATTCTGCTAACTGCTGAACACCAATCGGCTTAACCGGAGAAGCGTCAAGGAGCGCGAGCATAGTGTGCAAAGCATAATTTGTTGCTTTTGTAAATCTCACGGTAACACCCCATTCAAAGACTTATTATATCTATAATATCCTCGAAATCGTCAATGTGTCAAGTTATACCTTTACATAAAATCCAGGAGACCATTATCTAGATCTTTTATTTTCGAGATTTGTGCCGGTTCAATGCTCACAAGTGTAATTTCTATTATAATAAATTTATTGCAAGCATGTGTTACGAAGTAATATAGCCTATTCTTAATTTAACTTTTGAGGAGGATAACGATGGTTAACTTTATTGCCCCGCCAGTAGTACCTCAACAGTAGAATCTGCTGTTAAAGGTACTTACTGAGTTTTGCTGGACCTTTTCCGCAGATCTACTGTGTGCATGTGGCAGCCGACGTCTATTTGTCGCCCCATCATATTAGTAGAAAGCGGGAATAACAAGTGAAGGAAAAAATTTATTTCGTCTTGTCGATGATCATCTTCGGTGCAGTTGGAGTGTTTGCCAAGTATATTGATTTGACTTCAAGTAAAATAGCTTTATTTATGAGTCTGATCGGCAGCTTATTTTTACTCATCATCTGCATCTGTACCAAGCATAAAATTTCGTGGAAAAACATAAAAAAGAATGCCATTGCACTGTTCATCGCGAGCATTTCTTTAAGCGGCAATTGGATCTTTCTTTTTCAGTCGTATAAGGAAACAACAATTGCAAATGCAGCCTTAAGCTATTATTTTGCACCAGTTTTGGCCATTATGTTATCACCTATTGTATTGAAAGAAAAACTTTCGCTCAAAAAAGTGATTAGTGTAGGTGTAGCATCCGAAACTTGAATGGGCTGGAGAACACGCTTATACAGCTAGTATTATCGTTTATAATGCTATTACCGTGGGAGGATTAAAAGGTCAGAGCATTGCTATATTAAGTTATATCGATCCATTAACTTCATTATTTATTTCGGCTCTTGTTATAGGCGAAAAGATGACTTTACTCCAAATTGAGGGCGCAGCCTTATTGTTGGGGTCAACATTAATAAGTGAAGTAAGCAGAAACAAGAAAGAGCCTTACAGAAATAGAAAATTCACCTAGAGATTACTCAACACTCGAATTGTAAAAGCTCAACAAGCTGGCGCCCGTACTCTATCGGCGCCAGTTTGTTATTTTGTATGTCCGGAGGTAAATAGGTTGTTATTTGGTCAACACGAATAAAGGAGAACACCTATTATGACTATATGTATCCTCCTTTTATTCATTTAAAGCGCCCAATAATGATGTTTGATTTCAGCGGATAGTCCAATGCCATTTGAGAGCTTCTTCTTCTATTTTTTTGACAAACTCATCTTTACCGTCACCATAGCCATCAATGTCAGTTGGATATTGGTGTGCAAGCTTACTTTTTAATTCTCCGTATTCCTTACATATTTCTGGGCTTTGGCGAAGATAGTCTCTGAAAGATAGGTGCCTTTCGATTTCTTGAATATTATCATACTGGAAAGCATGAATTTGATGAGTGCGATTGTCTCCACCCTTACGGAAGTATCTCCTTCCTTTAATTCCAAATTCACCCATAACCTCATATCCAAGATCTTCAAATTGTACAGAGTAAGTATCTAATTCATTGAGGTCAATAACTACAAGCAGTATGTCAATGATCGGTTTTGCTCTTAAATTTGGAACAGAAGTACTCCCAACATGAAAACTGTTCACTAATTCATCTTGAAGAATCTCCTTTATTGCATGTTCTTCTTTTAGATATTCATTTTTCCAATTTGGATCATATTCTACAACAATGATATTCATTTCTTTGCCTCCCACTATAAGTAATGTTTTTTTCTCGCTCATTCTTTTTACAAAGTCTTCTCCACCAACGGTACCTGTAGTTAAATCCCCCCCCATTTTACCAAGTCTTCAACAGTTATATGAACTACTCCATCCCCTGTATGTTCCCAAGGACTTTCATAGATTTCATATGCTCCTTGTTCATTTTTCAAATATCCACTAGCAATTGATATCGTAGTTGGATAGCAATCCACAATTGTTGTGTAATTTTAACACAAACACTTGACCTTAGGTCTGACCTAAGGTGTATCGTTGAGGTATTACAAGCTTTAGGAGTGAACTTTATGAAGAGTGAAATTACGATCAGTGAATTAGCCAAGCTTATGAACGTTTCTGTTCATCAAATTCGTTATTTTGAAGAGAAAGGTGTTCTTTGGCCCGCTTACACAGATAACAATCAGTATAGAATGTACGACATCGAGCAAGTATACCAGCTTTCACATATTCTATTGCTTCGTAAGCTCGGAGTGTCTGTTCAGTCCATAAATGATTGTATGACCTCCTATTCTGCGGATCAATATCGACAGCTTCTTCATCATTCCCTGCGGGAAGTGGATGCGGAGTTGCTCCGGCTCAAAGAGCTTCAGCATTTCATCAAAAAAGTTTTGCATGAACAGCAAAACTTTAATTCGCAGTCCAACCACTATCAAATAAAGCGGCGAGACACCACCTATTTTGCACGTTGGATTGAAATGGATTCACACAATAAGCTTAATGCCAAACTGTTGGCTGAACAAGCGAAGCGCGTTCCGAACTTGTTCGAATCGGACATTCATTATATATCTGATGGTTCGAGCACAATTACCTTATGCCTAGAAACTCAAGGGCCTGGCGATTTTTCTTTACCTGGAGGCAATTACCTTTCAATGCAGAGCCTAATTCATGAAGATGATGAGCTCGAACAAATGATTGAACAGTTGTACGACTATGCTGCTACGCAATCATATACCATAACTGGACCCCTTATCCTTATTGAAAGATCCTATTTATCGTTATTTAGCAAGAACGGGTTGCATTACGAGTTGCAATTCTTGATCGAATCGGCAGCAAAGGGGGAACCATCATGACTGCAGCACCGATAACAATTGAACCTATGCAGGCCAAGTATAATCCACAGGTCGGCCGCTTGCTTGTTCACGGGTTTCGCGGAAAATTTCAAAAGTTGACGAGCATGAATGATGACGATCTCGCTCTTTTTTTCGAAAAGATGTTTGAACATTATCCCACCGAGCCGGGAAGTCAAAGAATGGTCGCCCTGCAAGATGGAGAGGTTATCGGAACGATATCTATCAAATGGAAGCCCGAATCTGACGTGAAGCAAAAGCAAGAGCTTCCTTCGTGGAAGAGCTTCAATAGGTTGGGGAAATGGAACCTGTTAAAAATGCTGATCGGGTTATCTTTATTAGATCATAAACCACAGGCTGGAGAATGTTATATTGCAGACATTGTTGTCCATCAAGACCATCGAAGCAAGGGGATTGGAAAACTATTATTTCAGTGGGCGCAGCATTTTGTGCAAACTGAGCCACACCTAGATGTGCTGAGCCTGCACGTCGTAGGTAGTAACCCACGTGCCAAGCATCTATACGAGCTCCTGTCATTCCAGACTCATTTACAAAAGAATAGCTTAGTGCGGCATCTTTTGTTCAATGAATCCAAATGGGATTATATGGTCTTGAAATTAAAATGATCAGTAAATTTTTATGGAGCTATTTAATGAAAAAGAAAAAGATACAAAGTCGGGTGGGGAAAGCGTATGCGTATATTTACTAGAGAAAAAATATCATTAATTGTCATCTTAATTAACTTATTTATTGCCTTTGTAGGGGTAGGCCTTGCTGCCCCAATCATGCCATCCCTTGCAAAAGAAATGCATTTAAGCGGTCAAGTGATGGGATACATGATTTCTGCCTTTGCATTTGCCATGTTTCTCGTCTCTCCTATTGCCGGGATCTGGGTAGATACGATCGGCAGAAAGAAAATGATTGTACTCGGTCTATTCCTTTTTTCTTTCTCCGAGCTATTATTTGCCACTGGTAATCAGGTATGGGTACTGTTTCTTTCTAGAATTTTAGGAGGGATTGGTGATGCCCTCATTATGCCGGCAGTAACTGCTTTTATAGCGGATAGCACTTCATTAGAAGAGAGAGCTAAAGTCATGGGATATCAAGCTGCTGCGATTAGTTTAGGGTTCATCATTGGTCCCGGGCTTGGCGGGTTTATAGCCGAATTGGGCATACGCGCCCCATTCTTTTTCGCAGCAGGCTTTGCCCTGGTCACTGCTATCATTTCACTCCTTGTTTTGCAAGAGCCTTTAACTAAGGATCAACTCGCGAAAAACAGAAAATCGAAAATGAAAGTAAGCTTTTTCTTGGAGATTAAGAAATCATTTCATCCTTTATATTTGGTGCCACTTATCATTGTCTTCGTATTATCTTTTGGACTATCTGCCTATGAAATGATGTTCAGCCTTTTTGTAGATTCGAAATTCGGTTTTACTGCCAAAGATATAGCTACCATTATTACAGTTGGCTCCATCTCGGGTGTGGTAGCTCAATTGTTATTCTTTGATAAGCTGGTAAATAAGTCCGGCGAGAAGAAGCTAATTCATTACATGATTATCGTAGCCGCAATTTTCATTGTTGCTTCTGTGTTTGTCAGTCGTTATTGGAGCATTATGGCCGTTTCCAGCATCGTATTTTTCGCCTGTGATTTACTTCGTCCTGCAGTAACAACATTACTTTCCAAATTGGCAGGGGAAGAGCAAGGATTTGTTGCTGGGATGAATTCCATGTATACAAGTCTTGGAATTATTATTGGACCGGCATTAGGCGGTATTTTATTTGATGTGAATATTAATTTGCCATATATTTTCGCAGCAGTAGTTCTGTTTTCCGCTTTTGTAATATCGGTAGTATGGAAAAGTAAAGCAATGGAATCCATTTCATAGTTTAATCGTATTGCTTTTGAGCTTGCTTATTGTTTCTCCTATTCGAGAAAGGAATTAAAGGATGTGATATCGATGAATATTGAAGCGCTGTTTGAGCAATATGGATATGCACTCCTGTTCATAGGATTACTGCTAGAGTTCATTGCTCTTCCCTTTCCAGGGGAAATAACGATGCTGTATGTGGGGTATCTGTCTTATCTGGGTGTGTTAAACGGATGGACGGCACTTTTTTTAGCGTTTACCGGAACGACATTAGGAATGACTGTGACATATGTTATCGGTCTGAAAGTGGGAATGCCTTTTATTCGGCGTTTTGGCAAATGGGTGTTCATTACACCAGGCAAATTCTATAAAACGAAAAAATGGTTTAACAGGCGCGGTAATTTTCTTGTATTCATCGGCTATTTTATTCCCGGTGTTCGTCATATAACCGGTTATTTAACAGGTATTTTGGGTTCTTCGTTTCGAACCTTTGCAGTCTATGCTTATAGCGGCGCCTTGTTCTGGTGTATTAGTTTCATCGGGTTGGGAAACATGTTTGGCTCACAATGGGACAATTTGTTGCACACCATTGAGAGTTACTCTTGGAGCATCGTAATCATCTTAGTACTGCTTGCAGCTGTTGCCTGGCTAGTAAAACGAATGGTTCAATCGTCACGTCGCAAAACACTAAGAGGGGATGAAGTGGAATGAGTCAATCGAAAGCGAGGATAACTGCCCTTGATTTTGCGAGAGCATTGGCGATCTTCGGAATGATTATCGTGAACTATAAGCTTGCAATGCAGGCAGAGAATAGCGGACCGGGATGGCTACAATCGATAGCAGGTCTGTTTGAGGGGAGAGCATCTGCATTGTTTGTCGTGCTGGCCGGCATCGGAGTAACCCTAATGACCTCGAAAGCCCGAAGCTCAATGAACGGGGAGCTTATTCGACAAAACCGGAACAGCTTATACAAGAGAGCAACTTTCCTGTTTATTGCCGGCGTGTTTTTATTGTTAATGGACTGGAGCGCAGACATTTTGCACTACTATGCGGTATTCATGCTTGTGGCTGCGGTATTGATCACCGTATCCAACAACAAAATACTCGGATTGTTCTCGTTTATCTTGGTAGCATCACAGTTATTTTTAGTCATATTCGATTACACCAAAGGGTGGAACTTGAGTTTTAAAGAATATACGGGTTTTTGGACAATAGAAGGGTTCATTCGTAATTTGTTATTTAACGGATTCCATCCGATCTTTCCTTGGCTGAGCTTTTTCCTCATCGGCATGTGGTTTGGCAGAAAGGGCTGGCTGAGCAAGG
Organism: Paenibacillus uliginis N3/975; assembly: GCF_900177425.1. Classification (NCBI taxonomy): domain Bacteria; kingdom Bacillati; phylum Bacillota; class Bacilli; order Caryophanales; family Paenibacillaceae; genus Paenibacillus; species Paenibacillus uliginis. Next base: position 2,891,451 of record NZ_LT840184.1, on the reverse strand, counting down.
AGCATCGATCGAAGGTTTTGATATATTCATTGTCAGGAACGGTTGTTTTTGAATCCCTTTCCTTCTTCTTGATCAAATGGGCTTCCCCTGTACTGGGGAATGAAGCGGCACATTATTTGTTTGGAACGAAACCGATGCCGCCGACAATGCTGTATGTGCTCTCGGGAATTTGTTCGGCTATGGCCGTGATCGCGATTTGTCTTTATGTCGTCGATAAATTTGAGCAGTCCGTTCTTACGCAAGCACTTATCAGTACCGGGCAGTTATCGTTATCTCATTATATTGGACATGTGGTAATCGGATTGGGGCTGCTTCATGTAACAGGCTATTTGGAAAATGGCAGCCTTGTTTTTGCAATGGCATACGGAAGCTTATATTTTATAATGGCCATTATCTTTTCGCATATGTGGAGAAAATGGATGACGAGAGGGCCGATCGAGTTGCTTATGAGAAAATTATGCTAACATGGAAGATGCAAAGTTTCTGTAAGCCATGCCTATGCTCTCGGAGATATTACCCTTGCTCAAGCCGAAGCGATGGCTGAACTTCTTGCAAACGCAGGAATCACGATTATAACAAGCGTACCGATCGACCGGAAATTCCCGCCTGTCAGCCTTGGATCAGAAGGGCGTATCGGTCGCTGTTGGCTGCGATAATATCTTTAATGTCTGGTCGCCATTCGGCAATGGAGACATTCTAGAACGGGCCGGCCGCTTGGCTGAGGTGTCCGGTTGGGTGGATGAGCGCGCATTTGCAAAGACGCTCTCGTATATTACTAACGGACAAACCACGCTTAACTATCAAGGGGAACAGATCTGGCCGCGCGTTGGAGACGAGGCGAGCCTCGTTGTAGTTGAAGCTTCCTGCTCCGCCGAAGCGGTGGCGAGAAGATCGAAGCGGATCGCTACGATGTACCAGGGAGAAGTTGTGGCTGGGGAGCTGTAAATAATAGAAAAGGAACTGCCGAGTGCTTGCGCCCTTGGCAGTTCCTTTGTTTTTGCACGATTTATTTCGTGTATCCTTTGAAAATACGATATACCACTACGGCTGCTTCGGCACGGGTTGTATTCTCCTGTGCGGCGAAGCGGGTCTCGCCTCTACCTTGCATAATGCCAAGCGCAGCAACCTGGGCAACTGCATCCTTGGCCCAATCCTTGATCTGTGCTTGGTCAGCATAGCCCGGAAGGGTTGCTTCCGCACCCTCAGTCACTTCCAAGTGCTTCAGCACTCTGGACAGAATCACTGCCATTTCGGCGCGAGTAATGCTCTGATCCGGAGCAAAGGTATGATCCGCATAACCATTGATCCATCCGGCAGATACTGCAGCCTGAACCGCGTCATAATACCAGCTTCCGGACTGAACATCGCTGAACTCCGTTTCGCTGTTCTCACTCTTGCCAAGCTCCAGCGTCCTTACTAATAAGGAGACGAATTCAGCGCGCGTCACTTGCTTGCCAGGCGTGTACTTATCCGCACTCGTTCCCGTAACGATATCCTTGGAAGCGAGCACTTCAATTTCATTAACAGCCCATGGATAATTCGTCTTTATAACGTCGGTGAAGGCGATGTTCTTAGCCATGAACATATAGCGGCTGAAGCCGTTCAGATGGGCGACGACTTTGCCGTCAACCAGGCGGGCAGTACGTCCGCTCAGTTCTCCTTTATCCCCAATCTTGAACAGATTGATCTTCTCACCGTTGAAGTCGCCGATCTGGAGTGTCTCCAGCGGTATTGAAACTTCTACCGGCTTGCTGAAAGAGATATTTTCGATTATCTTTCCAGCTTTATCAAGAACTGCAAAGTCATAATATACACCAAATGCTTTAATTGTTGAGCCTAATTGCAGACCCTTCAATAAAGCCTCTGTATCTTCCTTAGAAGCAACACTTCCTTGCACAAATGCGGCCTCTGGCGAGGTGATCGCCCCCGCCGGAATCGTTACTGTCAGACCGCCTTCAAGCTTCAGAACCGTCGGCTCTCCAGCCTTGATAGCTTCCTTGACAGTACCTTTTGCTGGAGGGGTGGTTGGTGTTGTTGGAGCAGTTGCTGTTCCACCGCCGCCGCTGCCGCCACCGGTGCCGTCTCCACCGCCAGGGTTTCCACCCGTACTTGATTCGGTTACGGTAACAGCAACAGTCGCCTTCAGACCTTCATACGTAACTTCAATGTCTGTGCTGCCTTTCTTCTTGCCTGACACAATACCTTTCTGCACAGTCGCGATCTCAGCGTTGCTTACTGTATACGCTGCCTTCTCAGTTACGTCGGTAACCGAACCGTCCGGCGCTTTATAAGAGACCGATACATTACCCGTAGTACCTGCCTTGATGGATAGAGATTGCGGTGATACAGACAATTCCGCCTGTTGAACTGGCTTAACTGTCAGCTCAATTGTATCGCTCACCTCAACCGGAATTTCTTTACCGTCCCGATCTAGCAGTTCCAGGTTCGCTATTTTGAACGAATACTGTCCTGCAGGCGCTCCGGCAAAACCGAATGAAGCTAACGAGCCTGTTCCTCTATATCCATCAACATCATTCAAACTGATCGAAAATTCATGTCTGCTTAATTCAGGATCATATTCATACACTGCATTTGTAACAGTTAGCGAAGCATCCGGATTAAGTTTAGCCTGATGCTCTGCCAGCTCGGTACTCGGTGTAACTTCCACATCTGTAAATGTATTGATGTATAACAGATCAAATTTAGCCGAATAGACGGCATCGGTTACGTCGAATGCAACATTTAATGAGAATGGTTCATTCGGCTGAACCTGAACCGGACTAATTGCCGGAGCTACCATGTTAGTCAGTTTATAATCCACGATATGGGCCGGATCAATCAACCCGTTGCCTGCAATATCGTATACATAAACCTCAAAGGAATTGTCTCCTACAGAAATCGGTACCTGAATCGTAAAATGCCCCGAGTTATCGACTTCCCCATCAACTACTTGCTCTTTATTGCCATCATCGTACCAGGCAGCAACCCCAACCACATCATTTATTTCAAGACCAATGATATCCTTGAGTTGGATTAACAAATCATCCGTAATTTGGCCTGAAATCGTTGCAGTCAGATTGCCTTTATCAACGACAATACCCGGATCGTCCAGCTTGGATACAGGAGCTTCCGTATCGATGATAAAAGGAGTAACTTGAGACTCGACAGGAACAGGATCATCCAATAAGCTGCCTGCGAGTGGTACTAATAAATACAAATCATCCGACGGATTCACTAATTGACCCGATGGCGCATTGAAAGATCCGTCCCAATTTTTGATATTATAAGTTCCAGGATCGATTCCATCTTGGTCGGTTTCAACAATAGTACCCAACCATTTGCCTTCTACAGAAAATACATCTAGCGAGAAATATTCAGTAAACTCGGTAATCGTAAATCTTATATTGCTTGTATCATAAAGCGTATCGCCATTTGGCGAGAATATATTCGGATTCAGCTCCAAATTAGTAACAACTTCATCTACCGGAGCTTCACCTACATATACAGCAATCGGCAGTTTAATAACATGGCCGCCTGCTTCTGTCAGGATCAGTTCACCTTCATAACGCTGATCCGCTGTATTAGCCGGAACGGTAGCTGTAACTGTAAAGGACTCCTCGCCGCCTGCAGATACATCAACTACATCTTTCGATGTTGTTAATGTAACTGGAGAAGATCCATACCACTGAGTGCTAATCGAGTAGGACGAAGCCGCATTGGCAATATCCTTAACTACCACCTTACGATCGGCACTCTCGCCATAATTAATGTAACCGTAGGAGAGGCTACCTGTATGATAGAGAACTTCTACCCCATCCTTAACGGCAGTTGTCTTCGCCTCTACCCCAGCAACTGCTTTCGCATTCAACACGTTATTCAGATCAACTCTTCCGGCGCCTTGATCCATATGAGAGTATCGTTCATTGTTGCGGTCGGAGAGTTTAACAGCATTGTTCATGAGCAGTGACTTAATATCATACTGATCCAAATTAGGGTATTTCGCTTTCAGTAACGCTGCTGCCCCGGCAATATGTGGAGCTGCCATGCTTGTACCATTCTGTGCTTCATACCATCCTTCATATTCGGTCACACTGGAGCGAATGCCAATGCCTGGTGCAGAGATGTCCGGCTTAACCGCATAGGAAGGTTTGGATGGACCGCGTGAACTAAAACCTGCGATAATATCCTTTTCAATGGTTGTCGTGAAATTAACTTGTAAACTCGGATCCGCATCAAGTTTGGCCTTTATCTGATTGCCATATGTGCCCGAAAGAGCATATACCGGAATTGTAATATTGATATCGCCTAAAGTACCGCTCTCTAGAGCTTCTGGCGCATTGTTGTATACAACTGCTGCGGCGGCCCCTGCATTAATTGCATTCAGTGCTTTATCGGTGAAAGACAATTCACCACGTTTGATAAATGCAATTTTTCCGCTTAAGTCTTTTCCAGTATAATCCTCAGGCTTACCCAAGCCCACATCAACAAGCTGATATGAACCTGTAAGATTCTCAATACCTTGGGATTTATCAAAGGAATCCACCTTGAATTCTCCATCTGAGCCAACGATCTTCAGGATCGGAGTCACTAACGGAGGCTTCGATGCGCCTACGGAAATCACTAGTTCGGCCGTACCCGGATCGGTTACTGTAGCATCAGCCGGACCGCTGTTGCCATTCGATACGACAGTGATAACACGTGCAGCCATCGCATTGTTCACGGCTACTGCATCAGCGGATCTCTCATTATTGGTTTCCGAACCGAGCGATAGATTAATGACATCCATTCCATCCACTACAGCACGTTCAATACCCGCGATTACATTATCCGTCGAACCGCTTCCATAAGGTCCAAGGACCTTGTAAGCATGGATTTCAGCTTCTGGGACTACGCCTGTAATCCCTAGTTGTCCATCCTTGCCTACTCCACGACCAGCAATAACCCCAGAGACATGGCTGCCGTGTGAAGTCCAGTATGGTCTACCCGTTACTGGATGCGTTTCAGGTAGACTTGGATCTAACGAATGTGCATCATCATAATCTTTTCTTGTCGTCTCATACGGATCATTATCATTATTAACGAAGTCATACCCAAGATTGTTAGGGTCTACTGTACCGACAAGATCAGGATGATCGTGGGCAATACCGGTATCGATGACCCCGACCTTGATTCCGGCGCCTTTAACACCTTGGTTCCAGAAAGCTTCACTACCGATAAACGGCACACTTCCTTCAGGAACAGTGGCGGAACCTCCCCCCGACTCCTCCAAGGCGTATACTGTGTTATTCGGATAAATCGCTTTAACACCAGGAATTTTCAGCAAATCTTCGACTTGATCCGCAGCAATCTCCAGCGAGAATCCATTGAATACTTCGGAATACTCACGATCAATGTCTACATTTAGTCGTTTATTCGCTGATTTCTTGAAATTGTCCTGCTCTGTCTTTACCTGTAATTTGTGAGATATGGCTGACGTACCGATCCGTAAGTTCTTCTGACTCGCTTCAAAAACCTTCACCGGTTCGGTTTGCAATTCTACGATAACGGAAATGCGCTCCGTACTATCTGAGAGGGGAACATAGTTCTGTGGTTGAATCGCTGCCTTGTCGAGGGTGTCTATCTTCTCAATTTGCAATCCATTGGCCTGCCGCTTCGCTGATTTCGATGTGTCCGTCTTCGACGGCTTCTCCAGCGTTACGTTCTGATCCAAGCTGCTCACATCAAGCGATATGGCCTTCGGATCTAACTTCGAAATGATCTTCTGGGCTCCGCCTGTCTCAGGCGAAATGCCTTCCTGCGCTCCTACTGCTGGCAATATTAGCGTGAAGGCTAATAAGAAGCTCAGTAAACTACCAACAACTCTCCTCTTCAAGCACTCTCATCTCCTTCAAAAAATATATTGTATGCGCTAACAAAGTTGTGTTTTATAGTAACTTCTATATTTCCTACAATTTTCCTTCTATTATTACAACTATATTTATCGGGATAATAGACTAAAATCCGACGATTATCTTCTTTTCTAGCTAATAAACGAGTTTGTTTCTTGTCTAACTATGTAAATCGGGGCTTTACTGGACATATTCTGACAAAAAAAAGCCCAAGTAAGGAGAGCCTTGCAAAACGAATACAGTATCTGTAAAATGGAGCCCGGTACCTTGTCGGTACTGGGTTTGTTGTATAATGGAAGAAAAGTAAAAGTGAGATGAGCCTGTTGTTGCATGCCGGTAGACAATTAACTGCATCATTCCAAGCGGAATTATATAATCTTGTTCCTGAAGATCACTTGTTGCAAAAGATTCATCGCATTGTAGACTTCAGCTTCATTCATGAGTTGGTCGAAAACAGCTATTGCAAATAATACGGCAGACCGGCTAATGAGCCTGAGCTGCTTTTTCGTCTGCTCTTTTTGCAGATCCTTTACAATCTTTCGGATGAACGAGTTGTTCAGGAAGCGCGGGTGAATTTAGCGTACAAATGGTTTCTTGGCGTTAATCCAGAAGATTCCTTGCCAGATGCCTCGCAATTGTCGCGCTTTCGGAATCATCGTCTTGGTGCAAGTCATGTTGAAACAAGTGGTGAGTTCAATGTGTGGAGAAAGAACTCATTAAGAGTAAAACCATTATTCTGGATGCTACTCATACCCAAGCAAGTAGTCAAAAGCAGCGACCTTTGGACGTGTTACGGGATGCAGCTAAACGTCTTATGCGAACGGTTGTCAAACGACATCCGAAGCTGGAGAAGAGGCTACCTTCCATGCCTCGTGTAAAAAACGAACAAGAGGATGCAGAGAAGGTTATGCTTCATTACTTGGCTAAGTTAGGTGAATCCGTGGAGGAACTGCTGCCCGATCATGAAGGGGCCATTAGTGACAAGCTTCAAATTGCTAGACAAATCGTAGAAGATGAGCGGTTGAAGTCACGCCCGGCAGCAGCGATGATGGAAAACAACTGCCCTCCCTGTTGTCGAAAACTCAAGCAAATGGCATGACCGTAACGGAAATTATTGCAGATACCGCCTACTCTGGCAAAGATAATCTTGCAGAGATGAAAAAAGAAACAATTCAGCCTGTCGTTCCACTAAACCCTGTTGTCCATCATGGAGGAGAACGGCAAGAAGGATTTGAATACAACAAAGATGCGGATTTTGTGATATGCCCTGCCGGACAGCACAGCACTCGGAAAGCGATGCAAGGAAGTAAGCAAAGCGGAAACAGCCGCTCCCTTGTGTTTTATTTTGATGTTGAGAAGTGTAAGACCTGTCCGCTAAGCGAAGGGTGTTACAAACCAGGAGCAAAGAGCAAGACATACTCGATTCGTATCATTGCAGAGCATTTCAAGGAACAGATCGAGTTTGAGCTTAGTGATACGTCTAAAGAGCGGATTAAGCGGAGACCAATCATAGAACACAAGAACGCAGAGATGAAGAGGTTCCACGGGATGGCAATAGCCAAATACCGAGGTCTATTTCGCATGCAAATACAGGCGTACCTCACCGCGTTTGTTGTAAATGTGAAACGAATGGTGAAGCTAGCAGAGCAAAAGCAGCCCGCCCTCGGATGAGGAACGAGCTGCTTTTTTTAGTCTTCACGAGTACATTTCCAATTTGAAGCTCACTTTTACTCAAAAATTAGTTAAATTTTAATAATTGCTAACATATCTTCACCGTCTTCGTCCATACCGACTTCAACGAAACCAAAGCTGGCGTAAAAGTCTTTCGCTACAGGATTATTTGGGTTGTAACAGATCTCGATCTCTTCTAATCCATCTGTCCGCTTAATTTCATCAATGGCCAGCAGCAAAGCTTTGCGCCCGATACCTTTGTTTTGATAGTTCTGATCCACCATAAATCGCCAAATCGATATTCTTCGTTTTGTCTCAGGCACCCACATGAAAAATCCGACAGGCTTGCCTTCTAAACAAATTGCACGTGTTTGATATGAGGGGTTAAATTTTGACTCAACGAGTGACCACGTATTGTCTGCTACATATTCATGCTGGTTATCAGCTACAGTTAGGTCACAAACATCTTCATAGTTATTCTTATCTACATCAGTAAGGGTTAAATTCATTTAATGTAATATCCTTTTGAATTAGTTAGTAACTCACTTTCGCAGAACTGCATTTTCAATGCATGATTCTTGATAAGACCCAGCGGCTCAGACTCTTATTCATAATCCAGCACGGGATCAACCTTTCCGGCGTCCGTGATGTCGAGAATCGCTTGGAATAGATTAGACGGATATTCGGCGATCCGGTGGCATAGATACAAATACCATTCACGGCCATACGTTAAATAAATGCGAACAGGATACCCCGCCTTCTTCAATTGGCTGCTCAAATCAGGTCGAATCCCGTATAACAGCTCGAACTCAACGCCCGGCTCATGGATCCATCCCCGCTTGATGACCTCATCAACGATAGACTCATCATGGGTGGCGATCGATACACGATGGCCTATGCGGATGGCCTGCTCCACAAGCTGCACATATCGCTCATTTAGGGCGGATGAACGCGGTATCGCGAGCTGCTCCGGCTCTTGGTACGCCCCTTTCACGATGCGGATCCGTCCAAGGATGGGTTGTAAGCCGTTCAAGTCCTGAGCCGTCCGGTTCAATTGTGCCTGTAGCGTAATGCCGATGTTCGCATATGCGGCTGTCGCTCTTGCACAGATCGAAAGTATCGCGTCGGTCTTGGCTGATTCTTCCATGCTGACAAACAACTCGATACCGGCCTGCTGGGCTTGCGCGGCAAGTACTGTCAGCTGCTTATATGCCAGCTCGCCGTCTAGCGATAAGCCGATGTGGGAAAGGTCGAACGAAATACGAGCCGGTATTCCACGCTCTGCCAAAGCATGAATGAGCAGCGACAGCTCCAGTGCCGCCGCTTCGCAAGCTTGAATATCTGTCGTATTTTCGCCGATATATTCAAGCGAGATGGCGTACCCTTTATCAGCCAGCTGGCGTCCTGCCTCAAGACCATCCTGCCGTTCCTCCCCCGTCACATACTTTGCTGCCGCACGCTGAAGTAGCTGGTAGATAGCCGGCGTCTGCTCGACATAAGTCTTCAAATCAGCTCGGCGGGCTATGGATTTCATCGCCTCGGCAAATTTTTTTTCCAAATTAGTCGTTGTCACCATCAAGTGGTCCCTCCTCTTGTCTTTAAAATCCAATGTACAATAGGACAGGAGGAGTGGATTGTAAAAAATTGCGCCTATCTATACGGACATGGCATAAGTTTGAGGTGTTGCCCCGACGATTTTGGCAAAGGCTTTCGAAAAATGGCTCTGATCATAGAAGCCGGTGTCTACAGCAATTTCGGCAATGGGCCGCCGATTTTTCAATTCTTTCTTAGCATGATTGATACGCAGTAGATTTTGATACACATGAGGCGGTACATGTGTGCTTTTCTTGAACATGCGAATGAGATGATATCGGCTGATCCCGGCTTCCTGCTCAAGCGTGTCTAGTGTAATCCGATCGGTATAATGTGCATGGATATATTCCTTCAGCAGATTGACGTACTTCGGTTCCAGTATGCCATAAGGCTCATGTGTCAGATCGGACGCATGCTTGTTTACGAGCTTGTGCACCAGTTCGATTAACGCAGTTTCGATTTCGAGTGGTGAACCGCTCCGGGTCAGTGCCTCCATGATACGATTAAGCAGCTTGCTACAGGCTTCATTCTTCCCATTTTCGAGCAAGAAAGGAATATGAAGCTGGTTGATATCGGGCATTTCAAGATGAGCGAGCCATTCCGGTTTAATGAACAGCATTTTGTATTTCCATTGCGCATCTTCCGCAGGCTGACAAGCGTGGAACATGAGCGGTGGAAAGCTGATCATTCGTCCCGCCTCAACGCGCCACAAGATGCCATCACACCATGCCTGTGTTTCGCCTTCATCGATTAAACCGATGGAATACTCCTCGTGAAAATGCTTCTGATACGCCAGATCACTCTTATGGCATCGCTTCGCCTCCAGAAAAGGCAGCGCTTCGTCACGGTAAAAGGTCACATCAGCCATTTACTAGCCTCCAAATTAGATAAACTGGATCAGGCAGGCTAATGCCTGATGCGTACGTACAAGTTTAGCACAGAGTCCGACCGACAGGAGAGTTGATTGTCCAAAACCCTGTTAAGCCTGTCAGAGCTGTGATAAATCGTCATAAGAAAGAACTTTTGAGGTCATTTGCTCAAAGGTGCCCCTTTCCAACATTTCTTGGCCGATGCGGTGTAGCAGCGATACTGTCGCACGAAAAGGTCCTGAGCCGGTGCTGATTCGCTGGATCCCGAGTGCCTCAAGTTCATGTGCGGGAGGCAGCTCAGGCCCAGCCAATACATTTATCGGACCGCTTATTTCTTTACGGAGTGTCCGGATGTCGGAAATTTCCCTGATTCCGGGGACAAAAATACAATCTGCCCCTGCTTCCTGGTAGGCATGTGCCCGTTTTACCGTTTCTTCGAGCCTCCCGGAAGAAGTCACATGCTTGATCCAATATGGATCGGTCCGGGCATTGATAAAAATAGGAAAACCTATGCGATCCCCAAGCTGCCGGATGGCGGCTATTTTTTTTTGCTGAACCTGAATATCATACAACGGCGCTTGCGGGTCCATGGTGGCGTCTTCGAGGTTGATCCCCACCGCTCCTACCTTGATCACCTGTCTAACTGACTCCGCGACTTCCTCTGGGGTCTCCCCATAGCCGTCTTCTATATCCACGGTAACCGGAATGTTGACGGCCTGAACGATCTTACGGACTACAGCCAGCATCGTATCAAACGGCATGTTCCGGTCCGAATATCCGTGGGAGACGGCGATGCCTGCACTGGTCGTGCCTATCGCTTTGAAGCCACACTGCTCGAAAATTTTAGCACTCGCCGCATCCCATGCATTGGGCAAAATAAAGAAATTTGAGTGAAGCTCTTTAAAATCTGTAACCATTTGTATGGATCTTGTCTTTTCCATTTCTACGACCTCCCATCCAATTACTTCTTGTGACTCCCTGCATACATTATAAACCAGGTTTTATTCGATACCAATTGAAGTATGGAATGCACATTTTTTTATTGTAATCTATGGTCAAACATTAATTGTATTTGAATACCGAACGGGTCTTCTATAATACCGTATGCTTTGCTGAACACATTATTAGATAAAGGAACAATGATTTTCACTCTATCATCTGTAATTAAGCTATTATAAAAATGTTCAATTTCTTCTAAGTCAGCACTTTGAATACATAATGAAGTGTTATTCCCAACTGTATATTCTTCGCTGATATTCATTGTATATTCCGCTATCATTACTTTTGTTCTTCCGATTAATAAGACAGAGTGAGAAATATAATTCTTATTTTCATCAGTAAGCTGCAATGAGCTTTCACGTTTTTCCATGTCTTCATAGGTAACAAGTAACAATTCCTCTGCGTTAAAATGCTTTTTGTAAAAATGTATAGCTTCTTGTGCTTTTCCGTTCATGGATAAGAAAATAGCTACTTCTAGTGTTGCACTCATGGTATCAATCTCCTTTTATATAATGATTTTAGGTATGTATCTTATAAATTTGATATATGACCTTGAACTCATCATAATAGATAAAGGTATCAAAGTATGACACCTTTAATGAGGAGATTTAATTATGAATAAATCAGAAAGATTAAATGACATGATAAGATACTTAAATAGTCGAGAGTTCTTTAATTTACATGACCTAATGGATAAATACAATATTTCAAAAAGTACAGCTCTACGTGATATTAGTTCATTAGAACAATTAGGTATGCCTATTTTTGCGGAACATGGCAGACATGGACGATATGGCATCTTAAAAAATAGATTGTTATCCCCCATTATTTTTACGATAGATGAAGTGTATGCTCTGTACTTTGCGATGTTGACGTTAGAATCTTATCAATCAACACCATTTCATTTAAGTGTTAATAAACTAAATGAAAAGTTTGAAGACTGTCTTTCTAAAAAACAAATAGAACAGATTCACAAAATGAAAAAAGTCCTACAGTTTGAAATATATCAGCATAATAATGTTAGTCGTTTTTTAGATGGAATTCTAAAAAGCATTCTTAATGAGAGTAACTGTAAGATTCAATATGTTAAAAATAATCAGACAAAAAGTTACCATGTTCAATTTTTCAAAATTTCCGCTAAGTTTGGTCAATGGTATGCTACAGGAATAGAGTTAAATACGAATCAATATAGAGTTTTCAGATGCGATAGAATAACCTTTATAGAAGAAGAGGAAATCAAATCTCACTTTTCTATAGATGAACTCGTTAGTCGTTCATTAGAAATGTATCAATCTGAGAAGAGTATTGACTTTGAAGTAGAGATTTTAGAACAAGTAAAGGATCTTTTTTATAAAGAACATTATCCTTCTATGAAAATAGAAAATGGTAATAAAACAGTTATTAAGGGATTCTATAATCTAGGAGAAGAGGAGTTTATAGCTAACTATTTTATGAGATATGGTAATTATGTTATATCAGTGAAGCCTGATTCATTAAAACAAATTATCCAAGATAAAATAGAGAATCTCTTAAATCACTATCAAAAATTATAAATGAGCATGGCTCTGGTGCCCTAATGAGTCGTTAAGTATCCTGCCACTATCCTGCTTTACTGTTCCGACAGATCAGCTTGCTGATGCTGCCGTCAAATATTTGCAGACCTATCGTCGGATTCGCTGGTCGGTTTGCACTTGGTTTGATTGAGTAATTCGGATATCCTTAAACAAATAAAACCGCGCATCTACGCGGTCCCTATGTGTATATGTTGTTGTCCACTCTCAATATAAGCTGCATATTAAACTGCACTAAGATCTATCCGTTCCTCATTTACGGAAACAGCCTCATGCAGTACAAAGTCTGGAAGAAAATCCATCCTAGTTAAATTTGCAGTAGCTTGAAATGGTCGTGTGGATTACATACTACACGGACCCAGTGTGCCCTGTTGCTGCTTCGCTTTCCCTATGAGGTTTTGTTCTCCATAAGATAAACAACGAGAAAATCACAATGGCGAGACAGGCCCAATAAACATGACGAAATCCTACAAACTGGGCAATGATACCGCCACCCATATTTCCGACTAGTCTTCCAATGATGGACCCATTGTAATAGATCGTGGTGGATAGCCCTGGTGAATCAGGTAATAAATCCGTGAAATAACTTAGTCCATTACCCATGACAATAGCTACATACGTTGCCTGCAGAAGCTGCGCAGCGATAAGTTGCCAGGAATCGGTCGATATACTTAAGATGCTGTAATAGATAAGAGCCACAAAACATCCAATGATCATTAATGAATGGTTTGATATTTTTCTGCCCAGTGCACCTAATGTAAGCATTATGGGAATTTCCAAGCCAGCAGAAATACTAACGACTAAACCGACATCCATATGTGTACCTTGGAGTTCATTTATTATAAACAACGGCGTGTTGATTCCATTAATAGCATTGACCGCAAATAGTAAGGTAAAGGCGATAAGCGGCTGCATGATTTGCCTGTTTTTAAGCGATGAGGTGGCCTTGCTTTTTCTCTTTTTGTCATTGCCTTGAACAGTTTTTCGTTTTTGCAGAAACAAGAATATAAGTGAAGCAATTGTAAGATAGATGGCGGATGTCCCTAGAAAAAGCCCCCTGTATCCAAGTAATCCCAAAATGAGTGTACCGACTAACGGTCCTATCAGGAATCCCAGTGATACCAGAGAACGTAATGTTGACATCGCAAAAGTCCTATCACTCGTTTGGCTTTCAATTGCCGACTCCTGTGCGTAGGCGTAGATTTGCGGCATGGCAGAAGCCCCGTATCCATTAAAAATAGTGATGACAATCAACAGAATAATGAAGTTATCAAAAACTAAATATGAAGCATACCCTAGAGCAGATGAAAGCATTGCTAAAATAATCAACCATTTTCGATCCAATCCGCTATCCGATCGCTTAACAATTAGCGAGTTGACCACTACTCCGCTTAATGAACTTACTGCGATGAACACCCCAAAGGCTCCCGCACTCATTCCCAAATCTTCAGTGGCATACAAGGATAGATATGGCTGCGTAATAGAAATTCCCACACCAACCAGCAGTACAAATGACGAATAAACCATAACCTTTTATCGCAAACAGGTTTTTTATTCGATTATACATAATTATTTCCTCCTCAGCGCTCGCAATGGTCGCGCTTAACGACAGGTCATTATGATTTATTCAAGATTTATAAAAACAGCCAGATAAAAGAACCGAAAACGAATTTGCATCATAATTCCACCTCACTTCAAAGTGTGAAACCCTGATACCATTTACGTCAACGTGTTCTCTAATTATGCAACAAATGAAAAAGCAACCGATACCCAATTTGTCGCAAATGATTGCCTAATCCTCTCACAGCCATCTACACGCAGATGAATAAACATTATAATGGTACTATCAAGTTAAAAGGGTAAGGAGGATCTTATGTCTGAACCAATGTATAAACAGCAAGAAGAGCTTGCTAAACTCATAGAGTGTTATTCAAGTCAGGAAGGTGTTAACGCAACTGCGATTCCATCTTTATTTTTTATTCGCCGCTCTAATATTACCGGTCCAAAGCACAGTGTCTACAAGCCTTCTATATGCATCATCGTTCAAGGTGCGAAGGAGGTATGGCTGTCACAGGAGCGGTTTAGGTACAGTCCAGCCGATTACCTTGTTGCATCGGTTGATCTGCCGGTTACGGCGCAAATTGTGGAAGCTTCTTCAGAGGTTCCGTATTTGGCTCTCAATCTTGTATTTACACCGAGTCAAATCTTAGAAGTTCTACGTGATTCTGAAATTCGAGTTGGAAAGAAAGAGAATGCTAATCGAGCCATGTTTGTCAGCCCGACAGAGTTATCAATGCTAGATGCTGTAATCAGATTAGCTCGTTTGTTAGACAATCCGAAGGATATTCCGTTACTTGCTCCTCTTTTTACGAAGGAAATTCTCTATAGGGTTCTGCAAGGGCGGCATGGGAATGTGCTGGTACAGATTGCATTAGAAGGAAGCTCTACCAATCGTATTAGAGACGTAATCGACCAAATTACGAATAACTATGACAGGTCTTTTCGGATTGAAAAGCTTGCAGAAATAGCAAATATGAGTGCTGCCTCACTTCACAGGCACTTTAAAGAGGTAACCGCTATGAGCCCGATTCAGTTCCAAAAACAACTGAGACTCCAGGAAGCCCGGCGCCTGTTATTGTCGGAGTCAACAGATGCTGCTGATGTCGCTTTCCAGGTAGGTTATGAAAGTCCATCGCAATTCAGTCGCGAATATTCCCGTATGTTTGGTTTTCCACCAAGAGAAGATGTAAAGCGCCTGAGGGGGGAACTATGACCAGAAGAACAACGTATGACTCCTACTTAAGTAGGGTCCAAACCGTGCAAAGGATAGTTACCAGTTTTACTAGGGATAAAAAGTGAGCTTATTGTTAGAGAGGAATTTTATACTTACGGGTACGCGGCAAAGGATATATGTTCTTGTCTTTGGATTTGGACAAGAACATATATCCTTAAAAGAAAAACCACGTATTTACGTGGTCCCAATGAAAATATGTTGTTGTCCTCTGACAAACGGACAGCCTATCCAGACTTCCTTCTCCCCTCAATGTTTCCTGGCATCATTTGATTTCTCCGTTGTCTTTTATCCATTTTCATTCGCTACACAGGCTTCAAACGCAAATCTTTCAGGCAGAAATACCGCTCATAAATAATTATTCAAGCTGCTTTTTCCCTTAGAACACGCTTCGTACCAAGCCCCCATCAATGCGGAGTGCTGAACCGTTAATGGCCGAGGACTTGGGGCTGCTCAGATACGTAACAAAATCCGCAATCTCCTCCGGTCGAATCAGTCTCTGAATAATAGACGTCGGCCGGTTTTCCTTCATAAACCGCTGCTCGGCTTCTTCGATGGTAAGCTTCTCATCCGGGTACAAGGTATTCAGCATCGTCTCAACGCCTTCGGTAAGGGTTGATCCAGGCATGACGGTATTCACCGTTACGCGTGTGCCTGTTGTCAGCTCAGCCAAGCTCCGGGAAAGAGACAGCTGCATCGTCTTGGTTGCACTGTAATGTGCCATCTCCTGCGAAGGCATAATGGCTGCTTCACTCGCGATAAAGATGATTCTGCCTTCATTGCGATTGATCATGTTTTTCAGATAGTGCCGTGTTAACCGAACACCGCTCATAATATTCGTCTCAAAAAACTTGAACCAATCTGCATCCGATATATCGAAGAATTCAGCAGGCTCAAAGATCCCTAAATTGTTAACCAAAATATCAACAACCGGAGCAGCTTCCCTGACCTGATGGCAACCCTCCTCCGTGCCAAGATCTGCTACGACAAAACGCAACTCGGCATCTGGATGCTTCGAGTGAATGTCATGTATTGTTTGTTTCACTTTATCCTCGTGTCTTCCATTAATAATAACCGATGCTCCCTCGGCGGCAAGAGACATCGCTATCGCTTTGCCGATGCCGGACGTTGAACCTGTTACCAATGCGACTTTGCCCTGTAAATCTAGATTCATGATTCTCTCTCCTTCTATCTATGTAGGAATGAGCTCTCCTTGTTCCGGTAGTGCTACTGGAAGTAAGGAGAGCCATAATATTCATTACATTTATATTGTTGCCGTAAACGCGGATTTCTTAGAAATCAAAATTGTCCGGATCTGGACCCACTCTGTGATCCTGATTCAAGCTGTTGATGCGCTGCATATCTTCACCAGACAATTCAAAATCAAAGATAGCTGCATTCTCCATAATTCGGTGTTCCTTGGTTGATTTTGGAATCGTCACTACGCCGTTCTGTAAATCCCAGCGCAGAATTATCTGGGCAATGGATTTATGATGTTTCTCCGCAATGTTCCGAAGCTCCTCTTGATCGAGCAGTTGACCCTGCATTAAGGGTGACCAGGCTTCAAGCTGAATTCCGTTCGACTGGCAGAACGACTGCAGTTCTGTTTGCGTTAGTCGCGGGTGATATTCAACCTGATTCACCATCGGCTTGATTTCGGTTTCCTTCATTAACTGTTCAAGGTGATGGATCTGGAAATTACTCACGCCAATGGCTTTTACGCGTCCTTGCTTGTAAAGCGTCTCTAACGCTTTCCATGCTTCGATATATTTCCCTTCAACCGGCCAGTGTATGAGGTACAAATCCAAATATTCCAGACCAAGCTTCTGGAGACTTTCTTCGTAAGCCTTCAATGTCAATTCATAACCCAGATCAGCGTTCCACACTTTAGATGTAACAAACAGATCTTCTCTATTTAAACCTGCAGTTGCCAAGCCCTCGCGGATTCCTTGCCCGACACCTTCTTCATTACCGTATATTGCGGCTGTGTCCACGCTCCGATACCCATGCTGGATTGCCGTACGTACGGCATTTACCAATTCCGGTCCTTCTTCTACTTTGAATACGCCAAGTCCGAACCAAGGCATATTGACTCCATTATATAAAGTGGTTGTATCTTGTAAGTGTTTTGCTGTCATGTTGATAAACCTCCGATAATTTTTTGTAAAAATGTTAATTCCCTAACAATAGCCCCGACCGAACGCTTAAGACACCACCTCCCTTCATATAAAATAACGTTTTAAGCTGCTTGCTCCTGCTGTTTCTGCTGCTCCTGCTGATCCTTTCGTTCCAGCTTCAAGCTCCAACCCGTGAGCACGACAGCACCTAGTACCATCAATGCTCCGATCCATGCCGTATGAATCATGCCCATCGAATTCGTGATCAAGCCGCCAAGGAAAGCACCGATGGCAATACCGGCATTGAACGCGGCAATATTGATCGCTGAAGCAATATCCACGGCGCTCGGGACAAACCGCTCAGCCAGCATAACGACATATACCTGCAATCCCGGCACATTCATGAAAGCGAGAAAACCCATTAGGATTATCGTGATTAAACCGGCCACTTTAAATGGTGCCGTAAACGTAAGAATGAACAGCACCAGCGCTTGGGCAATAAACATATAGAGCAGAGCTTTGAGCGGATTCCGGTTGGCTGCCTTCCCGCCGATAACATTACCGACAGCGATGGCAATCCCATACACAAGCAGAATAACGGCCACCGTGGTTTCCTTAAAGCCGGTTATATCTTGTAGCAATGGAGATAAATAAGTGAAGACAACAAAGGTCCCTCCATAACCTAATGCGGTGATCAGGAACATAAGCAGCAGTCTGCCATTCGTCACCAACTTGACCTGATCTCGGAATGAAGTGCGCTCCCCTTTGGGCAATTCCGAAGGCACAAGTATACAGTTCGCGATAAATGCAACAATACCGACCACAATTATGGCGACAAATGCTAGTCTCCATCCCCACTGCTGACCGATAAATGTTCCAAGCGGCACACCCGTAACCGTAGCTACCGTAAGGCCCGTGAACATAAAGGAGATAGCAGATGCTCTCCGGTTCTCTGGTACTACGCTTGCTGCAATGATCGAACCGATCGACATAAATACGCCATGGGAGAAGGCGGAGAGTACGCGTGCAGCAAGCAGAATGCCAATGGATGATGCACTGGCTGCCACGCTGTTTCCTATGATAAAAATGATCATAATCCACAGCAGCAATGATTTTCTGGACATCCTTGAAGTTAAAGATGTTAATATCGGTGCACCGAAGGTAACGCCGAGTGCATACATCGAAACGGTTAATCCTGCAGTGGTCACTGAAATATTCATATCTTCCGCAATCAGCGGAAGTAACCCCACGCTTATAAACTCTGTAGTACCAATAGCAAAGGCACTAACGGCAAGCGCCAGCAGCGCAAGCATGCTACTTTTTTTATCTAAAACCATGATGGATAATTTCCTCCTGTCCAATGTCTTGCTTGTATAATGTAAAAATATTGAGTATGGTGTAATCCAGCTGGCAAATGCTATTATGATCTATATCATTTATTGTGTGAAGAACGTACTTTTTTGTAATGTAGGCACCTGTCAGTACCCTAGGTACTTTTTAGTGCCCATAAGAATGGGAGGATGTTTATGCAGGCGAAGAAATACAACATAGCAGTAGAAGCGACATTGGAAGTCATCGGAGGCAAGTGGAAATGTGTGATCCTGTGTCACCTGACCCATGGTCGTAAACGAACAAGCGAGTTGAAGCGTCTCATGCCTCATATCACGCAAAAAATGCTGACTCAGCAGCTGCGGGAGCTGGAGGAAGATGGTGTGATCAACCGCATTATCCATAACCAGGTACCGCCAAAAGTGGAATATGAGCTGAGCGATTACGGCATGAGTTTGAGCGGAATTCTGGATTTGCTCTGTGCATGGGGTGAAAAACATATTACAAAAGTATACGGTGACAAATTCAGCGTGCTTGAGGATAATGTGCTTAACGATAAACTTAAGGTTGCGGATGAGCCATCAGACGTACGCTAAACCGTACAAGTGAATAACGGCGTTAGCCGTTTTTTTTGTTGCGTTATCAGTAAGTGTAGCTTGGATGATGCATGCATTCCGCAACATTTGAAAAAGGGCTAAGTCAAATATTTGACTTAGCCCTTTTTCATGTTACGATCGCTTTCACGCGTTTCCCAAAGTAGCAATTGATAAGAAATTTAAATACATAGTGAATGCTTTACTGATCCAAATCCCCAAGATATATGTCTCACTACTGTAAATGAGATCTTCAAGCTAATTCCAGTTGGAAGGTGAAACAATCTATGTCTCAAGTGATTGCTGAAAGCTCGATGTCATTGGATGGCTTCGCAGCAGAAATTGCAGGCTAAGGACAAGCACGATCAGGATGCCGGCCATGAACGATGCGCGAATCACCCAGTCAAAAACTGACCATAAACATGCATGCTATGATGGAGTCATCAGGTATCTCTTTTTTCTGGTTCTCCGTCGCTCCGCTTCTCGTCAAATAAAGCCTTCAGATCCTCGATTTCCTGCGCATTCAGCTTTTTATCCTGCAAAAAATTAGCCAGCATCGGCTTTAATGCTCCGCCGTACAGTTTTTTTATGAAGGATTTGGTTTCGGACCGCAGATACTCCTGCTCGCTGATGATAGGATAAAATAGTTGGATGCGCTTCGAACCCTTTTCCAGCTTCGCACCCGCCGCTTCCTTCTGCACCAGACGACTGAGGAGCGTCCGGGTCGTATTCGGGCTCCACCCCATCAGATCCGTCATTTGTTTTACGACCTCACTGGAAGGGCAATTCGGATTGGCCCATAAGACGCGCATGATTTCCAGTTCTGCATCCGTAATGGGTGGTATTTGATTCATGCATGAAACCTCCAAAGGCAATTTACTCAGACTACGTATGTAGTTATATCCATGCTATAATTGTAGTTTGGTAATGTCAACATGTTTTATGCTGAATATTTTGGCAGTTAAAATTTTTTCATTTTTGTTACATGCAAAATTAACCGCAGCGCTTTCGGAGAAATCATGATCAACAAAAGAACCCATGCAATCCTATTTCCAGGAGTGCATGGGTTAACCCGCGCAAGACCAAGCTTGCTCAAAATATTATTTCTGCACCGCTTCTTTCAGAATTTCGACCTTCTGTTCCTTGGACATATCCCATGTGGTTGAAATGCTGTATTCAAAGCCGCCTTCATGCCAAAAAACGTATTTTGGATAGATATGCGCCGGTAAGTCATCCTCAAAGAAACCTTTCTTCTTACTTTCTTCTGAGTCCAACATATATTTAGAAATGGCCAGCGTGTCTTTCCCGTTCGTATATTCAAGACGGATGGTTGCCGCCTCTTTCCAGTCTATCTTTTTCGCGTAGATGGGTTTTCCACTCTTCTTACCTTCGGCCCTTACTTCATCAAGGAACTTTCCTTCGGTTGGACCTTCAATTCTCGCTTTGGAAAACTTATATACCTCCGGCAGGTTGGCGGGCTGCTTCAGGATGGAACCTTCCAAGGTGGAAGCTCTTTTCAAGTAGTCCTCGTAAGTAGAGAATTTTTCTATCCCTCCCCAATAACTTAGGTCGAGTCCGCTGTTAAGATCCTTATATTTATGATACAGAACGTACATATCACCTGTCTCTTTACTTAGTTTCTTCACTCTATTGGTCTCATCTTCGATATACTTCTTTTCCTCTGGAGTTAGAGCCTTGGCTGCTGCTTCTGCTTTTTTTCGGGCCTTTTCCAGTTCTTTCTTGTAGAGCTCGCGGTCTATATCGCCCTCGGGATAGATAATATCCGGCTCATTATTCACAGCAGCTTTTGAATCCTGTTCCAATTGCACTGAAGCTTTTTGTGGTACGCTCCCTGCATCGCTTTCCTTTGCATTAACCAACGTCACGCTGCCAAGCGCGAGAATCATCCCCATCCCCAGAATGGACAGGCGGTAGGATTTTTTGTGAAAATGTTTAATCATCTTAAGTCTCCTTTTCATTTGTTTATGCGTGGCTGACAGGCCGGCAAGCCCCGGCTGGTGTTGGTTTCCTGAAAAATGCTCCAACACATGGATGATCGTTTGTCCGTATGCATTGTTTTGCTGCGGGCTCATCCGATCCAAGACGCATGCATCGCAGGCCATCTCCTGGTCTTGTCTTGCTTTATGTACGGCAAGCCATAAGAACGGATTAAACCAATGGATGATCAGGATGATATGCATCAACCAGTTCACTGCCACATCCCGCCGCTGAATATGTGCGAACTCATGCGCCAGAATATATTGGAGTTGATCCTTTTGCAGCGTGATGAGCAGACTTGGCGAAATGACGATCGCCGGCTTATTAAAACCGACCACGGCAGGTCCCGGAATTCGCTCGCTGGCCATAAACTGCACTTTTCGCTTCACGCCTAATTGCTGTTTCGTCTCGCGAAACACTGCCGATAAAAAAGGCGTATCCATATTTCGGCCCGCGCGCAAGGCTTGTTTCAATCGAATCTGATCGTATACCGTTCTCGCGGCAAGAAACAGCACGCCCGCAAGCCAAACCGACATCAGCATATTGGTGAAGCCTATTTGCTTGAACCCGCTCCACCAAAAGCTGCTCTCCTGCACGGGTCCCAATTCAATGGATGGAGCAGGTACTTCCGAAGTTCCGCTTGCTTCCGGGTTTAATGAGCGCTCAACATGAACCACCGCCTCGCTTATTCTCCCCGCTTCCTTCCAAACCGGTGAAACTTGAGTTTGTTGATGAATACCAGGCGCTATGGCCTCCAGAGACAAAACATTGTATAGGCTAAACGAAGATTCCGGGGCCCAAGGGAGCAGCAAACGAATGCCCACAGGAAGCCAAAGCCAATATTTCCATCTGGCTTCAATCTTGTTTCTTAGTAGAAATTGCAGGATCAGGACAAGTACGATCAGGATGAAGGCCATGAACGATCCGCGAATCACCCAGCCGAAAAACGACAATAAATTTTCATGCAATGTAGGACTCATCAGGGCTCTCTCTTTGCTGCTTCCCCGTCGCTGCGGTTTTCGTCAAACAAAGCCTTTAGATCCTCGATTTCCTGCGCATTCAGTTTTTTATCCTGCAAAAAGTTGGCCAGCATCGGCTTTAAAGCTCCCCCATAAAGTTTTTTCATGAAGGATTTGGTTTCGGACTGCAGATACTCCTGCTCGCTGATGATAGGATAAAATAGTTGGGTGCGCTTCGAACCCTTTTCCAGTTTCGCACCCGCTGCTTCCTTCTGCACCAGACGACTAAGGAGCGTCCGGGTCGTATTGGGGCTCCACCCCATTCGATCCGTCATTTGCTTTACGACCTCGCTGGAAGGGCAGTCCGGCTTTGCCCACAATACGCGCATAATTTCCAGCTCTGCATCCGTAATCGGTGGTATTTGATTCATGCATGAAACCTCCAAAGTCAATTCAATCAGACTACATATGTAGTTATGTTAATGCTACGATTGTAGTTTGATAATGTCAACATGTTTTGTGAAGAAAATTTTCTCGGTTTAGTTACATGCAGTATATTTGCACCGCTTGTGGGAATGTTGATCTGCAAAAGAACTCATGCAATCCTATTTCTAGAGCTGTATGGGCCTGTCCGCAAGACCTGTAGTAGCTGGCGCAAAATGTTATTTTTTCACCGCTGCTTTCAGAATTTCGATCTTCTGTTTCCTGGACATATCCAATGAGGTTATTGAAATACTGTATTCGAATTTGCCGCCATCATTCCAAAAAACGTATTTTGGAAAGATATGAGCCGGCAGTTCATCGTCAAAGAAACCTTTCTTCTTGCCTCCCTTTGAGTCTACCGTATACTTAGAAAAGCCCAGCGTGTCTTTTCCGTTCGTATATTTAAGACGGATGGTTGCCGCCTCTTTCCAATCTATCTTTTTCATGTAGATGGGCTTTCCGCTCTTCTTACCTTCGGCCCTTACTTCATCAACGAACTTTCCTTCGATCGGACCTTCAATGACCGCTGTTAAAAACTTATATCCCTTTGGCAGGTTGGCAGGCTGCTGCAGAATGGAGCCCTTCAGAGTTGAAGCTTTTTTCAAGTAGTCCTCGTATGTAGTGAATTCATGTGTCACTCCCCAATAGCTAATATCAAATCCGCTATTTAACTTTGGGTATTTATGATACAAAACATACATATCACCCGACTCTTTGGTCAGCTCCTTCACTCTCTGGATCTCATTTTCGATAAACTTTTTTTCCTCTGCAGATATAGACTTGGCTGCTTTTTTAACAGCGGTTTTTTGTGCCGCCGACTGGGAGGGTGCCGCCTCCGCTGCGAGGTTTACGGAAGAACCCAGTAATAAAATACTGCTAAGTGTTGCGATTGCTACTTTTGTTGCTGTTTTCATTGTGTAATACTCCTCTCCTATGATTTTCGGTTATTAAAACTACGGATGTAGTTAAGACTCAATACTACAGCTGTAGTTCTACAATGTCAACATGGTTTGTGAAGAATATTTTTTTCTCGCTATTGTTACATGCAAAAAAGACCCTGTTGCCAACATATCATGGCGAAAAAAGAGCCCACCGTTGTTCAATAGATTAAAAAGAGATTTAGTTACCAGTTCTATTTATAACAACTTCAGGAATGCTTTGTAAGCTTTTTACTTCCATAAACATTTTTAAGTTAAATAATTACCATGCTTTGACATCGTCTGAAGCATGGTAATTATTTAAACTTATATAAAACTGCTAAGTTGATTTTTTAACTCATCTATTTATTGAATTCATTAACTGGAAGAAGTATTCAGGTTTATGAGTCAAAGCTTCCTTTATTGTACATAGTATTGTGATGAGAATCGGTTGCTATGTTTTCAAGGAAATAATCGATGTTCTGATCAGACTCCGCGTTAATAGTAATATGCGTATGAATTAGACCAATTGCCCCTCAATCATCGTCCATTGTACTTCATACTTCTCATTGAGGAGGACGAAATCCGCGTCGTAGCCGATTTCCATCTTCCCTTTGTTCGACAAACCTAGAATACGAGCAGGCGATGTCGAAGCCATCTGTACAGCATCTGTCAAGGATATTCCATTCTCTACGGTTAATCGTAACGCTTCATTCATCGTCACCGTGCTCGATGCCAAAGTACCGTCCGCTAGCCTTGCAATCCCCTCGGATACAGTGACATGGTGGCCGCCAAACAAGTATTCTCCATCGCCCAGTCCCATCGCTTGAAGTGCGTCTGTAATCAGTACCATCCCTTCCGGCCCTTTGATGCGATGCATCAGGCGGATTATCGCAGGATGAAGATGGACTTGGTCGACAATCGCTTGCAGACTTACATGCGGTTCCTCGAATGCGGCAACGATCAGACCGGGGTCTCGATGATGAATCGGTCTCATTCCGTTAAAGCAATGTGTAACATGACTCGCGCCTGCTCCAAATGCTTCCTTTGCTTCCTCATACGTGGCGTCGGAGTGCGCAACGGCAATGACAACCCCTTGATCCTTTAAGTAGGAAATTAGCTCTAAACCTCCCGGTAATTCCGGAGCAATCGTCACCATTTTAATGAGTGAACCGGCTTCCTGGAAAATAAGCTTCATTTCATCGAGATCAGGATGACGAAGATACTTCTCATTCTGCATCCCTTTACGCTTCGGATTCAAATAGGGACCTTCCAAGTGAATGCCGGCGATCTTCGCCCCTTGCTCACGACCAATCACCGATTTCACGCAGCGAATCATGTTCAGCAGATCTTCCATCGTTGAACTTACGGATGTCGCTAAGAACGACGTGCATCCGGTTGTAGCACATGTTTGGGATACCTCTTGAATACTAGCCTCCGTGCCATCCATCATATCGTAGCCATTGGCTCCGTGGATATGAACATCTATCATCCCAGGAATGAGCCACATCCCATTACCATCTATCCGTTCGTACCCCTCGTCGAATTGCTGAGCTTCTTGCGTCTCAATTCGCTCGATCTTCCCGTCTGTGACCCAGACTGTAGCGGAAGGTAGTATTTGATGTGGAAGCACTACGTTGACATGTTGAATGATTTTGTTGTTCATCTCTACTCAGCTCCGTCCTTAGGATTAATTGTTGTACATTCAATCAGTGTGATATTTTTCTGATCTAATACTTCTCTCATCTCGCTGGAAATAGACTGATCTGTCACGATAATATCCACGTAATCAAAATCCAACTTAAATCTTGATTTTGATGCGAATTTCGTATGATCCACAACAAGGATCACTTGATCCGATTGCTTGGCCATTTCCTTCTTCACACGAACATCTTCTTCATAGGGATAATAGAGTCCGTCTGGCTGAATAGACGTTGCCCCAATATACGCCTTATCAGCTCGAATTTCACTAATCTTATCGATGACGGAAGGACCGTATAATAGGCGGTTCTGGGTATGCAGATAGCCCCCAAGCACATAAATGCTCAAATCATCTCGTTTGGAGAGAATGCCTACATTATCAATGGAATGTGTAACGGCAGTAATCTGTTTCGCCTGAATATGTTCCGCGACAAATTGGACCGTTGTCGATACGTCCAAGAATACCGTCTCATGATCTCGAATCAGCTTGGCTCCAAGCTTACCAATATCGTTCTTGCTGGTGGATTCCTCAATAAGACGATCTTGATAGGAAGCGAGCTCCTTCTGAAGTTCTGGAAGAGCTACCCCTCCATGCGTCCGAACAACGACACCTTCTTGAACCAACTTGACAATATCTCTTCGCGCCGTATCTCTGGATACTTGAAAAATTGAGCAAATTTCCCCAACGCTCATCGATTGATGTTGCTTTAAGTAATCAAGAATTTTCAATAACCTATGTTCTTGAAACACACTGGGTGCCCTCCTTAGTTAAGCATTTGAATTTATGGTTTAAGCATATATAAGTAATATGTAAAATTCAATAAGTATTTATAAGTAAAAAATAGAGTCACCACACCGTAGTAGATCCATTTCGCTTATTTAAAAACAAAAGACCCAAAAGAGGATCACTTTTTTCAAAGTGTCCTTCTTGTGGGTCACAGTTCAATTCAACGAAAGAGCGAGTTTTTTAAAAACAAACTGAATTAACTTTCACAAATTACTCGACGAAATTTTTCTTCCATCTCAGCTAACTCATACAAGGCATCGGCGAGAGCTTGAAAATTTTTCTCCACAATCAGAGTGTGACAACGTCCGAATTGTTTTGCCTGCTTCTCCTTGATCGCAGCAAATTCAGGAGCATCCTTGATGAAAAATTCAGCATAATCCATAGCTCTCCTCGCCCCTAGTTGGAAAGCAAAATATGAGAAATGAGCAATTTCCGCTGGCATGAGCCCTTCTTCTTCCTTGATCCGTTTTACTACGCGCAGGATCGCTTCATTTCCATATAACACTTCAGAGTTAGGAGCAGCTGATGCACTTGTTTGATAGATTTTTTGAAAGTAACGAACCGCATTCGCAAATATCTCATCCTCTGACGGACTGTCCTTACGTTTAGGAGCTGCCCAATAATGATAAGAGAAGACTCGATCAATGATGCACTCAGCTTTCCACGCTATAACAAACTCCGATAATGGCAAGCTTACATAAGGGAATCCTGCGGGATCATGTAGATAAATCGCATTGTCATCAATCTTATAAGCGAGTACAAAATGATCGGAACCACCCAAATACGCTGCGTTTGGATTATAAGTCAGATGCCCCATATCAAGGGGGCCGAGCAAAACAGGTCCACACTCCAAATCACGCCGTAATTCTTCTAAAGGCGGCTCACCCTCTACATCACCTGATATCTCCTTCCATTCATAGCCAAGAAGTTCGAGCGCATGGCTAACACCCCGATCTGGAATCATTTCTCCGAAAAAGAGCAACTTTGGCTGCTCGATCCATGTCGCCCCGATCCCTACACCAGAGAGCACTTCGAGTAATGCAGGTGACACCTTCTCACCAATCGTCTCCAAAAGCATGGATAAAGAGTTTGCGTAGCAGTACGCGCCATTTCCAATGTAAGATAACATGTGTTTTCCCTCTTTCTAAAATATAATTGCTTTCATGTTATAGACTTCGGCGCGCCTCTTTTTCTGACAATTCATAAGTGGCAACAACAACTTTTTTTGAACATACTCTGCAATTTGCTGTTGATTTTCACTGAATAGGACAAGGAAGACAACTTTTATAACTGTTCTAAATCATCATTTTAATCAATACTTCTTACCGTAAGTCACTCCGAATTTCTCTTGAAGAATAGCCAGATCGGAACCTGATTTAACACAAGATGATATTCTGCAGAACGATATTCAAGGTGGAGTAGAGGATATTGAGCAGTTGAAATCTGTTCTAAGCTAGATCAAACCTCCTAATGCTGGAACCTCATATCGATTCTTGCGTAGTGTCTTTTTAAGGGGTTGATCAAATGTTTTGGATGCTACTTGGTATCGTACATATTGTAATCGGACTATATATATGCAGAAATCCTGATTCCGATTAGTACAGATTGTTTTCGCGAATTCCTGATGACGTCGTACGTGATGATGACGAATTAGTAAAAACACAAATCGGAGGAGTAATAACTATATTTATTGGGTCGATTATTGCACTGGTAGGAATATCTACTCTTTTTAAAGGAGTTTCTTCATCCACGTTTATTATTTCAATTTTATTAGGTAGTGCAGTAATTACACTTGGCATATACGCCATTAAGCGTCCTGAATCATGGTGGTTCAGAAGAATAGGAGACGATAGTGAACTCAGTGATTTGAGGATATGGTACATAAAATTTGCTGGTAAAATAGCCATAGGATTTGGCGCATTAATTATCCTGCTAAGCGCACAACATCTCTTTGTTTAAAAGCCCTTCTTCCCTTAAGGGATTATATTCAAAGTCGGCAGAATCACTGCCGTGCGCTGCTCTGCAATCTCTGCGTACTGTGATTAAGAAAATGATCGTTACAATTATCCCTACAATAATTCATTTTAGCTAAACTAAGGCTTATCCCTACAGCTGGAAAGCGACTAGATAGCTGGTAACCTCTGAACGGCTAAAGCGCTTCATCGGATTAACGTTGACCAATTCTTTCCCGGTCGGTTTTTCAATGTCAATTCTCGTTATAAATGAACCCTAGATAAAAGATCAAAAAAAAAGAAGAAATACATTATAGCTGTATTTCTTCTTCCAAGTCCTGTTGCTCAGTATACAAGACTAAAGTATAAGAGGAAAATTCTGATTTCCTATTGACTGTTTTCTTTTAAAAAAAGTGTTTCTTCAGCAACCTGCGCTAATTCCTCTGCTTTAATACTAATCTCCTGGATCGTTGCAGTGAATTCCTGAATCGCCCCTGACTGGCTACCTGTTAGAGTGTGAATATCAGAAAAAGCATGATTTAACCCCAGCAAAAGCTCCTGAATATTCTTAGTGATGCCATTAATCTGGTCCACATTCTCTTTAGAACTCGTCGCCAGCTTCCGAATCTCATCGGCAACGACTGAGAAGCCTCTTCCCACTTCCCCTGCTCTTGCCGCTTCGATGGCAGCATTAAGCCCTAACATGTTACTCTGATCCGAAATCTCCTTAACAGCAGTGGAAATCTTACCGATCTGCTGCGCACTGGAGCTAACGTCCTTCATTTGGTTTGTTACTTCGGTCACACGGTCGGTAAGGTGAGAAACGGATTGGCTGATATCTTCAATGGACGCAGTTGTCTGTTCGACAATAGCGGAAAAGCTCTCGGCCATCTCAAAAAGCTTATTCGCTTTCTCGAGGCTTGTACCCATGCCTACACCACCGATAACCCTGCCCTGCTCGTCATGCAGCGGTATTGCGCGTGCAGCAAGCGGAAAACCAAACAGCTCTTTCGGAACGACAGCCGATAAAGCTGTATTATTCCTAATCGCATCTGTTACAATGTCCCCCTCCATAAGCGGGTCCCCCGGACTGACATTCAGCGAGAAGGTATTGCCCGGAATGTTGATGATCAGCTTCTCCGTGTCATAAATGCCAACTGTGATATCATCATTAGTGAGACTTTTCAGCAGTGGAGCTACCCTTACAAAGGCTTTGATCAGCTCATGCTGTGTTTGCCCTTCAGTCACGTTATTCATGCTTTCTCCCCCAGCCCTTAGTACGGGAATTTCCTTTGTCCGTAGTTAACCGAAATCCACTTCATCGTGGTAAACTCATCCAGGCTCCATTCCCCATTCAAACGGCCCAAACCGGACTGCTTTTCTCCGCCAAAAGCTACAATCGGCTCGTCGTTAATCGTGACATCGTTCACATGGATCATACCAGTGTGGACCTTCTTCGCTATTTCTACACCACGCTCAAGATTGGAGGTGTGAATTGCCCCGCTAAGCCCAAAACGCGTATCGTTGGCAATTTCAATGGCTTCCTCTTCCGTTTCGAACGGAATGATACACACAACCGGGCCGAACAACTCCTCTTGAGCTACAACCATATCCGGTTTGACATTTACGAGGACTGTAGGCTCTACCATTCTACCGGTAATCTTACCTTGCACCAGGGGAACAGCACCCTGCTCAATGCCTTTTTCAATCAGCTTCTGCAGTGTCTCTGCCTGACGGTTGTTGATGACTGGTCCAATGATGGTCTGCGGATCACTCGGATCACCTGTTGTAAGCGTAGAGACCTTCTCTCTGTATTTATCTACAAAATCCTGATAGATTGTCTTCTGTACAAGAATCCGGTTGGCCGACATACAGATCTGGCCTTGATGCGTGAATCTGCTGAATGTCGCAGCTTGTACCGCGTAGTCAATATCCGCATCCTCCAGGATAATGAACGCGCTATTCCCGCCGAGCTCCAGTAGCGGCTTTTTGAAGTTCTTGACTGCCAGTTGGCCAATATAGCTTCCGACCTTAGTCGAACCCGTGAAGGAAATGATTCTTGGAATCGGATGCTCGACGAACGCATCGCCAATTTCCTTAATATCTGTCACCACAACATTCAATAGGCCCTTCGGTACACCCGCTTCTTCGAAAATCTTGCCGATCAGAGTTCCACCCGTAATGGGTGAATCTTCATGCGGCTTCAGCACCACGCCATTGCCGGCACCCAGCGCTGGAGCAACTGACTTCATAGACAAGAAGAAAGGGAAGTTAAACGGACTGATAACCCCAACCACGCCGGCTGGGATCCGGTACAGACGGTTCTCCTTACCATCCTCTGTAGAAGGCAAAATCTTACCCTCCATTCTAAGCGGGAACGTAGCCGCTTCCTTAATCATATTTTTCACAAGACCGATCTCAAATGCTGCCTTCAGCCGTGTTCCACCCAGCTCTTGAATAATAATGGACGTAATCTCTTCCTCATGCGCTTCAATATATTTAACAGCGTTCTCAAGGATGTCGCGTTTATTGTATGGGTTAACCTTGTCCCATTCCAGCTTAGCTTTATAGGCAGCTTGATAAGCATCATCAATGTCTGCAACGCTGGCTATTTGAAAAGCCGTGATAACCTCATCATTATAAGGATTGATGTCAGGCAGCGTTTTACCGCTCTTGCCATCTCTCCATTCCCCACCTATAAATTGTTTTCCTAACTTTGAGTAATCCATATTGTCCCTCCTGTGTCGAATAATTCCTATTGACCTAATATATTTATCGACTGAATACCGGTAAATGTTAAGTCAGATTCGTGAACTTAATCAACCTATTCTCCTTGT
The DNA here is from genome assembly GCF_900177425.1 of Paenibacillus uliginis N3/975. Classification (NCBI taxonomy): domain Bacteria; kingdom Bacillati; phylum Bacillota; class Bacilli; order Caryophanales; family Paenibacillaceae; genus Paenibacillus; species Paenibacillus uliginis. The sequence goes on along the minus strand of NZ_LT840184.1, from coordinate 2,860,396 downwards.
TAGTTGAAAAAGCGGCAGCCATTATATCGGTTGCCGATGCCGAGTAACATTGCACAGCCATCAAATCGTCTATGAATATAAGTTCTTGTTCTCCGACACGAAACGTGGCTATTGGAAATTACTCTAATAGCCTTTTAATTATGAAATCAATATATTAAATAATGTTGTAATACTTATAATAAGTATAAAAGCATAAAATAAAAAAATAGCGATTTTTTTTCCTACTGCAGAAAATTTATGATTAGGATAATTTTTAGCTAACATGTAAGATAAGATAATCAATCCTATTCCTAATAAGCTTTTCACACTTGAAAATGCTTGAAAATTTGTTTCTAGTTGAGACAATGATTTTGTTTGAATGGTACCTACTAAAGTGCCTAAAATAGAGAAAACGGGTGATAAACTACCCACTCCCCATTTTTGTTCATCCTTTTTACCGCTGTCTGATAATTCTCCCATTTTACACCTTTAATTCTTCCAAGAAAGTGGCAGTGTAATTGGAATCACTAAGTTTGATCGTATAGTTAATATTTCCCTTGTTACGGAAATCAACTTTTGTGCCATTATCGTATATTGTTTCCCATGATCTAATATGATTGTAATGTCCCCAGGATACGCCATCCATATATCTATTTCCAAGGAATGTTGTTATAGACTTTACTTTTCCGTTAGAAATATCACTTGTACTTTCAGCTGCAAAAGTTCCAGTAGCTGGTATTATTGTTGTGGCAATTAAAGAAGCTGCGATAAATTTTTTCAACATTTAAAGGTCTCCTTTCTTTTACAACTTACCACATATTGACAAGGAAAGGGGGATGTTGTATAGATAATCCCCTAATTTAGTTCATTTGCAATCTTTAAGTTCATCTGATTAGGCATTACAAAAGAAACAGCTCACGGAGAGCTGTTTCTTTACCCATGTATGTATTTAGATTTGAAACTTAAACAAGAAAGAAACCACTACTAAAATTTATTATGAGGCGGCCATAAGATTGTACCGCTGCGGTCTATATATCCCTTCACATAATTATCCGATTCCGAGCTATGGAGATACACTTCTACCAGCTCACCACCTATCCCTGAACAAGCTATTCAATCCGTCCAGGATGTTTCAATACAATAGACAAAGCTTATTAAAAACATTATCTAACTTCTTTAAACACCTCTTCAATACTCATTGAACGTGTATGCTGTGTAGGATTCCATGTTTTCTCATTCCTGCGGAAAAAGGAATAAACTACAATGGGAATCCACGATAATGAGAATAAATATGTCTGAATAAACCACCATGCTCTCTTACCCTGTTTTTCAAGTACAAGGCCTATAAATGGTAGGGCATAATAAGGGATAAGTATAGCCCACCATACGTTCAAAACATATTTTTGTATGTAGTTTGGCAAAGGATCAAATAAAGATAAAAAAAAGAATCCAAAGCCACTCGTAGCTAACACGATCTTTGTTGGTTGTATTAAGTAAATCAAAATATCGAGTGAAGCTAAGCGTGAACCCTTTCCTTTAACTATGTTTTTAACTAAAGGCTTGAAATAACGAAATGCACAGTCAAAATGCCCTTTCATCCATCGAATGCGCTGAGCAAAAGACTGCTTGAATTTCAATGGCTTTTCGTCATAAATTTTCGCCGTATGCAACCATGCTACACGTTTATTTCTTTCTAAATGATACTTAACTGTAAACTCAAGATCCTCAGTGAGTGACTTTGCCTCCCACCCCATCTCCTTTAATACCGAAGCACTAAAGACCATACCTGTACCGCCTAGTTGCGCACTGAAACCGATATTTTCTCGAGCTAACTGATAAATCCTACTTGTTGCCCAATAAGAAAAAGCGTAAGATCGTGTTATCCATGTATCATTAGGATTCTTACTGTCAATATAGACTTGGATTACTTCATGATCGGCATCCATTTTTGCATTTACTTGCTTTAAGAAGTTTGTTGTAACAAGATTGTCTGCATCAAAAATAGCTACAGCATCATAATGTTTACCTTCATCTTCTAATCCCCATAACTTGTCAAGAAACCACTCGATGCCGTAACCCTTACCGACTTTAGTTTTGTCATGACGTTCCATTGCAATGGCTCCCAAGTCACGAACGATACGCGCTGTGTTATCCGAGCAATTGTCAGCAATGACATAAATATCATACAACTCTCTAGGATAGTCTAATTGCTGTAGGTTATTTACGATGTCACCTACAACCTGCTCTTCATTATGAGCACATACAACCAGTGCATACCTACGCCCTACCGTATTATTCAAGTATCCTGTGCCACGTTTCCACAACATTCCAAGAGTAGAGATTATGGTTTGATAAGCCGTAAAGAATAATGTTACAAGTTGACTAATAATCAAAACACTGATTAGAAGAGAATTCGTCAAATTAAATTGAGCGATAATGTAAATTGAAACAAGTAATGCGACCCCAGATACTATTGCCTTCATTATGCTGATACATCCCCTCAAGGTTTATTTTGTGGTAGATAAATTATTTATCATTTTGGATTGAAAAAGATCAGGGATTAATCAATCATCCTTACATATACTTCTGAAATATTCAGATCTGCAGCTACTTCAGCTCCACCGATTCCAGTTATCATAGTTGTAATCAGCATTTGAATCGGCAGGAACCTGCTCACTTTGCAACACGTTACAACATTGTTCCATTTTTCATTTAAGATGTAGCCTTAACAATCTATAAATAGGAATTACTTCACAGCAAAAAGACCTCTTGCTAACTAAACAAGAGGCCATTATCTTTTGATCAAGTATACTAATAGCTCTAGCAAATTATGGAATGATCATAGCACAGCCTGCCATATACCTCAATCTTCCATTCCATGCGTAATTAAACATAAACGAAAATAAGTCGCACCGTGCTTTTGTTTCAATTGATTAATTCATTTGAATTAATTATACTCAACAGTATGGAGGATTGGACATTGAATACAAACCTAAGCAGTGATATGAATAAAGGAAATGAAGACTCTACCCAAACTCGTTTATTAGAAGCAGGGCTACGGATCTTTGGATTACATGGCTATGAAGGCGTACGTACGCGGACCCTTGCAGATGAAGCTGGTGTGAACCAATCGGCGATTCCGTATTATTTCGGTGGAAAAAAAGGATTGTACTTAGCGGTTGCCCGTCGCTTGACAGCAGCCGTTCAAGATGATTTTTTGAAGCAGGCTCTAATTGAGACAGAAGAGATTGAGAAACGGTCAAAAGAAGAAGCCGCAGAAGCTCTTAAAAAAGTCATGACGCAATTTTCCAAGACGATGATTGGCAATCATGAAGCCAATGCAAGAAGTGTATTTATCGCAAGAGAGCAGCTGCAGCCTACAGAGGCTTATGACATTTTGTATGAACAATTCTTCCAGCCACTACATCAGATGATTGCCGTCTTGGTGGGTAAATTAATGGATCTAGACGCAAAAGATCCAAAAACGATATTAATCGCACATGCCATTGTTGGACAATCGGTTGCGTTCTCTGTAGCGAAGGAAACCTATTTCAGACGCCAAGGGATTCAAGACTTGGATGAAGCACACGTTGCTTTGATCGCAAAGGAGCTTGGCGAAATGTCGATTCGTACATGCAGCGGCTATTCTCATTAAAAAGAGGGTACGTAACGAAGACATAAACACTCTTCACTACGTACCCTTTTGCTATTTTACCAAGTTGCCCTCATCAGCTGAGTAGAATTTTTATTTAGTTCAATTCCCCCAGCTTCACCCACGATCACCGTTCCGCCAAGATTAATGACCTTCTTACCAATCGCACAATTCGGCTCAAATGCAAACACCATTCCTGTCTTGAGTTCGGTCTCTAACCCTATGGATGGGATCGGCAGCACTTTCCCGTACTCTCTCGCCTCAGGCAACCGTGCAATCTCATCACCAACCCCAATAAGACCAAATGGACTGATGGAATGAATAAGCGGATGAACGTGCCAGCCTCCTGCTTCACGCATCGGCTCATTCATCGCTTTGACCACGTCTCCGAAGGTAGCCCCATGCCGCAGCTCTTTTACTCCGTTCTCATACGATTGTCTCGCTGCCGCTGCCGCCCGCTCAAAATCCGGATGCACAGCTCCCACAGCGATTGAAGGCTGATGCTGCGTCTCTAGCATTCCGAATGATGAAAATACCTCGGCCAAAATAATATCTCCTTCTTGGATCACCCGCGGCTCCTCTGGTCGATATGTCCATGCGGGCAGTCCCCATCCTACGAACTCTGGTCCTGATCCCATTAATATCGTTGTCGTGAACCCGACATGGGTCGCACAAGCATTCATCCCTGCCGCATAGATCTCATTTTCTCTCACGCCTGGCTTCGTTGCCTCAAGCATCGCCTGGCACATTTTTTCCCCAACGTTCGCAGACCATTTTAATACCTCGATCTCCTCCTGACTTTTCACAGAAGACAGTGCGAAAAATTTGTGTCCCACAGGCTTAAAGGTCGCATTCGGTAATCCCTTTAGGATCGTTTGCCAAGTATTATAGGGCATGGCTCCATCAAAGTAATAGGGAGGATAAGGCTCTAAGCCAATCACACCAAATGCTTTATTTGTAAGTCCTCTCTCTTCCATAATCTTGACGATGTGCGCACCCATTTTTCCGACATACATATTTTCCGGGCGTATCCAGCCTTGCGTATTCGTATATCCAGCTTGAATATGATCTTCCACAGCAGTGGCTAAAAAGACAACAGAGATCGGCTCTTCATTCTTAGGGAAAATGACAATAGAACCTGGACGCTCATTCGTAAAGTAGGTGTCCGGGTTAAATACAGCAGGGAACGCACCTTCTCGATCTCCATACACAATCAATACATCCACATGCTCTTCTTCCATTAGCTGATTTGCAATGTTCCATCTACGATCTCTTTCCGCAAGTGAGTAGGTAGGGATTCTAGTATCTTGATTGTTCATACCTCTTTCTCCTCCTAACGTTTATTTCTTTCCAGAGTTCATCGCTGATCGTTGCCTTTTGTCATCATCCAACCGTATACATGAGAATGGCTCCTCTCCAATAGATGTCATGAATGAACCTGTTACATTGCAAGTATAATTCATTCATTTGATTAATTCAATTGAATTAATTGATTTATGTGCAAAAAAAGCTCCAAATTATATAACTTGGAGAATTAATCTTTAAATCATTAAAATGAAAAACACTGTATCTTTAAAGATTACAGTGTTTTTCATTTCCTATATTGTAGTAGTTGATTTAAAGAGGTAATGAAGTACTTCGTAAAGCGATCTGTTTGCTTCCCATTTTGAAAATGAACGATCGATCTCACCACCGAGTAACCCAAATGCTGATTTTGATATACAACAGACATTCAGATGGTCTTTTTGAGCTTAGTTGAATACTTTTGAAGGAATCCCACCATTAGAATAGTAGCGGATTGCCTTTCCCTTCTCTTCAGCATACTTGATCTCTTTTTTTGTGCTGTTCCCTATGTAACCTCCAACATCAATTACAAATATTTCATCAGAAATATCAATCTTTCTAAAATGCAGGTTACCAAGTAGATCAGCTTGTTCTTCAGTTATTTCAAAACCTTCGCTTTGCTCAAAGAAGGCAACGCTAATAACGATGTTACCTTGAAGTGTGAGAAATGCATTTGCTTGTTCGAATTGGTCTTTGAATTTTGTAGAACCGCATAAAGTAATTACTCGCATAATCATTCCCTTTCTTGATAAATCCGACTCTTGGCTTCTTTCGCTATAAGTGAAGTATATGAACTAGGTTCAAAAGCCTAGCTCTTCAGCCGGGTTTCTGAACCCGTAAAATTACAGATGAGATCCGCCACTTGCATCAATCAATTGACCGGTTACCCAACGGCTGTCCGATGAGGCAAGAAAGGCGGCAATATCAGCCTCATCTTCAGGCTCTCCCCACCTGTCGAAGGTTGAAAGACCAGCGGCATATTTCTGTCCATTGGGATCTTGCAACGTCCCTGCATTCATCTCTGTATTAATAATGCAAGGCTGGATGGCGTTCACCGTAATATTACGGCTCCCAAGTTGCTGAGCTAATACGTGCGTAAGTGTATCGACTGCACCCTTCGACATGCTGTAGGCGAAAACACTAGGAGAGGCCACGCGTGTAACAAACGAAGAGATATTTATGATACGGCCTTCATCTTTCAGACGCGGCAAAGCTTGCTGGATAACAAAAAGCGGTGCTTTGACATTTATGTTCATGACTTCGTTAAAAGATTCTTCCGTCGTCTCTTCCAAGGTTAAAATTTGACCAATTCCAGCGTTATTCACAAGAATATCAAACCGATATTTTCAACTATTGAAATCAATTGTTGTTTAATTCTTATTTCTACTGAGTTATTAATTTCCTCATACTCATCAACTAATCCTCCTTTTTTGCTGTATTAACCATTTTTCCCTTTTCCTGCTTCCCAGTCTGATTTCCAATGAGAGTAAATGTCTCATTTTGTTCCAGTTCGAATCTATCAAAATAGTTTTAAGGACCACCATTGAACTTGTATCGTTAAATCAAAAAAGCCGCCATTTTGGCGACTTCTTATGCATGTATGTTCTTGTCCTTCGATAGGTTTAATGAAAAAAACCTTCAATCATTACCTTTTCAACCTCTTTATCATACTTTCATCCAAAAAATTAACTATAGACCAGTTCTTTTTCGCTTAGACTAAGCGTCTGCGCTGTTGATGTATGAATTTCTTGGAAAAGCTCTGGGTTTTCCACTAGTGACACGCCATAAGAAGGAATCATTTCTTTTATTTTCGGTTCCCATTCTTTCATATGTTGCGGGAAACATTTTTCTAATACCTCAAGCATAACGTGAACGGCAGTAGAAGCACCCGGAGAAGCACCGAGCAATGCAGCTACCGAGCCATCAGCGGCACTAACAACTTCCGTACCAAATTGAAGTGTTCCTTTACCGGCATCCGTATCTTTGATAACTTGCACACGTTGGCCCGCTACTACTATTTCCCAGTCCTCGCTTTTAGCGTTCGGAATAAACTCGCGTAATTCTTCCATACGCTTTTCATTCGATAACAACACTTGTTGGATCAGGTATTTTGTCAATGCCATCTCTTTTACACCTGCGGCCAACATAGTTAAGACATTATTCGGTTTTACGGAACCTATCAAATCAAAATAGGAACCCGTTTTTAAGAACTTTGGTGAGAAGCCGGCAAACGGTCCAAACAACAATGCTTTTTTGTTGTCGATATATCTTGTATCCAGATGCGGAACAGACATTGGAGGAGCACCAACCTTAGCTTTACCGTATACTTTTGCATGATGCTGTGCTACAACTTCCGGATTGTTACATACCAAAAATAGCCCGCTTACCGGGAACCCTCCAATATGTTTTGACTCAGGAATACCGGTTTTTTGTAGTAAAGGTAGACTTCCGCCCCCACCGCCGATAAAGACGAATTTTGCAGTATGGTACTCTATTTTACCGCTATCGATATCATGCACTTTCACTTCCCACGTGCCGTCGCTAGTACGTTTAATATTCTTAACACTTTGCTTGTAGTGTATCTCAACGTTATTACTCTCTAAGTGGTCAAACAGCATGCGCGTTAAAGCGCCAAAGTTGACGTCCGTGCCAGAATCGATTTTTGTTGCCGCTATCGGTTCATTCGATGTACGGCCCTCCATGATTAACGGAATCCATTCCTTCAGTTTTTCAGATTCATCGGAATATTCCATCCCTTGAAACAGAGGATTGTTTGACAGCGCTTCAAAACGTTTTTTCAAAAATGTTACATTTTCTTCCCCTTGTACTAAACTCATATGAGGTATTGGCATGATAAAGTCCTGCGGATTACGAATCAGATTGCTGTTTACAAGATAAGACCAAAACTGTCTTGAAAGCTGAAACTGTTCATTAATTTTTATAGCTTTGCTAATATCTACAGATCCGTCAGATTTTTCGGATGTATAGTTAAGCTCACACAGGGCAGCATGACCCGTGCCCGCATTATTCCATTCGTTAGAGCTTTCTTCTCCTGCTTTTTCGAGTTTCTCAAACACTTTGATTTCCCATTCAGGTGCTAATTCTTTCAGTAATGATCCCAAAGTCGCGCTCATCACTCCGGCACCAATTAAGATAACATCTGTTTTTTTCTGTATGTTGCTCATGATAACCTTCCTTATCCCGTATATTTGAAAAAAAAGAGTAGGCGCTCCTGCTTAGATGATTAATAAGCAAGGCGTCACCTAGAAACACACCTTTTCTGTGTCAATTATCACCATATTATAGTCTATTATAGATATATATAGATTAAAATATCTACTATTATCTAATAATTATAAACTATTTAAAGTTGGTAAAAAAGTGAGAAATTCGTCCACAAGGCTCTCGGAACACACAAAAACCAAGGCCTTAACCCAGCTTCTTGCAAGGATTAAGGCCTTGGATGAGAAAATATTCTTGTCTTCCGACAACCGAAAAAACCAGCCCTTTGATGGACTGGTTAATCGAATGAATATGGCTTCAGAAGCCGGCGCTTTGATTTTTAGTGAGGAGACAGTTTACCAGACATTTGCGGCTGCACGGGAGCAAGGGCGTAACCATTTTGCATTTGCTGCATGTCCTGCTGGGAAAGCTGTGGTACTTGATAGTAGCCATGTTTGTTTTGGTAAAGCGAGATCTCATAAGCCATTTCAATACAATTGGGAAGGGAATCAGCAAGCACACGACGTACTACCGGATTCGTTGATTCCATAGCAGCATTTGTTTTCATTGTAGAACCCGATTTAACTGCACTTAACATGCTGAGCGCAATGGTTTCATCGTTTATCTCGGCAGTAGACTGCATTGGTTTTTTCGGTTGACTTGGTTTCATTCCGAAAGTAAAGTCATTTCGCTGTTTCATTTTATAGCTTTGCGTCGGTTTTGAAGGATCTTGTCCTGATTTAAAACATTCTAAGGTGATATTATATTCATCAGCCATAAATTGCTTCTGGCGTTGCAAGATATCCCGAAGCTCTGGATCCTGTACGTGCCCACTCAGCATGGTATAAGTATTCATTGTATTGATTGATCCTGCCAATACTTCGTGGACATCAAACATTTCATGACCGCCATGGTTCATTTGTGGTGGAACCATACCTGTTTCAATGTTTTGGTGATTTTGTGGCTGTTGGAATTGCATTCATATAACCTCCTAGTGTTTTTTGCTTAATTTCCATTACATGAATATTTCAGTCGGGTTCTGGCTTTGGATGGCTTCATTGCAGTTCAAGAATATTGTTAAGTTAATTAGCTCAAAGTATTCATAGTATATTAAAGTGCCCACGTTTAATTTTTGAAGAGTCCTTGCCGCCCATCCTCCCAACAGTGAGCGCATGACAGCGAATTTATTTTGCTATTGTCCATTTCGGTTAACGATATAAGTTCCTTGTCATTGGGTTAGGCCAAGAACTTATATCGGTAAAACAAAAAAGCCGCCAATTTAGCGACTATTCTTCGACACACTATCCATCTGGAAATGTTTTTCCCTCTTGTCTCCGTCGGATCTTCGAACGGTGATCGCCAAGGTTAGCCGCGGCTGGCTGCCTGTGCCAACTCGGAGAGCCATTGACCCCGATCCCCTTCGGCTTTTGCGGCTATCTTCTTCAACTTGTCCGTTTCTCCCCAGATCAAATAAACGATATGCTCCACCTCGTAGTACTGAAGGCCGCGAACCTGATCGAGCAGCAGCCTAAGATGCCTATCGTCTTCCATATCGGATTTGATCTTCAGCTTCATCGAATCCGTGCAATACAGCATGCACTTCACCAGCGTTGGAATTGTCTCCGCGCTAACGCCATGCCGCTCGGCCAAAGCAACCGTGAAGTCGTTCTGAACGGTTTGGTGTTCTTCGTCAACCTTCCCCATATATTCTTCTACTAACGGAAAATAAGCACGATCCGCCAATCCGAGGCCGAAGATCGCATAACTACCCGGCATGCAATTTTTTTCCCCATCCGTATCCTCATACCATTCGAACGGTTCCATCGCCGCCCGGGCGTACTCCTCCAGTAAGGGATGCAAATTCGGATATTCCAGAGCGTTGGCGAAGAAGCGATGCGTGCCCGACTTGGCCAACCCTTTGATAGGCAGCCACTGCTTGACGCCGGATTTCAGCTTGATTTGGTAGCTTTTGGGGAAGCCTATGCCTAATAGGCGAGTCAGAAACCGGAGTGCACGCGCGTAGCTCTCCTCCGTTTCCTGCTTAATGGCTATGGTCGCCTCGGCAAAAACATCGTTGGCTGCGCATTCCGCCAGTTCGTCCTTCAAGCTGACGTCTTCCTTGGCGAACGTTCCGCTGCCTTCCTTCGTCAAACGTTTTGCCCGGGCGCTTCCCAACTCGATAGCGCAATTCAAAATAGCCAATCCCGTGCTTCTGCTGTGGGAGGGCTCGTATTTCAGAATCAACATCGCGGCATAGATGACCAGTTCGATCGGACCTTGCTCGGTATCTTCCAGCCGGGCGTCACACTTTTTCTTATATTCTCTCTGCCACTGTGTCCCAATATTATCGAAATAACGTGGCAACCACTGATTCTCCGCCCAATTCCGCAATGCGCTAATTAGATAAGAACGATGCTCTACAAGATGTTTGTTCCCTTTATTCACTTGTTGAATGTTCTCGAAAATGGAAATGATCCGGTCGGCATCCAAATCAGGAAACAACCGCTCGTCCAACAGGTGCCTGGAGAGGAAAAACGTCTCCAAGGGTTTGGTCGGATATATTCCCGGTTCGAGCTTATTCACAATATAGATGGAGATTCGTTCCTGCAATTGTTTTTTCTTCGTCTCATCGACATATTCGAGAATACGAACGTTGACACTGCCTTCTCGCGCCCGAAACTTTCCGTTAAATGTAAATTGATAATCAATTAACGAGCGCGGCAGCTCGTCCAATTTATGCCGCACATAAGAAGAAAGCTCAGGGACGATCCACTCTCGCACTTTTTCCTCGGTCAGCGACTCGCCGTGCCTGGTCTTGCCTCCCGGCATCGTAAAGTTGAGCTCCTTATCGCTCACGTTCACTTTGCCTTTGGTATATTCGAGCAGCGCGTGATCGTGAATGCCCACCTGCAGCGAAGTTCGTTTCACGATTCGTTCCGCGTCCTTATCGCTAATATAGGCAATCCATTTATCGATCTCCTGTTTCATTTTGTCCAGAATCGTTTCGAGAGTGAAATCCATGTTTATCTAATGCTCCTTTATACTCCGATATAAATTCATTTTCGCGCTTACCTTCATATATTCTGACGGCAGCGCATTGTCGAATTGATCCTGCAAAAACCGCTACAACCTTATCGTGATGAAGAAGTTCATGCGTCATGCGCTGTAATGCGCTTTCTGATCCGGAATACGGCTAATTGTAAATCACAGTTCCAACTTGCCAAAATCCAAATACTTCAGCGCCTTATGAAATTCATTTTCGGCATTGATTGTTTGGTGTCCTCTCTAGTGCTCCTTCATGGACAATCACTCTCCTCGAACATCTCTTCTGCATTGGAAAGATCGTCGAATCCGACTATGCTAGAATCGTGGAAATTCACCATCACGCCATAAGGGTTACAGATTTCCAAACTCCCCTCGAAGAACAAAATGGACCAGCCCAAGCCGCCCCAGAACGTGAATTCCGGGCCGTCAATCAACGGCGCCTCGCCCTCTGTACCCCCCGTAGTTAATTACTTGCTGCGCGCCTAGTAGTTCTCGATGGAGCCGAGCCGATCAGCAAATCATTGCGTCACGTGGCGGTAATTGTTGCAAAGTTAATATCATTTCGTTAATGTTGGACGTCGCTTATCTCTATACAAATCTTGGAATACGCTACACTTTATTTGATATTATATTACATGAAATAATAAATCGACATTATTATGATAGGATTTAAGAATTTGCTGTTACTGGCAAGCAAAATCCGCATAAAAAAGAGCGGAAATTTCCATCGTCCCCCTTTGGAGTGACATTAACACACAAAACAGCCTTGCACGGCAAGGCTGTTTTATGATCGAACTCAACTTCTAAGAAATGAATATTTAAGCGTCAGCACGAGAAGGACTTTGCGAATTGGAGATTTCTTGCTTTGAGCCAGATTTTTGCTTCGGCATAAACAAAGTCAAGATAAATGCGATGATGCCCACAAATACAATATAAATAAAGGCATCGCTCGTGCCAAGAATGGATGACTCTTGTGCGAGCTGGGTTTGTGAAAATGACGGATCGGACTGCATTAATTTTGTTAGGTGATGACTGGAACTGATCGTCATCACCGTAACCACGAGCGTTGTTCCGATAGCGCCTGCCACTTGACGAACCGTATTCGTAACTGCAGAACCATGAGCAGTCCATTTTTGGGGCAGCGCATTGAGACCTGCAGTCGTTACAGGCATAACTAACAGAGATAAACCGAGACGTAAAACGATCGTACGTATCATTAAATAAGTGTAGCTGGTTGTAACGCTTAGATTCGTTACGCCCCATACCGCTATAATGACAAAAACAAGCCCCGTTAACATGAGAATCCTCGGTCCGAATTTATCGAATAAACGGCCAGTTATCGGTGACATAACTGCCATCAATAGCGCTCCGGGCAGCAACAGTAAGCCTGATTCTAGCGCAGTGTACCCCATGCTTGATTGCAAATATAGAGGAACTAAAATTATATCCGCATACATAATGATCGTAACCAAAGTATTGATGATTGTTGTCAATAAGTAAGTTTTATTGCTAAAAACGCGTAAGTCCAGCATAGGATTAGACGATTTGAGTTGACGCGTACAGAAGAGTACAAGAAAGGCTCCCCCACCGATCAAACAAGACAAAACGACGATATTTCCCCATCCGCTGCCACTTGCGTTGCTAAAACCGTAAAGGATACCGCCAAATCCTAAGGTGGAGTATATAATTCCGGGAATGTCCGCTTTGGGTTTGGATGTCTCTGATACGTTAAATAAGTATTTGAACGATAATAGGATTACGATACCGAGCAATGGGATCATGCCAATAAACAACCAGCGCCAAGATACATGTTCTATAACTATACCGGCCAAAGAAGGTGCAATCGCAGGAGCGAACGCCATCGTAAGACCGATCATTCCCATCGCGGATCCACGGTTATTGATAGGGAAAATTTCATAAATAACAGCCATTAATAGAGGCATGATGATTCCGGCTCCTGAAGCTTGCACCAATCGACCGGTTAATAATAAGGTAAAATTAGGAGAAGAAGCTGCTAATATGCTTCCAAGCAGAAGGAAGAGCATGGAACTGATGAAGAGCTGCCTGGTCGTGAATCTATTCATTAAATAGGCAGTTACCGGTATCAAGATTCCATTCACTAACATATACCCTGTTGTCAGCCATTGTACCGTGGTTGCATTAATATCAAATTCGCCCATAAATTCCGGTAATGCAACGGTCAGTATCGTTTGATTCAGAACAGATAAGAATGAACCTGATAACAATATAAATAAAAGAACTCTCCTATTTGATTTTGCTTCATTTTGAATGCGTTGACTCATGAACAATCCACCTTCGTTTATAATAGACACGTTGTTGTTTAACAGATGCAATGTTGATAAAATGAATACTAACACGATAAAATAATGGCCGTAAATTACACCTTTCGGTGATATGCCTACTAAACGACATCATTTATAACATATGTCGAATATGTATGAAATTATAGATAAAGGACTGGAAAAGATGAGCTCAGAAGATATCAAAATCGATCCTCGAATTAAACGGACAAAAAAGATGTTTAAACAAGCCCTTATCTCTTTAATTCGAGAAGATTCGGATCAAACCAAACTAACCGTTCAACGTATTGCTGACCGGGCAGAGTTAAATCGAGCGACGTTTTACTTGCATTACGACGGAATAGATGACTTAATGGAGCAGATGATTGAAGAGATTCTTGATGAGATGTACCAGACCATTACGATTGATGCTATCAAGAATTCATCCTCTCATTCCCCCTCTTATCCCGCCCTTACTTCATTTCTTGAACATTTTTATCAAAATGCAGGTTTGTATCATGTGATGTTAGAGAATAAGGCTTTTCATGATCGGGTGTTTGGAATGCTATTGGATATCATCACCCTGTGGGGCGAGGAAAGAAAAATAAAGGGACGGCCTTTCCATGTCCTTAATGAAGTGATCGCTTCTTCAACGCTTGGTATTGTAACTTGGTGGCTGAAAGAAAGAACGCCCTACAGCCCTAATTATATGGCACACCAAATTACTCTTTTAGTTAATGGAGAAAAATGAGGAAATCACAAAGCGTTACTTAAAACTAGCAGTAACAACAACAGTTTGGGGATTCATTGGGCAAAACAAAGAAGGCACTCCCGCCTGGGATGCCTTCTCGATTCTTTTTATATTAATCGTGAACTCCTGATCCGCCACTGTCATGACACACATCAATATTCCGCACTGCGTTCGTCGATCAATTGCTCCAGAAAATCTCCTAAAGGAGCGGGTTACCCTTGATAAGCAGATGCCTTCAACACAGCACTCTCTTCATAAAACGTCCGGATCGCCGCTGTCTCTGCGTCCGTCAGCTGTTTTAGCGGCTGCCTTGCTCTGGGCGACCGGATAATGCCCTGCGCATAACATATATACTTCTCGTAAGGAATCACATCGAACTGCACCATATGCGCAATCACCTCGTTGCTCTCGGCCTGCAGTTCCGGAAGCCTCGACCAGCCGCCCCGCTCTGCCTCTTGAAACATCCGGACGAACAGCGGAGCCATCATATTATACGTGCTGCCTATAGCGCCGTCGGCTCCCATGAGAGCGCCAGCCGCATACACCTCGTCATGCCCGTTGAAGATTAGAAAGCGGTCTCCGCAGCGGGCGCGAATTTGCTGCATCTCGAACAGGTTGAGCGAGGTGAATTTGACACCAATGCATTGGGGATGACGCGCCATATCCTCGTAGAAATCCATCGACAGCTGGACTCCTGTCGCTCCCGGATAGTGGTAGATAAGCATCGGCAGCGGGACGGCGGCCATAATCGCGTTGTAGTGCTCCTTGATCTGTTCTACTGTCGTTTTGTAATAAAACGGCACCACTGCCGACATCGCATCGACGCCCTGCCGCTCGGCATGACGCGCCAGCTCGATCGAAGCTTCCGTACCGATGGATCCGACGTGGGCGATGATCGTTGACTTGCCCTCCTCCGCCGCGCGGACGACCGTCTCCAGCACCTCCTGCCTCTCCTCCGTACTCAGGATGAAGCCCTCGCCGGTGCTTCCGCCCACATAAAACCCTTTAACCCCCTGGACCTGCAAATGCCGGACCAGACGGGCCAAAGATTCACGGTCGATACTTCCGTCCTCGTGCATCGGCGTAATAAGCGCAGTATACACTCCTTTGAAATCGTGAGGTTTTGTCATATCTTTCAGCTCCTTTTCTTGTAACGCCTGTCAACCTTTTACGCTCCCTGCAGTCATTCCTTCGATCAAATACTTCTGAATAAACGCGAATATCACGATAATCGGCAAAATTACGATAACCCCGCTTGCGAGCAATCCGCCCCAGTTGGTCGAGCCCATGCTTTCCATCAATTCGGCAATGCCGACCTGAACGGTTTTCGCGTCGATGGAGCTGGTTAAAATGAGCGAGTACTGGTAGTCGTTCCAGCCGAGAATGAATGCATAAAGCGTGATCGACACCAGTCCCGGCAAGCTTAGCGGAATAATGACCGTGAACAGCGTTCGCCACTTGCCTGCGCCGTCAATCGCCGCAGCTTCCTCCAGCTCGGACGGTATTGTGCGGAAAAACCCGCTCATAATCCACACCCCGACCGGTATCGTCAGTGTCCCGTAAATCATCACTAAAATCGCTTTCGTATTCAGCAGCGAGAACGCTGCCGCCATTTTGTACCACGGAATCATGATCAGCGGTCCCTGAATCATCTGGGCCAGCACGATCAGCGCTACGACCAGGCCGACGCCGGGCACCTTGTAACGAGCCAGACCATAGCCGCTAATGCAGGCGACGGCTCCCGTAATCAACGCGGTAATGCCACACACGATAATTGAGTTGAGCAGCAGCCGGGGCAGCTGCAAGCCCGCATCGCCAAGCGCCCAGCGGTAATGATCCCAGGTCAAATTGTCCACGATCCAGGTCGGCACCGTGGAGAACATTTCTGTATCCGGCTTCAGCGTCGTGACGATCAGCCAGGCGAACGGCAGCAGCGTGAATACCATCAACAGCGCCAGCCAGACATAATTCGCCGTTTTTTGAGCAAAGGACTCCTTCATAAGTCGCACCTCGTATCATACAACGTTGTTGCCCGCTTGATTTTTGCAAGCTGGGCGAAGACTCGTTTGAATATCACGTCAAGCGTGAATGATATCGTTACTCTGACGTCTATTCCTGGTTTCGGCCGAACAGACGCGAATAAATGCCGACCAGAATCAATACCATCGCCATCGACAGCGTCGCGATTGCCGAGCCTTTGCCGAGATCGAAATAAACGAATGAATTCGTATATAAGTACGTCGGCAAAATGCTGGTCGCATAGCCCGGACCACCGTTCGTCAGCGCCCATATCATTTCGAATTTAGTCCAGGAGGAGACTATGCTGACAAGACCGGTCACGTACATGATCGGCTTCAGCATCGGCAGCGTAATCCGGGTAAACCGCTGCCACGCGGAAGCCCCATCCATATGCGCCGCCTCGATCATCTCCCGGGAGATGCCCGTGAGCCCGGACAGCATCATCAGCGTAATATAGGGGAATCCTTTCCATGCCGACGTTAGCAGCAGCGCGGGCCAGACGAGCTGTTCGTCTCCAAGCCAGACGATATTTTCAGAAATAAGGTGAACCATCTTCAAATAATGGTTGAATAAACCGTAATGACCGTCATAAATCCACTTCCAGACGATGCCGATAATGACCACGGGCGATACCCATGGAACCATCATCAATCCGCGCCACAGCCCTCTGAACCGTATCTTACTAAACAATATTATTGCGGCTGGGATCGCAATTGCGAATTGCAGCGCGGTGGACCCGAGCACCCAGATGATGCTGTTCCAGAAAATGCGCCAGAAAGCTTCGTCGTTCACGAGCAGTTCCTTGTAATTGCCGAAGCCGTTGAACGACATGCCCCGTCCAGAGATGAGCGAGTAATCGTAAAGGCTCAGACGGATCGTTTCGGTAAGCGGATAAAATTGAAACACCACAATATAAAGGACGACGGGCGCCAGCAAAAAATACCCGAAGCCGAACTCCCGAAAAAACGCCGAAGCGCGTCTCCGCTGCCGGCTATGCGGCGGATCCTGCTTATCTAGCCTCAGTATGTTGGACATTACTTCCGCTTCCTTTCCTTCTCCGGTCCCATTACATAAGGTGGAGCCGCAATGGTTCGGCATGCAGCTCCACGGGAGTCCGGCCTATTCCAGTTTGGCCTTGATTTTGTCGATGCCGTCCTTAATGGCGGCATATGCCTCTTCAACCGTCACTTTGTCGTTCAGCAGCTTGGCCATCTGTTCCTGAACGACCACTTCCATCTCGCTTTGTCCCGGAATTTTGTCCATCGGAACGCCAGATTCATCCAGCAGCTTGCTGAAGTCGTTCAGCATTGTCTTGTGGCCCTCGATCGCTTTCGGATAAATTTTTTCCGACTTTTTGATAATTTCGTCCAGGCTCGTGCTCTTAATCGCCGTTACGTTGACGACGGATGCCGCCGTGCTATTGAATTCCTGGGATGACCATTCCTGGATCAATCTCCAGGCGACCTCCTTGTTTTTGCTGTCCTTGAACATCGCGATGCCGACGTTCGATACCGGCGCTTTAGCCACCGTGCCCGAAGGTCCCTTCGGATACGCAATCGTACGGGAGACATTGACGATGTCCGGGTTGATGCTGTATACGTTGGCCGTAAAGAACGTTCCCGCCGCAATCATGCCAACTTCGCCATTGCTGTAGGCGCGGAACATTTCCGGGTAGCCCCAGGTCAGATGCGCTTTCGGCTGATAAGGCTCCAGATTTTTAAAATGCTGCAGCGTCTCCATGTATTTGCTTTTGCTCTCATCAGAGGTATCGCTCAGAAGCAGATCATTGCTGTATGCGGCCGTGAACGGCACGCGGAAAGAGAACCGGGCTATTCCAAGTGGATAACCAAAGCCGTACTTGCCATCCTTCGTCATCGCCTTGGCCGCTTTCTCTACGTCCTCCCACGTTTGCAAGTCCTCCAGCTTCATGCCCGCTTCGTTCAGCATCTGCTCATTGACGATCAACGTGAAGGAGTTAGCCAGGTTCGGCACAGCGTACAGCTTGCCGTCCTCCTGGGCATATTCCATCGTACCCGGCAGAAAATCATCCTTCTTCAGCTGCTCGCCCTCTTGCTCGAAGTAGGGTGTCAGGTCTTCCAGGCCGTTCAGCCGAACCAAGTTGGTGACGTCCTGCGTCTGAGTGAGATCCGGGACGTCGCCCGAATTCAGCATGACGGATAGCTTTTTCTCCATATCCGCCCACGACAGATACATATACTCAATATTGACGTTAGGATATTTCTCTTTCATTCTCGCCTTGAACTGTTCGGCCAGCTCTTTCTCCGCCTCCGAAGTGCCCGGATAGACGAACCGGATGTCTGCTTTGACCGTGCTCCAATCGATGGCCTCTCCGCTAGCGGCCGTTGATGGCGGCTGGCTTCCGCCTCCGTTTTCTCCCGCGGTATTCCCTCCGGATGCACCGCATCCGCTCACCAGCAGGGACAACGCAACAACAAACGTGCCGAGCCCGAATCTTTTTTTCCCCCTAGGCATGCTTTCATCATCCTCCCGTTTCGACTTGTCTTGCTTGTGCACAATCCCATCTTACCCGCGAATCCGAAGCTCAACAATGCGGCAATTTCAAGTTTTGGTGGACTCCGTCAATGAACTGGTTGCCATTGCCCTTCCCCGTATTGAATGTTGAGAAAGGGTTTGCTAATGTAACAATATAAAACGCTTTCAACATTCATTTCCTATGCGGATTATCAAGCGCCGCCTGCTGGGAGGCATTCCATGTTCGTATTCAGACAGCTGCAGACCAAATTGTTCGTTTCCTTTGTGCTGCTTGTCCTCATTCCGCTGCTGACACTCGGCTTCTTTTCGTTTCGCACCGCCACTTCCTCCCTGGAGAAGGAGACGGAGCAAAACCAAGCCCAGACGGTACGCCTGATCGGCAACAATATCAAGCTGATGCTGGACGATGCCGGCGACATCACCTCCTACATTATGAACAACGTCAGCTTGCAAAGCCTGCTCAGCCAGGATTATAACGGACCGGTCAACGTTGAGCAGGCTGCCGCGCTCGCTTATCTCGACAATTTCAAAACCGCCAAAAAATACGTCAGCTTCCTCGTCATCTACGGGCAAAACGGCTTTTTATACCGCGATTTCAGCGAATTTTACCGGCAGGTCATCCCTTATACCGACTTCATCGAGATGCCGCTTTACACCGCCGTTGCTTCCCGGGACGGCGAAGCGTTCTGGGCATATTCCAGCACCCCCCTCTTTACGTACGGGCACAGCTACAATGAAATTATGATCGGACGGCGGATCGTCGATTTATATGACCCGGACAACAAGCTCGGCTTGCTGTTTATGGGTGTAAACCGCGACGCGATCGGCAACATCATTCAGGACATCGAGATTGTTCGTTCGTCCAACATCTTTATTTTTGATGACAACTACAATCTCGTATCGAGCAAGAGCCAAGACAACGAGTTGAAAAAAACGCTGACGGACGACCTGAAGCTCAAGCGGCAGCTTTCTCTCAAGACACATTCGGAGATCTACGATATCAACGGGAAGCGTTATTCCGTCGCCAGCACGGTCGTGGAACCGTATAATTGGAACATCGTGAGCCTCACGCCGCTGGAAATCATCCGCAGCGAACACCGCATCATGCTAAATGTGACCCTGGCGCTGTCGTTATCGCTGCTCGCCCTCGTCGGACTCTGCTCGGTATACCTGTCCCGCAGCATTACAAGGCCGATCAAGAAGCTGCTGCGCTCAATGAACAACTTCAAACGGGGCGACTTCAACCAGAAGGTCGAGGTCACCTCGCGTGACGAGATTGGTCTTCTTACCCAAAAGTACAATGATATGGTCATGGAAACGAACAGCCTCATCCAGAAAGTATACGTCAGTCAGACAAAGCAAAAGATGATCGAGCTCAAGACGCTTCAGACCCAGATCGAACCGCACTTTCTGTACAATACGCTGGACTATATTTTTCTCAATTCCAAAATGAACGGAGACGATAATACGGCCCAAGTGACGCAATCGCTAACCGAGCTGTTCCGCCTTTCCCTGAACAAAGGCAAGGATTACTATACGATCCGGCAGGAACTAAGCCAGGTCAAGGCCTATATCCATATACAGCATGCTCGCTTCCCGAACCGGTTCGTACCCCGTTACGAGATCGACCCGGACATATTTCCCTTTTATACAATGAAGCTGCTGCTGCAGCCGCTGGCGGAAAACGCCATCCTGCACGCCTTCAATACGAAACGGGAACGGCCCGGCACGCTCTCAGTCAAAGGGAGAAAGCTCGACGGGCAGCGGGTAGAATTCGTCGTCGAAGACGACGGTTGCGGCATGAGCCCGGAGCTGGCAAGCTCGCTGCTGTCCGGTGAAGCCGGGACAAACCATGCGACTGATGCGATCAACGGCCAAGCCGGCGGCACCGGCTACGGCATCCGCAACGTCAACGAAAGGCTGACGATGATGTTCGGGCCGGAATACGCGCTACGCATCGAGAGCGAACCGGGCCACGGCACGCGTGTTATGCTGGTCATTCCGCTCATATACGACGATAACCAATGGAGGTTGCTCTATGAAAATCATGGTCATTGACGACGAGCCCATCGTGCCCCAAGCCCTGCGGGCCCTCATTCCATGGGAGGAGCACGGTTTTACATGGCTGCCGCCCGCCGACAACGGAGATGAAGCGCTGGAGCTAATCGAGCGAGATAAGCCCGATCTGCTGCTGCTGGATTGCCGGATGCCGGGCAAAACCGGATTAGAGCTGCTGGAGGAAATCCATGCGCGGGAGCTGCCGGTCAAATCGGTCATCTTGAGCGGACACGACGAGTTCACTTACGCGCAGCAGGCGCTTAAGCTGGGCGCCCTTGATTATTTGCTGAAGCCGCCGGATCTCGACCAGCTGCTGAATGTTGTCCTGTCAATCAAGCAGCAATGGAAGGAGGAGCAGAAGCTCAAAAGTCAACTCAAGGACCATCTGCCGCTGATCCGCTTCCGTTTCCTTACCTCCTTGCTGGAAGGAGCCAGCTTCAACGACGATCTGTTTGCAGAGAAAACCGAGTTCCTGCACATCCCCCTACGGATTGGCCCCGTTTATCTGGCGGTCGTCGAGCTGGAGGAAGATCCGGACTTTCCGAAAAACTACTCCTACGAGGATCAGCAACTGATGAACTTCGCCGTGATGAATATTGCTAAGGAGACGCTGGCGTCATGGCCGGACAAATTTTTGATTAGCCCCGTGCACAACCGCTTCGTTCTGCTGGCCAATGTCACGCTGGAAGACAAGGCGCGGTTTCGAGACGATCTGCGCCGGCTGGCGGACAATCTGCGCAAGGCGCTCCGCTACATGGTCATGATCGGGGTATCCGTGCATGGGATGAGTCTCAATTCGGAGGGCAAAAGCCTCTATCAATCGGCCCGGACGGCGCTGGAGTACAAATACTATACCGGTCCGAACGAGATCGTGTTCGTCGAGGATCTGGAATGGGAAAACGCCGTCGCCCCGAATCTGAAGCTCCCGGCTTCCACTCCGGTTGACGAAGCGCTTCAGCTTGCGCTCAAAATCGGTAATCCCGAGCAGCTTGCATGTTGGCTGGACGACTTTGTCCGGCATTTGAAGAGCAGCGACTACCCCGTGCAGGTGACCAAATCCATCGCCCTCCAGCACATGGTGGCAGCTGCCGACTCTCTGGCGGCCATGCACCCGAAGCTGGCGCTCGACGAGCTGCTTCCCGCCGGGCAGATTACGCTTTTCTTCGAGACGTCGACGCTGGAGCAGTTGACTGAAGAGATGCGCCGCTATCTGGAAGGACTTCTGCGGCGGACCCTCGATTTGCGCAAAGTCGGCAAAAACGCGATCGTGGAAAAGACGAAGCGCTTCATCGAGGAGCATTTCCGGGAGAACATCACGCTGGAGACAGCAGCACAGGAAGTCTACTTGTCTCCCGTCTACCTCAGCTTTCTGTTCAAGCAGGTCGAAGGCGTCAACCTGTCCGACTACTTGACCGAAATACGGCTTGCCGAAGCGAAGCGTCTCCTTGCAGGAACCTCGCTCAAAACCTATGAGGTGGCGCTCCGCTCCGGCTATCAGGACGAGAAATATTTCAGCCGTCTGTTCAAAAAAAGAACAGGCCTGACTCCGACCGAATACCGCAACCGCGAGACTTGATCGGCCTTACCGCTCGAAACGTTAAAAAAGTCTACCAAATCTAGACTCTGTCCAATAGGTTGGAAAGGGTCGATTTGGTATGATTTTATATGAAAGCGTTTCATATTTTGTATCCCAAGGAGCTGATGAATCCCTTGAAACAAGCCGTTTCCTGTTTGCTGCTCGTTTGTCTAATGGCCACTTTGGCGCTGCCTGCAGCCGCTTCCGGTTACAGGGTCGATCCGAAACGGATCTATGCCAATAACGGCACCAACGATTTTTGGTGGTCCCATACGCGCTGTGCCGCCCTGCCGGGCCAAGGCCAAGATGGCGCTCCGGCGATTTTGTGCACGGCGTCCAAGGATTTGAACGACAACCACACCGACGTGTTTTACGACATCGCCTACACGATCAGCACCGATCTTGGAGACAACTGGACGCCTTACACCGTTATTCCACAATACAATTGGAAGACGCTTCCGAATGGCTATATGGGCATGCTGATCGATCCCGTCCCCGTCTATCACGCCGCTACCGGCAATGTGTTACTGCTCGGCATGGCCCAGTCGTACGACGCCAATTACGCCAAAAAGCAAACCTATCCCGCCTATGCCGTCTACGATCAGGCAACAGGAGCATGGAGCGCAGATTGGCAGCTCTTCGATTGGTCGCAAGACTTCGGTCATGCGGGAAGCTCCTACCCGTACATAGACGAGCGGACTGGCAAGGTGCAATGGCCGATCCATTCGATCACCGGCTCGGGTGCGCTGCAAGTCGTGATCGCTTCCTTCGACGGGACCACGTTGACATACGAGAGCATAAGCGGCACAGTCCCGAACACCGGCGCGCACGGCAATCGCTCAGGCATCGAGGCTTCGCTGACGGAGTTCGGCGGTGAATACTTCCTGACGAGCCGGGATGACACGAATAACCGCTTGGCCAAGAGTGCGGACGGTATCGTCTGGCAGCCTGCCGTCGATCTGCTGTGGGAGGACGGCACTCCTGTCTCCGGCAGCATGAATACGCAGATGCATTGGATTACGCGTCCGGACGGTTTGTATCTCGTATATACCCGGCAGGACGCCGTCAATTCGGATGTGTTTCGGTATCGGGCGCCTCTTTGGATGGCGGAGGTGAATCCGGTGACACTCAGGCTGAAGAAGGAAACGGAGCGCAACGTGATGCCGAACACGACCGACCGCGCGCAGCTCGGAAACTTCGGCACGCTAAACGTCACGCCGGAGCTGAGCATCGTGACCAGCAATGAATGGAAGTCGCTTCAGCCTAATAGCACCATTGTGTCGCGAATCTGGTGGAACCGGTCCTTGCTTGGAAGCTGGCCGCTGGACGAAACGGCCGGGACAACGGCCGCCGATACATCGGGTGCAGGGCATGACGGCTCGATCACAGGTGCCGTACCGGGCACGGAAGGACGCTTCGGCGCAGCGCTGAGCTTTACCGAAGCCGGCGATCACGTCAACCTCGGCCATCCAACGGACGGCTCGTTTGACTTCGGAGTGGCACAGGACTTTAGCGTCTCCGCATGGATCAAAACAAGCCATACCGGTTCGATCCAATATATCGTCAACAAAGGCGACACGAATGGATCCTTCTGGCTCCGTTTCGAAGCGGACGGCTCGCTTCGGTTCCTGCTCGATTACGGCAGCACGTTCGATGCCGTACAGTCCGCCGCTTCCTTTGCAGACGACAGATGGCATCATGTCGTCGGCGCGGCGGACCGCGATGCCGGACTGCAGCTGTATGTCGACGGAGCGCTTGTCGCGCAATCATCGGCCATGCCGGGAGGAAGCATATCCAGTGCCCTGCCGCTGACGATCGGTTCCGATTCAGCTTTGACGCTGAAAGGACTGATCGACGAGGTTAAGCTATACAATTACGTCCTGGACGAACTTGAGGTGCTCGGTCTTGGCGGTGTTGCCGGCAGCTGGAGCTTTGACGAGCCGGCTGCGGGAAGCGGCATTGTCACGGCTAACGCCGTAAGCGATTATGAATACGGGATGCTGCTGAACGGCGCGGCGCGCAGCTCCGCGGGTAAATCGGGAGGAGCCGTCCAATTCTCAGGAAGCGGACAATTCGTCAAGCTGGGCGATCCGGATTCCGGCGCCTATGACTTCGGTACAGACCGGGACTTCAGCCTGACCTCTTGGTTTAAGACCGACGTTTCCGGTACGCCGAGATATATCATAAATAAGGGGGATACGAACGCCTCCTATGCCCTGCGAATCGAGAGCAACGATACGATCCGTTTCTGGCTCGATTACGGCAGCACTGCCGATGTCGTGCAATCGACCCGGGCGTACGCGGACGGCAAGTGGCATCATGTCGCCGCCGTAGCGGACCGGGACACGGGACTGAGGCTGTACGTAGACGGAATATTGGTCGGAGAAAATGCATCGCTGACCGGGGGTAACATATCAAACAAGCTGTCGCTGACCGTCGGCCATAACTCGTCCTCCACGCTGAACGGCCTTATCGACGAGGTTCGGCTGTACCGCTATGCGTTGACGGAAGAAGAAGCAGTAGAGATCTCGCAGCACTAGCCCTCTTTTTGTAAAGCGATGGAGGATCTTTTTATTGAACGAAGTTGTAGGTGAGTCCTGAAGAGGATGACTATTCATAGCTATAAGCTTTCCTGATCCCCCAGTCTAACTGGGGGATTTCTTGTACAATAAAAAAGCCCGAAAAATCAGGCTTTTAGAACTTTATGAAAGGGACTTTTGTGTCATTAGACACAAATCATCATGTGAATTTCATTACTCGAAGATTTGAGCTTCCGGTGCTGCCCAAAAATGAAGCTTCGTCTCCACATTTTTTTCCGAATCTTTTCCAGATGATCAAATCAGGTAAGTTTCCGTGCAGTTTAGACTAAGATAAGCTTGTCCGATTCAGAACTTTCAAAGCTTCCCGTTTGCTTAGATTGGATAAAGGATTCGATTCTACGAAATCTCTGACCGCTTCAGGATTATATTTGCTATATTGGCGAAGACTCCATCCGATTGCTTTTTGTATGAAAAACTCATTGGATTCAGAGACCTTCCTTATATAAGTGAATAGTCTCTCGGCATCCGTATTATGCTTATACTTCAACTGGTACAGAATAGCCGACCGCTGCAGCCAAAAGTTATCGGACTCTATCCATCGATCTGCGATAAACAGCTGTTCGGGATATAGTGAAAAATAATGCCCAGCATGATTGGAAGCGATATGGTCAACGGTATCCCACCAGGATTTTTCTATCGTAATCTGTTCAATAAGTTTGATATCTTCCTGATGAAACTTGCGCTTTCTCATATCGATTACCTGAAGAGCCGCATTCTGGAGCTCTCTTTCGTTCATGTTCCACAGCTCTGTGATCGTTTCAACGACTTGTTCTTCATGAGGGAAACCGTATTCTTTTAGAAATTGTGATGTGAGTTCTCTTCTTAACGGCGACTGTATGCCGAAGAATTCAAATTGATTACGCATATAACTTTTCATTTTGAGGGCTAGAAATGGGTTTGCATTCTTCAAAAAAAGGTTTCTTAACTGATTCAAGTCATTTAGATTCAATGGACGCTCTCCTTAGGGGAAGTTATATTCAATTAATACCATGGATCTGATCACTCCTCAACAACCATGGTCAATTGTCAAATTCCCATAAAAAACTCGTTTGTATTATTAAGCACGCGTTACTATGTATATGTCTGATTGGTTTTTCGAAATTAATCGGCAGGTACCTCCACAGCAATTGCTCAATTGACATGCCATTATATATATTGTGTCATAAGCCAAAGAACCTCTGCAAATACAGAGGTTCTACTGATTTCGTATATATGTAGATTACAAAGTATTTTGCCAGACTTGGCGATAATATATTTAGTCTATGATAGCCGGGATAACGCACTCTTTTATCAGTGTCCACCGATCACGAGGATCAACGATAAATTCTGATGCTATGGCTACAACCAGGTCTTTTTCCGGTATGCAGCAAATGACATTGCCGCCATCACCTAGTGCCGAGAATGCAGAAACTCCGTCCTCTTCGCGTAACCACCATAGATAACCGTAATTATTGGGGTTCATCGTTGTTGATTCGTCAATCCATGTCCCCGAAATAATCTGACCATCATCCCAAATGCCACGGTTCAGATATAGAAAACCAAAACGTGCCATATCACGAGGTGTTAACGTAAGCCCCCACCCTCCTGTGGAGATACCGTCCTGGTCTTTCACCCACCCTCTCACATTCTTCCCAAATAAATCCTCAAACCCAAATGATTTCATTTCATAATCTGGAATTTCTTTCATGCCGATCGGTTTAAATAAGCGTTCGCCCGCAAACTCACGGGCACTTTTTCCTGTGCTGCGAGTGATGATAGCCGATAACAGATGCGCCCCTGCGGTGGAATACTTGAAAGCTCCAATATTCCCCTTTTGGCCTAGCATATCCAGCGTATACTTTACCCAATCGGGTTGCATACACATCTTGTCCAGCGGTTCGTGCCAGTCCTCAAATGGATAGGGAGCCGTCATCGTGAGAAGATGGCGTATGGTGATTTCTCGTTTTTGCCTATCAGCAGCACCGGGAACATACTCGGGGAAAAATTCCAGCACCTTCTGATCTACACTTTTAATATATCCTGCATCTATGGCAATACCAATGAGGGCAGATATTATACTTTTCGTTACAGAAGCCACATGGTGCGCATCATCCGGGCCATAGCCATTATAATATCTTTCATAAGCAATAGACCCATTTCTCACAACAACAATACCGTTTATATTGCTATACTCGGATTTTATTATAGGTTCAAGCTCTGAAAGCTTTTCAGAGTCCATTCTCAAGGTTGCCGGGTCTACGGTTTGCCATTCTGTAGTTGGCCAGTAGTTTCTTTCCATTATAGATACCTCTCTAAAAGACGTTTTTTGTTTTGTTTAGCGAGCGTTAATGATAATGTCAGGTCGTGCTACTATTTTTTCTTTACAGGAAAATATACCTCGGTAATCATATCCTCAGGAACGGTGGCTTGATTGGGGTCGGTTACATATACTTCATATGGTGATTTCACCAAATCATATCCTTTATTTTCCACCCATTCCCTTAGCTTTGCATATACCGATGTCAATTCTGCATATGAACCCTTTACAACAGACTTCGCGCAAAGTCCCCCAGGCAGATCTCTCGTTCCCTTCACAGTCTCCTCTATCGGGATGGCAAACTCTGTATCATTGCCGATAGGATTGTATTCAGGGCTGTGATAAATCGTCATTGGCGTACCAAGCAAGGTGAGTTTTTCAGTAGCAATCTTTTCATATAGCCTCCTAAAATACTTTCCATATCCTAGAGCATAGTCATCACTACTCATCATCTGACGCATATAAAGGATATTCATTGGCTGGGTTTCAACAAGTTGCACTTCTATATTGTCAAGGTATGACATCATTGGTATGCCCTTCTCTAAATTTAAAATATCATTACTCATTTGTTTTAGGGTATATTCAAAAGCGTTTAGCTGTTCCTGTATTTCCCTTCGCTTACGATTAAGGGCAGAATAAAGATTCTCTTCTGATTGATCCTCTTCCGATTCCAGAATGGCTTTGATTTCATCCAAAGAAAAATGATAGGATTTCAAACGGTTGATAAAGAGCATTTTTTTTAGTTGCCTGATGGAATAATACCTATAACCGTTTTCAAGATTAATCTCATCGGGATGAATTAATCCAATTTCATCATAATATCGAAGCGTTTTTGTAGATACTTCGCATATCTTTGAAAATTCTCCAATTGATAGCAACAAGCCACCTCCATTCTTCATATTTTAAAACAGACAAAATGCTTTAAATATCGAAACTTTGTTCAATTTCACTGTACATCTTACCCTAAGGGCAAAGTCAACTTCAAAAATATCGGTGCTTCTATAGTTTGGCAATCTATATAAGTTGAACTAAAGATTTTTAGTCTGAACATCACTACGAATGCGGATTATTCTTCCGATCGCTGTTGCCCCCAGATTTCTTTTAATGTATTTATGCAGTTGATGAAATCTGGTGACAAAGGCGACCTCTGTCGTTTCTCCAGAATAATTCCGCCTTCTCCGTTGAAGTCATTATTTCTTTAGTTCATTCTATATAGAAAGCAGATTTGTGCCTGATTTTCAGATATGTATCCACCGCCTACTGCAATGGATTACACCGGAAGTCATCTCCACAAACACGGAGCAAGCCCCTATAATCGTGCATGTTCCTTGTGTGCTCAAACGCATATTCCATGCGGAAGGTTGGGCAGCACAGGATTCAACCCGCCACCCTGTACAAGGTTACCACGAAAACAGTTCAACTGAGTGTACAAAGGGTGTGCAAGTCCGTCATGCTTTATCATTGCTCACAGAAACTCTCACTGTAACTGGAAAAAGGGAGCTCCACAGTGTACAGCGTGGGAGCTCCCTTTTATAAACTGTCAACCATATTAAACGAGTAGCGCTGAACTGACTAGACAATGCAGATGTACCTTTCCCTATAAAGATATAAAGGAGATCCGGGAGCTTCTGTGCTTCGGGAGAATCCAGAAACGATGCGTTCATCTCGTTTTGAATCATGCCGGGCAGAACGGCACTGATGTACAGATTGGTACGGAATATCAATTCATAAATCTCATTTTTATTGTAAAACTAGAGAGTGCAGAAAACCCTAAAATTATACTAGAAACGACAATAATATAATTATTTTCAAGAATATACGGATAGATCGACTTATTAAAATTTAATAATCCGAAATATGCCCATATATGACTCATAGAAACGATAAAAGATGGTAAAGTTAGCAATAGCAATCTTGATTTATCAATATGTATTGTTCTATCTTCTGATAGATTTGTGTTACTTAAGCCCAGTAAAGCTCCAATACCTCCGAAACACACAATCGAAATCATCGTTGTATAGAAAGGGTTGAAATTAAATCTTGTTCTTGCCTGCGTGTAGTTATTGGCTAATAATTCAGTTCCAATTGCGAATAAAACGATAATTAATACAAGATTAAATCAATTTTTAAGTGTACCGTCTTGAGTTTTTTTCATAAATTATTTCTCCTCTCTCTCCAGATTAATAACATTACTTTAACATTTAAAGGATAATAAACCCATTTATTTGATTGAATTATTAAATTTGGATGTAATTGGATCGTTAATCTAAAGTAAGTCGTTATTTTTAAACATAATATATACTATGCTAACTTGACTTGTTCCATCTGATCTTTTTGTAAAATATTTGTAATATATACTCAAACAAATAAAACCGCGTATCTACGCGGTCCCTAAATGTATATGTTATTGTCCTCTGACACCTATCTTCTGTTTTTTTGGGTATGACGCTACCAGTATATCCCCCCCTACCAGTTCTCTTAGATTATATATGTGATAGTGATTTATACTAGTATTTAGGGAAGCCGTCAACTTTTGTGAGCAGAGAGGCTGCAGGTTAATGCCTGCAGCCTTGTCCTAGTTATTATTGAACTATAGTTTCCCGTTAGCTTAGTCTAGTTCAATTTCGATACGTGCAAGGACACCAGCCGGATTATCTCCGCTTCTGTTTGCATTTGACGGAAAGTTAAAAGCGGCGATCACAATATCATTTGTACCTCTCCGAAGGAAACGCCTAATATTAAACGTTCTTCCAGGATTAAAGAATGAAACATTGCCCTGCGGATTGTCGATAACTACCGACCGTCCATTTATTAAAACGATGGCAAAGTTATCAACGGACAGGAATAAGCGAGCTCTCTCAATATCGTCTCTAATCGTAAATCTTCTGGCGACCACAGCAGCAGGACCGTTAGGGTCATTTCTTCCCCAAACGTACGATTCACCAGATTGGGGCGCAACCCATGCCGGATTTCGCTCGATTTCAAGTGCGTTTACCCAATTTCGATCCGTACTTATTCTCCTAATTCTTTGATTAATAACAACCGGTCTTTGTGTATTCAATGATCTTTGTGCGGCAATCATCATTCTCATTGCCTTTGCAACGCTACTCGCCCGGATTCCGTTTTGTCTTCTAGGTGCTTGTAGTTGTTTGACCGTATTATTTGCCTTTCTTATGACAGTTCTTTTGTACATTTCATTTTCCCTCCTTTTTTATTAACGAATCTTTAACATATATATGAGTCCATCGATTTAATGGATATGGACAAATGAATAGTCAAATCGCTCAATTTCCTCAAATGAAAATAGACCCCCGTAAAAACGGAGATCTGTCTCACATTTTGCTTGGTGACCATAGAATTAAACCTGCTACATAAATACACGCAAACACGAGCACTTAATTCCCTACGTTAAACTCATACATAATGAATCCCTTACAATTTCATCGCATTAAAAAGCCGACTGGTTTTTAAAAAAACCAATCGGCAAAACAAGAAAAAAAATTTACCTATGTTCTGACACACACTCCTACGTGTTAAGAATTTACACTCTCAGCTTTACTCGCCTGTCTTGCGTGTAATTTTTTCATTGCAAATCTTGCTATAGGCTGTGCAATCAACAATTCAATCCATAATGCTATACCAAAGTTTCTAGGCCAAATATGAAGGAAATTTTCAAACGGTTCTAAGCTTATTTGTTTCGTACCCACCCAAGTTCCTATAATTGATAGCCAAAGAGATAACACCGTTACATTTAATACAGTATTTAATAATACTCTGGCATTAAATCCATCTGTCTGTCCCACGAATTTTGGCATCAGCTTACCAACGATCGGTCCCGCAATCAACCTTACTGATAAAATTACGATTATCCACATAAACGGAATAATTTTTAAACTATCTAAGTAAACTTCTTTACTGAAGCCACGTTCCAATCCCATAATAATAGGCGAGATAGTTAAATTCATAATAAAACCTCCCATTAAACCTGTTAAATCTAGGTTTGCTTCCAATGAGAGGTTTTAATCTGTTTGCATTGAACTAGCGTTCCCGTTAACTTAATCTACCTTTGAAAAGCTAGCGCCGAGTATACCCATCCACCATGAGATTAGGAAAGCCAAAGAGAGAGTTGACTGACTTCTTTTCGTCTGAATATACCTTGATTACTTTAAAGTGCTTATGTCACATTAAAGTGCGTACTTCCTATGTATGGTTAGTTGATGCAAAATAATGTTGTACAAAAAATAGTACAGAAGGAGCTGAAACACTATGAATATTGAATCTACAACAACACGCAAAGTCGCCTTAGTCGTGGGTGCAAATGGTGTTATCGGTCGCAACCTCATCGATCACCTCATCACTCTCCCTGATTGGGACGTGATCGGCGTATCGCGTCGCGGTGGAGAATCTAGCAACCATGTTCGATATGTGGCTGCGGATCTACTCAATATAGACGAGCTTCACGAGAAGTTAAGCGATTTAAGTGAGGTAACACACATTTTTTATGCTGCTTACCAAGACCGTCCAACTTGGGCTGAACTTGTTCCACCGAATCTCGCCATGTTAGTGAACATCGTAGAAGTGATCGAACCAATCGCGTCGGGCTTGAAACATGTCAGTCTGATGCAGGGATACAAGGTATACGGTGCACATCTCGGCCCGTTCAAAACTCCTGCTAGTGAGACAGACGCTAACCATATGCCTCCTGAGTTCAATATTGATCAGCAAGATTTCTTAGAACAACGGCAAAAAGGTAAGGCTTGGACTTGGTCGGCACTCCGTCCTTCTGTAGTCTGCGGCTTCTCGCTCGGAAATCCGATGAACCTCGCAATGGTCATAGCGATTTACGCTTCAATTTCGAAGGAACTTGGAATACCTTTGCGGTTTCCAGGTAAGTCGGGAGCTTACAACAGCCTCTTGGAGATGACAGACGCTGGGCTTCTCGCAAAAGCAACAGTATGGGCGGCGACCGACGAGCGCTGTGCGAATCAGGCATTCAACATTACGAATGGCGATCTGTTTCGTTGGAATGAGTTATGGCCGAAGATCGCTCAATACTTTGGCATGGAAACAGCGCCTCCGTTGCAGATGTCTCTGGACGTTGTCATGGCGGACAAGGAGCAGCTTTGGAACAAAATGGTTGAGAAGCATGGGCTTGCTCGGAATTCCTATAAAGACGTATCCTCTTGGCTATTCGGCGATTTCGTGTTTGCATGGGATTACGATTTTTTTGCCGACGGAACTAAAGCTCGTCGTTTAGGCTTTCACGAATTCGTCGATACCGAAGCAATGTTTATGAACATCTTCAACGACTTCCGAAAGCGTAAAGTCATCCCTTAAACTATCGTATAAAATAAGAAAGCCGACCTTGTATATTGGGTCGGTTTCTTAACTGTTATTTACGTCTGTAAGCATTGGATTAACCAGAACGTTAGCCTTTCCCTTGTACTTTCTCTCTATATGTGAATCCCCCCAACGGCACATCAGATGTAGGAGTTCCTTTAGACTCCAGCCGTAGTCTGTCAACTCATACTCAACTCTCGGTGGTACCTGATTATAGGAAATACGTAAGATGACGCCCTCTTCTTCAAGCTCCCGAAGGTGCTGCGTTAACATCTTTTGTGTTATTGCGGGAATCAAGTTCATAAATTCATTATTACGTTTCTTACCGAATGTCAGATGAAAGAGAATAACAGGTTTCCACTTCCCACCAATTACCTCTAAAGTTGCCTCTACTGCAGTGTTGTAAATTTTTTCAGTCTTTTTCACACAACTTGCCCTTTTTCAAATATTTCGACACAGGTTATTGGTAACTCCTGATGAACATGAATTGGAGCCATTAAATGGCCCTATTAAACATTATAATTACAACCAAAATATTACGCTATCCTGCCGTTACTTCAACATCACCGTTAAAATTACAGGTCAAGAATGACGTCTCCAATATGTTAGATATTCATCAAATTGCTTCTCAACCAATTTAACAGCAACTTCAAAAGGTACTGAGGAATTTACTTCGATAACTTTTAGACCGAGCTGGTTTGCTTCTTCTCTTATTTGGACGTCAATTAACATATCTCGTTTATGCAAGTTCTCCAGTGCTACGTTTTCTATATCAATTGTCTTAAATTCTCCTGACAATTTTCTGCGTTTCTTTGCAGAAGTCATCTTAAAGTGTTCATCCGACACAAACCAAATCGCTTGGTTTGAATTGCCTAAAAAGGGGGCTACTAGATTCGGCGTAAGTCCGAATCCTTCTGCTAAAATTGGATTATCAACATTCATTGCAGATAAATCACGGACCACCATAGGAAATCGACCACGAAATGACGCATTTGACCTATGAACTAATTCGTCTGGCGTGATATACACCCAATTGTCTTCCATAGTCGAAGAAAGGATTTCTTCTGCACCAACTGAATGAGCGGAAATCTCTTCATGATGCCTATTCTCATTACCATCATAATCATAGTATGATAGGTTGTATTTTTGAACGATGTACCTTGCTATCGTGCTTTTCCCTGAGTCGGGGGAACCGCCAATCCAAAGAATTAGATTATTAAATTCCAATGTGACGCACTCCTTCTCCATCGGGTAGCACGAATCAATGCCACCACTATATGTATTTACTTATACATAGACTACCGAATGTTTGTTCTCCTGTAAAGTATAGGCTGCAGGTTCTTATTATCGTAAACTGCCCGTTAGTTGAATCGTCTTTCTGACTCAGTGATTATCTTTTCTAAATTTTCATTTACTCCTTCTCCAGAGTATGAGATTAAAGGAGATACTTCAATTTGTCGGTTTTGTTCTAGTTCTAATATACTGGCGCCACTATTCTCTATCCATTTCTTATGGAGATTTAAAATTTGGTTTCTTGCAGTAAAAGGGCTGTCCTGTCCTTCTCTATTTTTTACTGGAGCAAATTCCTCTTCCCGTTCAACCATTAAAACTGTAACTTTTTCTGCCAAACGGAAGTAGTCAAAAATGAATCTTTCCAACTTGTATGCATTTGGTTCACTGGGGGTTACAACATAGCCCTTAGAATCGATATAAGGTATTTTTTTCAGAGCAATGTGGTACGGGGTATTATGATGGACAAAACTTTCAACGAAATCATATCTAAACATGTGTATGGAAATGTTGGCGAGATTTAATAACAAATTGCCTTGAATATCCCGTTCTTCTAATATTGATTCTGGTATTTCTTATATTCTAATACGGATGGACGTTCGTTACTCAAGCACAAAACCCCACAGCTATAATATAAGTTTTGTCCAAGAGATGGAGGAAATTCCACTGCCCCGCTGGAAGTTAAGACGGCGGAGGTTCCCATTAGAGCCTAACTATTCATTTATCATCCGAACCATTTAACGGCTTTGTTCCACAAGCTAAATGAAAAATCATCATAGCATATGAATCAGGATTAATTAATAAATTTTCATACGCTTTTTCTATATGTTGAAAGTCACTTTCAGATAGAATCCCACTCCTAAAAAATGGTTCAAATCTCTTTGGATTAAATTGCTCCACAAAACCTTCTAATCCAACTAAATCACTATGTAGGGAAATTGCGTCCAAACTAATATTACAATAACCAGTTTCTTTCAATAATCTGGGTAAACTTCGCCCAATTTCACGATTACCTCCAGCATCACCTTGCATGCGAATTAACTTGTTAATGATCGAATGCAAATTCTCGATATTGGGTTGTACAACACCAAAAATGCCATCATCTATATCAATGATTACTAATTTCCCACCAGGTTTCAGCACCCTAAAAATCTCTTCTGCTGCTTTTACAGGTTCGTATAAGTGAAGGAAAATTAAACGAGCTATAGCGAAATCATATTCATTATCTGGAAGGCCCATATCATAAACAGAGGATTGAATGAAGTTGACATTTGAGGTAGTACTGAGCTGTTTAGCATTAGTTAGTAGCTTTTTATCAAAATCTAATGCTGTTATTTTACTTTTTGGTAAGTTCTTAATAAGCTGTTCCGTAACAAATCCTGGCCCACAACCCACTTCTAACACCTTCATTCCATCTTCCAAGCCATACCACTTTAAATATTGATATTCCTTCTCCCATCCCATCAAAGCTTGTGCTTTAAGGCGATTAATCTCTGCTTCAATTCCAATGTTGGCTTTGCTTGCATTATAAGTTGAATTTGATGTATTCATTTCTATCCTCCTGGTCATATGATCACACCTCGATTTATTGCAACCTTTGATTATTCTGATGACATTCATCCCATGAAAGCACGTTATAAGTTTATTCTATGTGGCTATTACGTTATCCTACCCGTTAGCTTAATGACTCGGAACCATCTTTGATGCGAGCTCCCCTTCTATTCTTAATTGTATTAACTCAAATGTACTGAACATACCACTTACCCGTAAGACTTCTCTTCTTCGAAAAATAGACTATTGCTTCAGATTCAATCACGCTTGGCCTTGCAATAGCTTTTGAAGTAGATTACTTTAAACATGTTACATCTCGTCAAACAGCGAGGCTTCATGCACGATTGAACGGAGAAACCATTTTACGGGGAGATATGTCATGGATATTACCAACGATTTCATGGATGAATGCTTTAAAGCATTTGTACTCGAACAGTTTTGCGGGAATCACGGGCGGATACAGACAGGCGATCTGGAAGGAATCGTATCCCTTCAGCTTGCGAATCGACGATTTTGCAGTCTGAAAGGGATTGAACACTTCACATCTCTTGAGGAGCTTGATTGCTCGTTTAATAACTTGACGGAACTTGACATTAGCAAAAATACGAACCTGATAAAGTTGGAATGCAATGGAAATCAACTTACCTTTCTGAATACGGACCGTAACACAAAACTGAAGAAGCTGTTTTGTAACAAAAATGAGATTCATTCATTGGATTTGACGGCCAATGACCAATTGGAAGCCCTGGATTGCGGTTTTAACCGCCTTCGGCATCTGGATATCAGCCACAATCCCATGCTCACCAAGTTGGTCTGTTATTGGAACATCATTTCAGAGTTACACCTAGAGCATAACATCAACCTAAAGGAACTGAACTGCAGCTATAATTCCATATTCGATTTGGATTTAGACCAGAATACGTCTCTCATGTATCTTGATTGTGGGAACAATTATTTGATCAGCTTGAATATACATAATTGCACGAACCTGGTTGAAATCCGCTGCAATAGCAATCATTTAAAGAATTTGGATATAACCCGCAGTCGGGTTTTAGAAAGTTTAAGATGTTTCCAAAATCATCTCACAAGCTTGGATCTCAGCCATAATCCGCTTCTAATCGAGCTCTACTGCTCGGAAAATAAACTTTCGGAACTGAATACCCGCCATAATCCGGTGCTGAAGCAGGTGGAGTACGGCGATAACCTCTTTGTAGAGCCGGATCATACCGTCAAAGGAATGGGGACTTTTCAATACGACAGCTCGCTATGTTACTATACAACCACACTCCGTCATAAGGACAAGGAACTTTCCGTAACAGCGTATGTACCAGCCAAGGCGGATATGAGACGTCTGTCACCCGTAATCAGAAAAACCTGGGAACACTTTGATCAGCTTCATCATCGAGCAATAGACTTGATTGCCACTACTCATCCTGACGAAGATGTGACTGAATTAGTCTTGTCCGAGCTTGGGTTTCATGAAGACGCCACCATTCGGTTGGGGTACGATGCAGGTAATACTCCAGCCGGGCAACTATGCATTTACGTCGTGTTTAATCACGAGCTTGAAATGAATAGCCAATTTGTCTATGAAACCTATTAGTGAAATTTCCCATCCATAATCTGGATGTTACGTTGGTGTCACGTCAATTCAGCCATTGCTCGTTTCGGAAGACAAATCTGAAAAATGCCGGGATTGGCGACCGGTTTGTAGGTATGACAGAAGTACTGTCCGAGACATATAAATAATTTTTAATGAATACATGTTCTTGTCCTTGCTTGGGGCAAGAACTTATTTCATTACAGCAAAAAAAGCCACGGTAATCGCGACTTTTTAGGCATGATACTTTAGCTTTGATAACAAGATACCGTTCTCTCCTGCTCCATCGCTATCACGACAAACATCAATTCCGAGCACTGCGTTCGTCAATCAATTGCTCCAGAAAGACTGCAAATGACGGGGTAGACGGTGGATATACAAAATGTCAGCATCGACATATTCCCTTAAGTCTCGCGGGGCAAGCTTCAAAATCTCCGTGCCTTCAAGCAATGCGTTGCCGTACTTCTTAACCCACCAGCGATAGGATGGCGGCAGGCTGTATCCCAGCTCCGCTTCTGCTTCAACAATCCAATCCTCTTCTACAGGGTGGCCTTGATGCCACTTAATGGCTATTGTGTTGTCCAGCTTCTCTGCTAAGCGCTCATACCTAAAAGGTGATCCCCCTTCAGCCGTTAGTTCAACAAAAACCTACTCTTAAATCCACTCTTTTCCATGGTCACGAATGAATTTAATATCGTTTTGATAATGTTCAAGATGCCCTTCATCTATCATCTTTTGAAAAGCAATGTCACCTTCACTGGCTTTTCTTGTAATTGTTTTACATAACCCTTCTAATCGTAGCAATACCATTTCCAAATAATCTTCTTCTATTCCCTCACCGTAAGATTCAAAAAACAATCTAACTCTTTGTTTTATACGGTTAGCATGCTGTGAATTATAATAAACTTTCTCACCTGTTTCAGAAAGATAAAATCTACTTAAGGGGACGCAAGTATAAAGAGTATAAGCTATATCCCAAAGTCTTGGACCAGGTCCAGCGACATCAAAATCAATAATACCTATTGGTCTTTCATGATTAAAAATAATGTTGTATATTGCAAAATCATTATGGCATAGTACCTCAAATTGTTGGGGGGTGTTATCTATCGATTGCCAGCTATCATCCAATGAAAAATCACTCACAGAATCATGATAAAGACGGAGCATTTTCGCTATATCTATTAAAACATTATCAGACCACATGTATTCTTTTAAAGGATAATTAC
This sequence comes from Paenibacillus uliginis N3/975, assembly GCF_900177425.1. Classification (NCBI taxonomy): domain Bacteria; kingdom Bacillati; phylum Bacillota; class Bacilli; order Caryophanales; family Paenibacillaceae; genus Paenibacillus; species Paenibacillus uliginis. The sequence continues at coordinate 2,822,033 of NZ_LT840184.1, read as the reverse complement.
CAGCTTCTCCTTCAATAAATGATAATATCTCTCTTCCTTTTTCATCGATACCTAAAAACTTTGGTGCATAACTGAAACCTTTGTTCTCCAAATGCTTTAATAGCTTATGAATTTTTGGACTATCTGGCTTTAATTCTCGTCGCACAGTATCTCCCGAACGATAAACGTTAGAGACATTCCCTCCTGTTAGCATTTCTTCGTTTTCATGGTTTGACATCTAAATATTCCTCCCTATTTAACTCTTATTCTACGAATGCGTAATAAATTATTTTGGTGGCTATTTCTCTCATTTTATACTTTACTCCACCGAAAAAATATATCAACCAATCTATATTCGAATTCATGCTGCTCATAATGAACTGCCCCTCAATTGTTAGACACCACTAACATTAGCAGACATGGTATGAAGGCGTGAAATTCATTGTGAAATCATTAGGAGCAAATAACGGCAGCCAGTGTAACTGGCTGCCGTCTCTCATTGTTAACTTATTTAATTTCCATTACCGCAAAGTAATTTTCTTCATTATCTGCAAAGTTAAATACTCTTCCGGAAGGCATATTTACAATTTCTCCGACTTTAATATTTTTATTGGAGAAGTCGCTATATAATTCATCGAGATTTTCGGAAAAAAACATTAAAGAAGGTGTGCCAAGATTTAATCCAGGCGACATTTTAGCAACGAATTCCTTATTGTGCAGAATGATGCTTGTTTCTGCGCCCTTTGTTGGAGCAATTTCAATCCATCTCATTCCTTGACCGTTATTTTCTTCAGAAATTACACTAAAACCTGCTTTTTCTGTCCAAAAATCCACTGCCTCATCTTGGTTATTTACATACAACATAATTTGACCAACTTTACTAATCATAAACTTTTCCACTCCCTTTTATAAGTAAATACTAAACACAATACTCTTATCCTTTCTATCATTAAACAAAAATACTTGGATCATACCAATGAGATTGGCTGGCGGTGGCTTGTCTAGGCTAACATATTTCCATGATATAATTATAAAAACTTGTATTCACAAGTAAAGAAGAAAATTCAGTCGGGAGCGTGATGAAATGCTCAGAGGAAACAGGAAAGGAATCAAACCACAAATTCAGTTAAGTTTTAGGAAAATAGCTAATGCGATACGATCTTAAGAGCGCAAGAGAGTTTGCTATTCGCGTGTGTGTTGCTGCTGGTGCGAGTAAAGCGATGGCAATCTCTCTTGCTGAAGCAACTGTCGCTGCAGAATGTTCCGGTCGGAGTTCGGTTGGATTTGCTCATCTTCCCGACTATCTAGAAGGCTTATCGTGTGGTCGCATTACTGGCACAGAAGAGCCTGCGATCTTCTTTCCAGCCCCTACACTCATTCATGTCGATGCCAAGGGTGGTATCGCCCAACTTGGTTTTGATCGTGCATTCGAGGAATTGCATACACGGGCAAGTGCTTATGGTGTAACCGTATTTGCTTTAAAGAACAGCTATACGGCTGGAGAATTGGGCTATTACGTAAGGCGTCTCGCCCGTAAGGGATTGGTAGCAATGGCTGCGACCAATGGATCTGCCTTAATGGCTGCAGGCCAAAGTAGCGAGGCTGTTTATGGCACCAATCCTCTCGCATTCGCTGCGCCTGTCGACAACAGGCCCCCCTTGGTTATCGATCAGGCGTCTAGCGCCACGGCGTTTGTTAACATACGGATGGCGGCAGAACGGGGGGAGATGATCCCCGAAGGCTGGGCCATCGATGGGAAGGGACAAAACACAATTGATTCGTGTGAAGCGATCAAGGGGGCTTTACTTGCTTTCGGTGGTGTGCGCGGGGCCAATATCGCACTCATGGTTGAAATTCTCGCCGCAGGTACGACAGGCGCTAACTGGTCACTTGATGCTCCATCCTTCGAGGAAGGGAGTCACTCACCTGGTGTAGGTCTGTTCATCGTTGCCCTAAACCCCGAACTGCTCGCTCCAGGTTTTTCGGCTCGAATGGCAGCTCAGATCGAGCGATTGTCCTCCAAAGGTATTTATGTCCCTGGGAATAGCTATGTTGAGGATGAAATAGATCTTCCGTCTTCACTTGTTGCGACCCTTGAGGGATACTGTCAGTATTAACGATTTTTTAAGCTGTCATAACATGAAGCGGAAAAGGTGGATGTCATCATTAGATTCTCATCAAATTAGGCAACAAATATGTTAGACTCATTTCTTTACTTTTGAAATAGTCATCCCATCACCGATTGGAATAAGAAGGGATCCTAATTGAGGATGATTGGCCACAGTTTCATTGAATCTCTTCATTAATTCAGTATAACGTTTAGGTTTAGCCCCCTGGTCTGCTACACTACCGCCAGCAAGAACGTTATCAGTAACTATTAAAGCACCCGAATCCGCAAGTCTAATGCAATATCTCAGGTAATTTTCATAATTTTCTTTATCAGCATCGATAAAGAAAAAATCGAATCGTTTGTTATCCTCAACTAGTTTTTCGAGGCTTTGCAAAGCTTCCCCGGTAATATATGATACTTGATCGCCAAAGCCTGCTTTAGATAGATTGCTGTATGCTAACTTTGCGTATCTTTCCTCTAATTCAAGGGAAGTTAATTTTCCTTCTCTACCGAATCCTCTGGCAAGGCAAATTCCGCTATAGCCTCCAAGAGCACCTATTTCAAGAATATTTTTAGCCCCTGAAATTGATATAAGCATGGTTAGAAGTTTTCCAGAGGAAGGAGATACCGAAATGGAGGGCATTCCGTTTTCTTCAATGGACGAAATGACTTCCTCCAAAAGAGCATTTTGATTATGAAACACGGAATCGATATAACTGTTAATTTGTTTCATTAAATCCATTTCCCTCCTCATCATTATCTAAAGACTTTTTACTATCCAACACCGAATTTTCTGTTTCTTCATTATTGTTGGGTATATCCATTACTTCATTTTCATGTATTTCAAATAATTGAATAAATTCGTTAATTACCATATCAATGGCTTTTAATTCACCGACTAAAATTGGATGAATAGATTGAAACTCTGGTTTATCTAACTGTTGCTTAATGGTTGAACGCTTAAGATTCATCCTCTCTAAAAAAGCAATTGCTCTACCCCGGCGAAAGGTTTTTGCTCCACGTTCTTGTGAACCATCTCTTCCTTTCTGACGCTCACCACGATGATGTCCCTCTTTCTTATAGTCCTTAAATTTTTCACTTCTCATTATAAATCACCCTTCCTTGTATGCAATTGTATACAAATCAATTTAGTATTGATTGTATACATATGTATACGAATTGTCAATTTTACTTCAAATGCGCTTGCAAGAAGCAACATCGTCAACCCTTCGAATATTCAGTTTGAAGTAAAAAAAGCGCCGACACATTTGTCAGCGCTTATTCTTATCCATCTTTATTATTTTCATTATAGATACCAGGCCTCTATTAAAGACTTTAGATTAATCTATTCGTATTCCTATGTTACCCAGTTGATCTCCCAGTTTCATTCGATGAAATGCCTGAATTGTATCTTGTAAAGGATATACCTTATCAATGATAGGATGAAGCGAGTGACGTTCCATAAATTGAAGCATCTCAGTGAACTCTTCACTGCTACCCATTGATGTGCCAATGATATTGATTTGGGGAAAGAATATGTCTCTGATTGGAATCTCTATTTGGTCTCCCGAGCTTGCTCCAAACATGACGATACGGCCATTTGGTTTAATGATATCAAAGTATTGTCGGAACGTTGCAGGGCCTATGCTATCTAGGATGAGGTCTACGGTGTCATCGCCTATACTATCCTTCCAATTGCTATGACTGTCAAATGCATATTCAGCTCCATATGAGAGTGCAGCTTGTCTTTTGGTTTCACTTCGTGAAGTTACACTGACTTTTGCACCAACCGCTAACGCCATAAGCATGGCATAAGTCGCTACTCCTCCGCCAATTCCAGGAATGAGGATATGTTCACCTTGCTGTAAGCGTCCTCTCGTGAACAATGCTCGATAGGCTGTTAGCGCAGATAAGGGCAATACGCCCGCTTCTTCCCATGACAGGTAAGCCGGCTTGCTGACGACATTAGTAGCTGGAACGGTAACATACTCGGCGAATGTTCCATCTGAAGGACCGCCTAGTATTGCTGGAACAGATGGAACTTCATGGGTCATCTCCCATCCGATACATGGATTAATAATTACATTGGCACCTATTGTAAGATTAAACACACCTTCACCGACTGCTTCAATCCTTCCTGCACCATCTGAACCTATAATCAAGGGAGACTCCCCTTCATTTCGATCTTCCATAATGAACAAGTCTCTATGGTTCAACCCTGCAGCTTTAAGCTTAACTTTCACTTCGCCATAGCCCGGTGCTCTTTCACTAATGTCTTCATACGTTAAGCCCTTCAAACCACTAATGTTTGCATGTACAATCGCTTTCATCTTATATCCTCCTAAGTTGTATCTGTGTATCTATTAAAAATTGTACATAGGGGATATTATTCAGTAAAATGAACAGAATCGAACGTGACTATCAGAAATTATCATACCAAGCAGGTGATATAGATATGGAAACTAAAGACTTGAAAATTTTTCAAACTGTTGCTCGCGAGGGCAGTGTAACGAAGGCTGCGGAGGTCTTGAACTACGTGCAGTCCAATGTGACCAACCGTATTCAATACCTTGAGGCTCAGTTAAAGATACCACTTTTCTATCGATCTAATCGGGGGATGACGTTAACGCCTGCAGGCGAAAATTTGCTGAAATATGCGGATAAAATACTGACTTTGATGGACGAGGCTGTGAAGTCCTCACAATTTTCGGAACATCCTGTCGGTCCTCTCCGGGTAGGTTCAATCGAGACGACAGCTGCCATTCATCTGACACCACTTTTGATCGACTATCACTCGCGTTACCCTGATGTTGATCTATCGCTAATAACAGGTGAAACACATACTCTCTTACAAAAGGTACTGAAATATGAACTTGATGGAGCTTTTGTTTATGGACCAATTGAAGAGCCAAATATTGAAAGTATTCCAGCTTTTGAAGATGAATTGGTTCTAATCTCGGAACCGGAGAAGAGCGATGTACGCCAATTACTTACGAAGCCAATGTTGTTTTTTGATGTTGGATGCACACATCGCACAAAAGCTGAACGCTTCCTACATGAAAATGGATTTACTTCTTATCAGATTATGGAGTTTGGAACGTTGGAAGTGATTCTAAGTGGGGTATCTTCTGGTCTTGGCGTGTCTTTGCTTCCAAAATCATCGATTGTTAAGGCGGAAGAGTCGGGAACGATCGCTTCCCATCGCCTGCCAGAAGGGTACCGGAATTTAGAGATATGTTTTGTACATAGACAGGACTCGATCTACTCGAGTGCATTATTAAAACTAGTACAATTAATTAATTTAATCGAGTCTTCCTCATTATAATTCTATACAACGGGAAGAACTTCAGTGTCTAACAAGAACAAGCTGGATCCGTGTCTGGAACCAGCTTGTTTTCTATCTAATCATGATCCCAGCCCATTTTTACGAAGAAACGCAGATGTCCAACATTTTTATTTTATAGGGTGCTATTTTTCAAAAATGTATCTCGGGTCAAGTTCAAAAAGGCTTCGATCGCAGGTGAGATCCACTTCTCTTCATGCCAAAACATTTGGGTTGCAAACGATGTGGCGGTCAAATCCCATGGCAACGGAACCAGTTCTCCCCGATTCACTTCTGCGGTTACGGCCATTTCAGGCAATATGGCGATACCCATGCCTATTTTCGCACATTGTTTAATCGCCTCAGCGCTGTTAAACTCCAATTCGGTAATGCCTCCCATGCCCTTCTGTGAAAGACTTCGTTCAAAAAACGTGCGATAGGAACATCCCCTCTCCGTCAATAAAAAGGTCTCCCCATTAAAATCTTCAATGGCCAACACAGTTCTTGCAGCCAAAGGATGATCGGGCGCTGCTAATACATAAAAGGGCTCATCCAGCATTTTTTCTCCGCAAAATCCTGTCTCGCCCTTGTTCTCATCCAGCATAAAAATAATGTCCGCGTCCCCTTTCCGCAAGCTCTGTTTGAGGTTCGAATTAGCCAACGGTCGAAACATCAGCCGAATCCCCGGATAGCGCAAGCGGAACCGGCGCAGTACAGCCGGCAGACGGTACGTGAACAACGTTTCATCTGCACTTATAACCACCGTACCCGTCACCTCTCCGGATTGCTTGACTGCATGCTGTGCTTCTTCAAGTTCACTCAATATGTTGTCTACATAGCGCAGAAAACTTCTCCCCGCATCGGTCAGGATCACTTTTTTACCCAATCTGTCCACCAGCTTGACACCCAGTTCTTCCTCCAATGACTTCATCTGCATCGTAACCGTTGAGGGGACATAGTTTTGCACTTCTGCAGCGCGGCTAAAGTTGAGTATGGAAGCAAGCGTATGAAAGGTCTTTAGTTGGCGCAATTCCATGGTACATTCCACCCCTTAATTCAAAAAAAATGAACGTTCTATTCATAAACGTTTCTTTGACTTAACAATAGCATCATCGTAGAGTGATGACAAGAAAGGCAATTCATCTTTAGCTATGAAAAGGAGATTTTCACATGAGAGATTATGAAATTTATGAACTGGGGGACGTCCTGCTGCAATCCGGTGCCACCCTGCCACATGCCGTCCTCGCCTACAAAACCTACGGAACGCTAAATGCAGAAAAAAACAATGTCATCCTTTATCCTACCTGGTTTGCAGGCCAACATACCGATAATGAATGGTTAATTGGACCTGGTAAGGCACTGGATCCGGAAAAGTATTTTATCATTATCCCTAATATGTTGGGCAATGGATTATCCTCCTCGCCAAGCAATACGCCCCCGCCCTATCATCAAGCTAATTTTCCGCAGGTTTCGATTCATGATAATGTGCGGCTGCAGCATCAACTGGTTACCCAGAAGTTTGGCATTACGAAAATCGCCCTCGTCGTAGGCTGGTCACTCGGAGCCGTGCAGACCTTTCAGTGGGGAGCAAGCTATCCGGATATGGTCGAACGAATCGCTCCATTCGGAGGGACTGCACAGACCCGGCCACATGCAAAGGTTGTATTTGAAGGAATGATCGCTGCCCTTCAGACTGATTCTGCCTGGAAAAATGGCTTTTACACGCATCAGCCCACAGCAGGATTGGCAGCCATGGGTCGGGTCTATGCGGCTTGGGGCTTCTCCCAGGCTTATTATCTGGAACAGCTCTATCAGCAAGAGGGCTACCACACACTGGAGGAATATCTCGTGGATTACTGGGATCAAGTGTTTTTGACCTTTGACGCCAATGACCTGATCACCATGCTGCGTACCGGAATCACCGGCGACATTAGCGCAAATCCGGTGTATGACGGCGATTTTGAACTTGCATTAAGCAGGATTACAGCACGGGCACTGGTCATGCCGGGAAGCACGGACCTTTTCTTTCCTCCCCAAGATAACAAATATGAGGCACAACATATGCCTGATGCGCTCTTCCTCCCGATTGAATCGAAGTGGGGGCATTGCGCAGGCATCGGACAGCATGAACCAGATTCCGTATTTATAGATAAAAACCTGAAAATGTTCTTGCTTGAATGAAAACTTAGCACACTTGACTTTCCCCCTGCACGGGAAACTGTATACTTCCATTATGTTATAGATTGGAGGTGATATTTTGTTTAAAATCAGTGAGTTTTCCAGGCTAAGCAAGGTCTCCTTAAAAACATTGCGCTATTATGACCAGATTGGCATGTTAAAGCCGAGAAAGGTGGATCACGACACCGGCTACCGTTACTATTCAGCAGACCAGCTTCTTGAGCTCAACCGAATCTTTATCTATAAGGAATTGGGGTTCACATTGCCACAAATTATACAGTTGCTCCGCGAAGATATTACATTGGAGCATATTCAAGGGATGTTTAAGCTGAAAAAAAATGAAATCCAACATATCATCGATATGGAACAAGCCAAGCTCTCCCGAATTGAGGAGCGTATGCAGCTTATAGATAGAGAGGGGCAAGTGGAAACAGGACAAGAAATCAGGATCAAAGCAGAAGGTACTCAACCGTTTCTTTCTTTGAAAGCGCGCGGGAGAGAAGAAGACATTCCAGATCTCTTTCGTACATTTAATCAACTATTAACAAAGGAAACTCGCCAATTGGCTCAAAGTCCCCAGGTCGTTTTGTGGAAGGAAATAGACGAACAAGAGGATGAGTTTGAATTTGAAGTCGGATATTTTTTAACTCGGGAGCTTCCATTATCTCCAGATGCATTTCAACTACGGATTCTTCCTCCAGAGCCGATGATGGCCACAATGACTTTTCGTTCGGATTCTACCTTTGCTTGTACTGCCTGTGTTGATTTAGCGAAATGGATTGAGAAAAATAACTATCAGATCAAGGAAAACGAACCTGGTAGGGAAATATATTTACCCTTATCTACAAAACAAGATGCACAATTAATGGAATTACAAATTCCAATTATAAATAGATAACGGGAGGAGGAGTGACTTGAATTGAAAAATAACCTGATCATCTATGTTCTGGCACTGGCTGTTTTTCTGATCGGAACCATTGAATACATTATTACAGGAATCATTGAAATGATCGCCGTGGACTTGGGAGTATCTACTTCCGAAGCTGGGCTATTGGTGACTGTATTTGCTCTCGCAGCGGCCATTGTCTCTCCGATTCTGATTGCTTTAACGATAAATATGGATCGCAAGAAACTACTTATGGCTACTCTCAGTGTGTTTATTGCCAGCAACGGACTTATGTTTGTAAACCTTTCTTACGAAACAGTACTATGGGTACGAATTATTCAAGGGGCTAGTGGAGGAATCGCGACTGTTGTAGCCATGGCAGTAGCAACACGACTGGTTGAAAAAGAAAAAAGAGGCCGTGCCATCGGCATTATTTTGATGGGGCTCAGCAGTTCGCTCGTGCTGGGTGTTCCGATTGGCACATTTTTTAGCGAGATGTTTGGATGGAGAGTTTTATTTATTTTGATTGGCTTATTAAGCGTTCTTCCATTGCTTATCATATATAAAAAGGTTCCGGCAATTAAAGAAGAAGAAGCAGTTACCCTCAGGATGCAGCTCTCCATCTTAAAAAATCCAAAAATTCTGACTGCTTTGGCTATTACTTTATTTTATATCGGTGGTTACTCTACGCTCTTTACTTATATTACGCCTTTCTTACAAGCCACATCCTCTCTTTCCATAACCGAAATTAGCGGTGTTCTATTCCTGGCGGGAATTTGCAGCTTCGTCGGATCAAGAGTGGGCGGACAATTGGCAGATGCAAAGGGATCGAAATTCACAATTTGTCTCGGACTCCTGTTACAAGGAGCAACTCTCCTTTTATTCGCTCTAGCTGGTGTCAATCTCTTTGTATTGATCTTGGTTTTAATGATCTTTATGTTAGCAACCTGGAGTATTTCCCCTGCCCAGCAGCTATATTTGGTTACTCTAGCACCTCGAAATCCGGACATTGCCCTAAGCGTAAATACTTCCTTCATCCAATTTGGTTTTGCACTGGGATCTGGGTTAGGCGGGCTTATCATCAGCCGTACATCAGTCCTGTATTTGAATTGGCTGGGTCTTGCTGCTGTAAGCATAGCTTTACTTCTTGCGATCCTGCTATTCAAAAAAATGAGCAGTGGGATTGAAACCCCTATTGTTACTAAAGATAGAAAAATATTAAAAGGACACGATAGTTGAACGACACACATTAATGAGCAGGTGCTACGATAGCCTGCTCTTTTTATTAAGCTCCCTCGGTACGATTTAGTTTTCTCCATCGCTCCCTTTTGGGAAGCACTCATGGGAGATTAATCCTACTCTGGTTGCTGCACCAGCCTCATTTTTATGTTCAGCCTTGAAAGGTCTTTCGTACTTTAATTTCATAACTCTTCTCAGGCACAGCCTTTTTTTAAAAAATCATTCGGCTAGGTCTAATATTGTACGCATCCGTCGAAATTATTGAAGAACTAGTTCTATACCGTTCCATAATGTTTATAAAGATCGTATCTTACTGGTAACAGAGTGGAAAGGAGGAATTACATTGAGTAAAACTGCGAAAAAGTCTCAAACAGCTCGATTTCAACATCGCATGAGCGGTCGCACGACGGTGACCCAAGGGCATCAGCATCGTTTTCGCAATTTGACGGATCGCCTTATTCCAGGTAATGGTACTCACCGTCATTCATTCAATGGTATTACTCAAATCACAAACGGACATCGTCATTCCTATTCCGGGATCACCGGAAATGCAATTAATGGTCAGGGAGCCAGACACTTTCATCGGTTCCGTCAAGTTTCGAGAATTGCAAATGGACACAGACATATCCTATCAGGCCGCACCAGCGTACCCATCCGGGTTAGCGGGTCAAGTAAGCACCGCCATAGCATCATCATTGAAAGTATTAAACAAAAATGATGCTGAAGGATTTTCAACATATTGGACTTGAATTCCCTCCTTCAACGGAGGGTTTTTTGACGTTACGCCTCACAGTCGCACAATCTAGGTGGTTCAAATCCCACTGCTAAAATGCCTTCTACGATAATTACTGGCAGTGATTCGGGTGATCTGAATAACTCACTCGGACTGAGCTTTCTTTTTTCTCCTGACCGATCTCGACGTTAAACTGCCCGTTAGCTTAATAGAATAAGAAAGCTACCGAAGCGCCTGCTCATCAATCTATATCATTAAATTATCATGTTTCGTAAACGTAATACGACAAGCTTCAGAGCTCGGAAAGCGGCAGCCGAGAAACCTTCTTTATATAAGTATTGAACAATTACCCTTTCAGCACATCCGCCCCTAGTTCAGTCACAACCTCAATCATCTTTGGGATCACTGCTTCATTGGTGCCGGATAAGTAAATATCACCCTGATAATGCCGGAATGGGATTATTGTATCGCCATAGCTCCACATGAAAAAATCTCCCCAAATGAATGGGGAGATTTTCAGTAATGACTAGTAAGTAATGGAGGTATACGGATATAACGTTGTACCCCAAATCGATACTTTGATATTGCTGGTTAACGGTACATTCGTTTCATCAATAATATTTCTCCACCATTCCCAAGCAAGACCTGTACATTCTCTTGCAAAAATTTTGATGTTCTTGGCATTAGGCGGAATTGGAATCTCTGTCGAGAAATGCGCTGTTTTATCACGCCAATTTCCTTCCCAACCTTTACGAGTCAAGATCTCTTGTCCATTTTCATCAAATGTGAATTCATCCCAAGATACTTCGAACTGAGCTACATATGCACCACTATGATCAAGGGTTATTTTACCCTTCGTATATTCAGTCGTTTTCGTCTCGATGTATTCTGTATTGTTGTGAACTGCAGCAATGGAATTGTCTTTCAAGAAGACACTCGTGTATGAAATCGGGTAACCAGGGTTTTTGCTGCTGAATTGTGCATTGTCCTTGATTACACTTTGAATGACATTGAAGTCTTTCGAGACGATCTGGTTATGTGTTTGCGCGTCGCCACCCAATACAACAGCCGTAAACGAACTGTTTTCATAAATATCTTTGTACTGTCCGCTCGTTTGTACGCTAGGATTATTGAGCAATAACTTAAATGCCGTTTGTACGTCATTGCTCTTGGAAGTCGTCTCCAATTTTACATAAATCGTTCTGCCATAAGCTACGTTAGATACCATGAGTGGCGGAGTCTCATTGCTTACCCCTTTGCGGGCTAACTCAGCAAAAGTCACACTGTCATCAAACAAGTCTGATGGATTGTTAGGAAGGGCTGCACTTACGGTATAAAAGATTTGCTTATACGCAGCCACCATCACTTTTTTCTCGCCGTTTGCGACCGCGTTAAAGTCGATTCCGAGTGTACCGTTAAGCACTTGAGCGTTCACATTCAGTGCGCTGGAAATTTGATTTTGGCTGTAAACCATAGATTCTGCATACTGCAATCTCGCAGGCAGCGTATGCGTACCGGAGTACTTCTCACCCCAAGTCGACACGAGCTGATCAACGGCACTAGAAACATTGCCGTAATTTGGATTTTGAACAGTAATTGTATTTTCGTTCTTCAACCCAGGCAGATCAATGCTAATATCTAACGGTTTTCTTGCCGACATAACCAGGTTAGGCTGATTATCCGCAAAATCCTGATTTGCAAGCTGTATTGCGCCTGGATAAGTGCGATTTGTGATTGAATCAATGATTGAAATATCTACAGGTGACGTTGTGAGTGATTTTTTGTCCCGTTCGATCACGATAAATTTCCCATTGGACTGAATGCCTTCTTTGGGAACAAAACTACTGATTTGATCCCCTTTTACGGCCAAAACTTCATTGCGATTATAAGTCAGGCCTGAGATCCCGGTATCAATATCATTGGGTTCGTTTGTTGCAGCGAAGGAAATACTCGAAAAAGCGAACATATGTAAACTCATTAATAGACTTACGAGTACTTTTGCTCCCTTCACATGTTTTGAATTCCTCATACAAATCTACCCCTTGTTATGTATATTATAGTACTATAGTACTATAATAATTTTATCGGTATTTTAGTGCGAAATTATTATATTTATATGACAAAGAGCTCCGTAATTTTTATAACACAAAATATTTCTAGCATATTCTCCGATGGCTTTGCCCTATCGCTTAGGTAGGTTTCAATCCACAATTGATTGTCCGCTGGGGCATAATGTTCACCTCCATACACTTTTTCCAAATTGTTACATAGGCTAACGGAAAGAAGGAGATTCTGGAGCCGGAATTCGAGGGTTCAGACCTGCTGTTGGAAGGATGGGTCAAATCTTTGATCGACCGACTATTACTGGTGTTTCAGTAGGGTTGAACGAAGAATTCATGCGTTCCTTCGTACCCGACCAAGTGACTCAGTTTACCGGCCTTGATCGCTTAATCGAATAACTTGAGCGCAACGAATCTAATCTGGTAGCCGCTGGGCGTTCGTTGTTAGTGACAAGAACTTGAGAACATCCCCTATTCCCTATAACAAAAAGTGCCTATATGGACTACAGGCACTTTTTGTTATAAATTTTAGATTTATCGAGTCTCCAATGGACAAGATTAGAATTTCGTTGTTGGTTCCTTCACTTTATCGAAGACGATAATGCCGTCGTACTGCTCTTTCGGAACAAATTTCATCGACATCGGCGCGATGATCTCGGAGGTCATGCCATCTTCCGCTGCATAGATCGGCTTGAACATCCAGGAGTTGCTCTGGTTCGGGGATTTGTGCTTGGATAGATCGGCAAAGGCAATTTTATAGCCGCTGCGCATCATCAGCTCCTCCAGACTTCCCTTCGGCATCGGCTTGATATCGAAGATCTTCTGTGTCGTAATGGTGCTCGCTTTGCCGCTGTTCATATATAGTCCGACCACATAAGCTTTATCCTTCAGCTTCTTATTGAGCAGTTCGCCCATGCTGGTAAAGCTGCCGATCCATTTCCCTTGCTCTTTCGTCTGAATCTTGGATGTATTCTTAGCCAAATGATCATTATGTGCCCATAAAATCACTTTCTTGCCGGGATACATCACCTTCATTAACCACTCGACGTTGTCGGCCATGATCCGGTCGCGGAATTCATAGCTTTCCTTCGTATCGTACATTCCCATCTCGATGAACTTGATCCGATCTTCGAGCGTCTTGACCGCAATATCCACCATATGCGGGTTGGCTGGATAAGCTGCGGCGAGTTCTTTCTTATGCTTTTGGATGAATTGGATCAATGCCTTATAGTTCGGTTCGTACGCTTCCTTGACCTTCTTAATCGCTTCCTTCGCCTCTGGATGGCCGTCGTCCATGCCATATTGGTTAAGCACTTTATACAAATCCGTCATTGCTTGCATCTCGAAGTTGAAATACTGTTGTCCTTGCTCCTTATCCACCTTGGAAATCCAACCGGCAATAAACTGTGTTAAGTATCCCGAAGTGAATTGCATGTCATAACCTGCGAGATGGAGCGGGTTTTTGGTTCCCTGCTGCTTCTTTATGTATTCGAACAGATTCAGCGTCTCCTTGGAATGCCAGATCGGGAAAATCGAACGCTGCATCATTTCTTTCGGGGTCAATGAGCCGGCATTCTCGCCCGTCATGAAGGCATCCCCAAGTCCTGATTCAAATGCGATCACGTCAAATCCCAGCTCTTCGTGCAAATATTTGATCAGTCGCGTCTTCATGCTGCTGTATTCCGCAACACGGTGGAAGTTCTCGCCGAGGCTGACGACCGTTTTATCCTTCAAAATCGGCTTCAAGAACTCTAAATCCTTGTAGTCTGATGACGTTAGTGATGTAATCTTGCGTACATCCTCCTTCATTCCAGCGTTCTTTTGTGGTGCTACTGCTGCTGATGCGTTGACTGGGGATAGAATAAGCGTAAATGCCAGCCCCAGAGCTATCAATCCTTTTAATCGTTGTACTGCTTGCATGCTGAAATTCTCCTCCTTAGAAGTCCACTATGATTTCTCTTTATCTGCAGAGACATCGTAACAGGGATTTCTAAAGAAAGTATAAAGTTAGAGTGAAAATCGACGGGAGCCAGCCAATCCACTTTTTTGTGGCAACTGACTTGAGTCTACTGGAATCTATCTTCATAAGGCGTGCGACTTTTACATGAGTGGCTTAATCGAGATATTAAAGAATTGGATTGGAGAAAATTACAAAATTTCGAAACAAGAATTAATTGAAACGCTCCAGAAATTGATGGAGTAACAGCACATTTTGCGACAAATGTTTCATTGGAATGCTTCTTCCCTGCCCTCTAACCAATGATTTCTGCCACTCCGTTCCGTGTCCCTAGGGGCCAACGGGAAGGGCTCCTGATTTCAGACCCGTTCCTGCAAACCGGCCTGCACGTACTGAGCCAGACGGCAGTATTGAAACAGCAGCAGCGTTTCGTCTCCTTCGCCCAAGGCCATTTTGCGTCCATTATCGATCAATGGTTCCATCAGCTCTTGCAAAAATGCCATGTCCCAGCGTTTCGCCCCTGCCAGCAGCTCCTGCAGCCGTTCAACGTCTTTAAGACCGATTTGGGCAACGCCGCGCAGCAACAATTCGCTCGTCCAAGCTTCCAACTGCTCCAGCAAAGAACTATATTCTCGCAAATGCACCCCTCCTGCCGAATCCGACGTCCAGCTTCAGGCTAATCACTTTGTCCTCTTTTAGGAAACTGATTGGAAACATGCGCCCGCCCTGAATGCGAACGAATGCGGTGAAATGCTCCAGTTTGGACAAGCCGTATCCTTTTTCCAGCCGATGTATGGCTGTCTCCCAATCCTTGTCATACGGAAAGACCATGACGAGGGTTTCCCCTGACTCGTGCTCCACAGTGACGTGCAACTCCTGGGTTTGCGCGTGGAAGGACTGGTCCGCGATCCGAGCGATTCGCACCAGTGCCAGCCGTTCGCGCGGTGCAGCAAAGAGGTCGACCGTTGCGTGCTCCTCCCGGGTAATCTGAGCCGGGTCCTGCATCAGCCGCTCCCCGAAACGTACCTCTTCCACGGGTTTTCGTCCAAGCAGCTCCAGCTTGGCTCCTTCTCCGGAGGAAAGACGGCGCTCCTCGTTCACCTTAACGTTGCGGAACCGGAGCTCCTCCCCTGCCCATTCCCGGAAGCTTACGCCCGGCAGCCATGGAATTTTGGATGCATAACGGTCGGTGTAGCTGAATTGCTGGTTATCGTAATACGTTGCCCTCACGTCGCTGTATGTGTACACTTCCTGGTCATTCAGGCCGTAAAAATAATACGTGATGCCCCGATAGCCCGATCGGGTCTCCCAGGCGTCCGCTCCGAGCCCGTACAGATGCAGCTCGGGGACGGTAAAGTACTTGCTTCGAAAGCTGCCGATGAGCTGGCTTTGCTGCATGGCCGATACCCGCTGCTGTTCCAGCACCTGGAGCGCGAGATACAGCTTGGTAATCCGATCCAGCAGGGATGGCATGGAAAAGCGGACATGCCGGTTCAGGAAGAGCTGCAGCTCGCCCTGAATGCCGCGCAGGCTGCGTTCAATGTCCGGCAGGTTGCCGCTGTGGGCAGCTACCGCCAGCGTCTCCAGCTGCGCCATGAACGATTGCGGCAATCGGGCCAGTCCCGTCCGCAGCATGCCAGCCAGTATTTCGCGGCATTCCCGGACCGTCTGTAACGAAAACTTGGCCTCATAAGCCCTTTCGCCCAACGCTTCGGCGTCATCCAGCCCATGCAGCTTCCGGTAGCGCAGCAGCGCTTCGAGCTTGGCCGAGGTTCCTGCCGCCTGCTTCGGCTTGAAGAGTGCCTTGCCGAGATCCGGCTCCTCCGTAAAGGAAACCTCCACCTGCTGGCTGACCAGCCGGACCGTGAGCAACAGCGGGTCCCGGATCACCTCAATCTCGGCAGGGTATCCGAGCCGGAACAACGCTTCCTCCACGACCGCGGCGCTGTATGGCTTGATCAGCCGCTTCAGGTCAGAGGACAGCAGCCACTGAAACCGACTGGATGAGACGTGAGACTTCGGTGCAGGCGTGCCATCAACGGATGCCGTTGTCTGCGCTTGGGAGGAAGCATCCGCATCCGCAGCCTTCTGCGCAAGCACCGTCCCGTCCGGCTGGTTGCCGGAAGCATCCGGCCGGACGGATGGATCGCTTGCTTCGGCAGGCTCCGATGCCGCCGTCCCTATTGCCGACACATCGCCGCCATGTTCTTTCTGGTAATACAGGATCGCAATGAGCACATGCTTGCAGATACGCTCGGACGGGCACGAGCATTGCCATTGATCCAGCCGGTCCTCCAGCGTACAAGTCGTGCCCTCGCTAAGCCGGCAGCTTACGGACGAGGCATTCCACGCATATTGCACGCTGACGCCTTGATCGATGTCTTTTAAGGAGCGCTTGTAAAGCCCTTTGTTGGCGTACCGGATCAGGTAATCCTCGGTGCAGTTCTCCGCAAACAGCCGGAATTTCGCTTCTAAGTTTGTCACGCGCTCAACGCCCCGCCGCTCTCAAAATGTCATAAACCGTTTCGCTGAATACTCGCCCGGGAACCTTTCCGAGCGGGATCGGCTTGCGGTCGCTATAATAGGAATAATCTCTCTCCTTGCCCGCCTTGAAGAAAATGAGCGACTCCAGCGTGATATCCTCAAGGCCCTCATAATAGGATATGCTCGTTCCGCTGAATGTCAGCTCGGCCTTCATGTCGCCGTAATTTTTGTAGAACTCGTGGTACCAGCCGCCGTCCATCGGCTGCCCTTTGATCCAGCCATACTTTTCGAGCGCCTTCGGAAACCCGGTCGGGGATAGTTCCGCGTCCGGCAGCCGTTCGTACTCGCCTTTATCCTGCTCTTCTTCCAGGATGGCGTGCGTCTCCCGCTGCAGCTGAGCGAACGGCTGAACGATTTCATAATCCTCCAGCTGGGTTTTCCAGGCCTCGATGACGGAAGCCTCTAGTTCCAACGGGTGTACGAGCCCGATCCTGGACGCCAAATCCAGCTCGTATTCTTCCTCGTCCACGGTGTTGAACGTGCCGTCCTCCATGTAACGGAAGGTCAGCGTCAAGCCTCCATCCTCATAAACGCCCCAGATCAGGCCGACCGCGAACTTCTGCATGATGACGTTGTCCACAAACAGGCGCTTCCAATCTTCGCCCGTCCATAAGCGCTGCTTGGACAGCGATTCCTCCAAACGCTGCATTTGCACGTTCACCATCGTTTTAAGGTCCTTTTTCAGCTGAGTGAACCATGCCTTCGCCATGGACGCCAAGTCTGGATCATCCTTCTGTCCGGGAGCGGGCAGCGACTTGACCGCTTTGCCGGCCTCTTCGTTCCACACCACGAGCTGAAGATCGGTGTTGACCTTGATCAGGAAGGAGCGCTCGCCGTAGCTGAGCCGCTGTGTTCCTTTCTCGTCGAAGCCGAGCGACGACACCAGGCGGTCCTCCAGCTGCTCGGCCGTGAGCCCCATTTGTTCCGCAGCCAGCAGCAGCGCTTCCTCCGCTGCGGTCTTCACCTGGCGATTCTTCACGGAGCGTTTGATCGAGTCGATGGCCATCAGTGCGGCCGGTTCCTTCAGGTAGGCCAGCACCTTGACGGCATCGGCCGCAATCGCGCCGCGGCTGTTTTCCGTCCACTCCTTGATCTGGCGCATGAAGATACTTACCAGCTGCACGTCACCGAACAGCGCGGACAGGTACATGGCCCACTTTTCCTTGGCCGGGGCCCCTTCCTGAATCCAAACCTGTAGCAGCTCCATCGCAAAGCGTGCCAGAGAATCCGCGGTGGCATACGTGCGCACTTCGTTCAATCCTTCGTTCGGAGCGGCGCTATGATCGACCGATTGAAGAAGAATATACGTTTTGATCCGTTCATCCAGCACCTCTCCATCGGCGCCTGTGAGATCGGGCAGCTCGCTGGCGGACAGCCAGCCGATGCGGGACCGTTTCTTGGCATCGGCTTGCTCCGCGAGCGCCGCATGCGCATGCATCGGGCCGAGCTCCGCCGTATCCATCAAAATCCGGATCAGCGTTTTCCAGTCGGCGGATTTTTCGCTAGTCAGCAGCGACTGGTAAACCGTTTGGGGTTGTTCCAGGCTGCGGATGGCGTTCAGCACCATTTCCTTGATGCCGGCCTTTTTCTCGTTGCGGTAAACGTGGATGTAGAGCTCCGGGTCCGGCGTACGGTTGAATTTTGCTGCGGCAAGCGCATTCGCCTTCTTTGACGAGTCCTGAAGGCCCAGGCGAAGCGTACTGGAGATCTGCTCCAGCGTGAGCTGCTTCCCTTCCCCGAACGCAATGTCCAGCGCTAGCAGGCGGGTATCGGCAGGCAGCGATTTGTACTGGCTGAACGCGAATTCCAGGTTCTGCTCGACGATTTGCGCATATTCATCGTGCGGGACCGCGCGATAGCTGTAATCGCGCATGCCGTTGAGCTGAAACAGGCTGGATAGCAAATGGTCGCGGTTTACCTCCGGGTCATCGCCGTGCGCCTTGAGCAGCTGCTGTCCGCTAAAGGCATAAGAGGAATACAGATCGGACAGCGCCTCCATCGTGCCTGTTTCGGGACGCGAGAGCAGCACCGCGAAACGGCGCATCGCTTCGGATTCCACCGGCAGGAACGTGATCTTGATCAGGTTGGCGATGCGTTTCGGGTTCCGGTTCAGATGGGTGAACAGGGCGCGGTTCACGTTGTCTTTCCAGTAGTCCTCTAGCGATGTCTCTCCTGAGAGGTACCGTGCAGCATTCAAGCCGTGGCGTCCCGCTTCGAGCGGGTGGCGCAAGGCGGCAAACACGGCATCCTCCACCGTGCCGGCTTCCGGCGGCAGCGCTACGCCATGATCGTCGAGCACTTTATGGATGAATGCCCTGAAATAGGCGGAACGCGAAAGGTCGAATGCACGCTTGGCCCGCTCCGGATCGCCCGCGATGGACGCTTGCAGCGCCTGCCACGGCACATAGTGGCTGTACAAATCGGTGCACAGCTGCTCGATCAGCCGGAAGGGCTCGTCCACCGGCAACAGGCCGCTTAACAGCTCTTCCGTATTTTTGGCGCGATAGTCCATGCTGAGTAGGTAATGGCGCACTTCCAGCGGATATATCTCATGCAGCTCGCGCAGACCTTCCAGCAACGCAAGTCCGGTGTCGTCCTGTTTGTCCAGGAAGGCTTCTTTGCCGCCCGCGACGTTGACCAGGTACAGCAAGGACGTGCAAGCGAGCATCAGCGTGTTCTGGAGCACGCTCGGCGTGACGCGGTCCTTCCCGCCCGTCGAGGCGTCCGGGTATCGATTCGCCATGATCGCCTTGCGCTTCTGCTCCAACCACTCCTGATCCAGCTCCTGCCATGATCGGTTATCCTTCGTCTGCGCGTATCCGACGACGAGCGGCTCAAACAACGTATGGAGCAGTCGCCTCACCAAGGACGCGTCTCTTGCCAGCACGGCCCGGTACAGCTCGGGAAGCTCGTTGTTGAAGGACTGAACCTTAGCGTCATGCTTGGCATCGCCAGGCAATCCGCTGTAGGCATGGAAGAGCAGCAGCGCTTCCACCATGTCGTTGCTGTTATTCGCATGATTCGTTTTTTGGTTTTCCAGATGCCTCTGCATCTTGGTCAAGCTGCGCTTGAGCTCATCCACGATCTCGCTATTGCCAGCATAGGTACGGATGTTCTCCAATCGTGCCGCGACTTTGCCCATCCGGTCGTTGCCCTTCGTTTTTCCTGCCAGTCCATATGCCTTCGCATCGTCGCCCAAGCACAGGGAGAACGCGCTTTCTCTCCAGGAATTTCGGTAGTCGGATTCCAGATGAATCAGGATCGCTCCTGCCCGGAAAAAGACATCCCCTTCGTCCTTCCGGCCCAGCTTCATGAGCGCTTCCGTGCTCAAGTATGTATAATGGCTCTTTTTGCCGAGCATATCGGGGAATGTGTCGGTGTTTCCCATGATGTAATCGTAAATTTGCTCGCTCCGGTCCGTTTTCAGGGAATATTCATCGGAGCATACCTGGGCGAATTTTTCCGCCAGCGTTTCGATGGTGCGGTCTGCGGTAATCATCATTCATACCTCCATGAAAGGTTTGTTTTAAACAGCAAGGCTGTTGCGATTCAACTTATCGTTATCCGGCGGAAGAACGGATGTTCAAGTGACAATGTCCCCGATCCAGTCCGCAAGCTCGTTCGGCGTAATGGCAGCGACGTGCGCTCCAAGATCGGCCAGAACCTGGGCCGCGTGCTTGTTGTATACGGAATTTCCTTCGAAATCGAGCGCGGTCAGCACCAGCAGCTTGCAGCCCGCATCGACGATATCCTTGCACGCTTTGTACATATGCTGGATGGGGTATCCCTCCTCCAGGTCGCTGACCAAAATATAGATCGTTTTGCCGGGATTCTCGATCAGCGTCTCGCCGTAACGCAGCGCCTTCGCGATGTGGGTGCCTCCGCCAAGCTGCACGTTCATCAGCACGTCCACCGGGTCCTCCAGCCTGTCGCTGAGATCCACCACCTCGGTATCGAAAATGAACAGCTTTGTGCGCAAGGCGTTCAATCGGCTAAAGATGCTGGCCATGACGGAGCTGTAAATGACCGAATCCATCATGCTGCCGCTTTCGTCCACGCCGATGATGACGTTCCACTTGTTCCGTGCTTGGACGTTGCCGTCAAAATAAAGACGCTCAATCACCAGCCGGCGTTTTTCCCGGTCGTAGTTTTTCAGGTTTTTTGCAATCGTTCGCTTGAAGTCGAGGTTGCGCAGCGAACGAACGGGGCTGTCCGCGTACCTTGAGCGTTTGCCCATAATGCTCGCCCTCGCTTGGGTCTCCAGCTTGCGGCGCAGATCCTCCACGACCCGGCGCACGATGTCCTTCGCGCTTTTCAGCGCCTCACCCTTCATGCGTCCCTTGAACTGCATGATGTTTTTCAGCAGTCCCATGTTCGGCTCAAGCGACTCCAGCAGCTTTTTGTCGGTCAGCAGCTCGGTCAAGCCGTAGCGGTCCAACGCCTGCTTTTCCAGGATTTCGACGGTCGGCTTGGGAAACAGCTCCCGGACCTTGTACAGCCAGGACGGAACGGTCAGATTCGACGGGCCGCGTCCGCCTTCTTTCCGGTAGCCCTGCTCCTCGCCATGCTCGCGGCTGTACAGGTAATCCAGAATTTCATCCACTTCGGCATACCGGAAATGCTCCGGATCGAATTCGTCCGACCGGGCAAGTCCTTCATTTGCGGCTTCCCCAAGGATGAGCCGCCAACGGTTCAGCGACTCGGAGGCGGTGCTTGGGGAATTGCTCTCTGGCCCGGCTTCCGGTCCCTCACCGCTATGCCGCTTCAAATCAGCTTCCATGCTTCAAACTCCTTCCTGACGGCCTCGTCCCACGCCCGGGCTTGTGCCAGATCCAACTCATCCATCGCCGGCGCATCCAGCTCGTCGGCCTGCACGCGGAACAACCCCGCCACCCGCTCGGTGATCAGCGCAATTTCCAGCGGCGTGAAATACGTAAACGCCAGCCGCAGCTCGGGGACCATGCCGACGAATTCCTCATATGGCAGCTGTCCGACCAAGTAGTTCAGCTCGGATAACAGCTCGTCCTCGTACAGGAACGCATCGCGCGAGACGGCGAAGACACCCTGCAAATAAAGGGCCGTCTGGCGCATGCGTTCCGGGGCCCCGCGAATATAAGCACGGGCCCGCTCGACGATTTCCCGCCGCGGCCGATCCTCCAGACCGGAAGAAATGGCTACGCAGACGCCTTCAAGCTGAGCAGGCAGGCCGGGATCGGCAAGGAGCTCGTTCATATGTGACCGGAACACATCGTCCCCGAACTGCGGGTCCGGAGAATCAGCGAGCATGGACAGCAGCTTAAGTCCTTGGATGATCGGCTCATGCTCGTCCGAATTCGCGCGCGCCAGCTGCGCTAACTTATCCACGGCATTGTCGTATGCCTCCGCGACCAGTTCCGGCAGCCGCGGATCTTCCGTCAGGCCCAACAATCGGCCATGCTGTCGGATTCGATTTAACGCATGCAAGCTGCCGCAGAGCGACAGAAAATTTCCATCCTTGCGCAGTGCGGAGCGAACCTGATCGTACAGCCGGGCCGCGGTGTCTTGCAGCCCCATCAGCAAGGCCTGCAGCATTCTTTGGGCCATCTCGCCGCTATGGTGGTCCGGGATGCCCTGCATTTCTTCTTCCAGTTTGCGCGTGGCAGCTTCCCTGAGCGTTCCGCCGTACAGGGAGTTTTCGATCAAACGCGCTTCAATGCGTGAGGAATAGGCATACTCCCACGTTTCCCGAACCAGGCTCATATCCCGCATGGCGGTCCAGTCCGGTCCGGACAGCCGCTCGGCAAACGTCGGAACGAGATAGGCCAAGCACTGAAACAGCTGGCTTAACCGGCGATGTCCGGCTTTGGCATAGAGGTCCAGCACTTTTTTGTGCCGTCCTGTCGTTTCGATCCGGAGCTTTGCTTCCTTGCACCGCTCCTTAAAATCTTCCACGATCGGCACATGAAAAGGATTTCTCGCAACGGTGCCGACGGCATCCCCGGTCAGCATCCGCCCAAGCTCCGTATGGGGCTGCTCCGTAGCCAGCGACTGCTCGCCTTTTACGAACGAGGACAGGGCCGCATCCATCAGCTCGTACACGCCGCCCTCCCTTTTTCCCCGCAAAGCTGCAAGATCTTGCACCATCCTGTAGGCCTCGATCGCGTCGCTGGTGGATACGCCCTCATTGAGCTTCCGCAGCTTGCGGGTCAGCCGGGCGATTAGGTCAACGGCAACAAGCCCATAAGGCTGTTCCTTCCCGCGCTGAAGACGTTCCCAGACCATGCCGTAGTAATTCGGGTACGGCATGCCGCTGGCATATCCGTTCAGCCGGTCCGCTTCGGGGAACGTGTAGGCCATCGGATAAATCTGGTGCTGCACCTGTCCGGCGCTCATGTCCGGCTTTTCCGAGGTCCGGCGCCCAGCTTCCGGCTCCGCCGCTTCGGCGATCAGTCCGTACGTATGGAAGCCCCCGGTGACGACAAGCACGCGCTCATGCTGCCGGCGCGCCTCCGCGATCCGCTCCCGCATGCGCTCTTCCCTCGCAAGATCGCCGGAAGCCAGGAGCCGGCTTTCCGGGTAACACATGCGGGACAGCGTACAGTACGTAAATACGTCCTGAACGAAATCGCGCGTCGTTTTCGCCAGTCCGCCAATCTCGAATACCTTCTCCCACAGCTCGTCAAAGCTGCGGCAGTTCAGCTTCGCGCACAGGCGCTGAATAAAGGCCGATCCGGCCAGCAGCGTCTCATCCTGCGTGGATGCCTCAAGCTTCTCCGTATTCTCCGGCTCAGCATGGCAGCTTGCCAGGTGATGGTAGTCCAGATCGATGAACTTGGCTGGGATGCCTCGCTTGACCGCTTCCTTAAGGGCCACGTATTCCGGCGAACACGCGAGCATCGGATAATAACAGGCATCCCTTCCCGCCTCGTGCTCGTACGTGTAATAGAGGGCGACCGGGGGGACCGTGGCTTCGTCGGCAAGCACCCCGATCAGCGGATTCCCGCTCTCCGGCCCTTCGATAAGGATCGCCTCGGGCCGGTATTCATCGATCAGCTTTACCAGGTGGTGGCAGCAGGCCGGGCTATGGTGCCGGACCGGAAAGTAGACCGTGCCGCTGCCCAGATCGTGTACCTTGGCGTCAAACAGGCCTTTTAATGCCGCGACATCCGCGTCCGTCACCTGGCTTAACCAATCCATTTTTGCTCCTCATAATACCGGCTCCAGATGCCTTCATCCTTAGACCGCATCTTCACGACCTTCGAGAAATACGTTTTGAGAATCGACAGGTCCTTCTCGTTCTCCTTGGCGATTGTGCCGAGCATGTTCTGCACAAGCCGATCCAGCGCGATGTCCTTCCCTTCATAGTAGTACGACGTCATCGCGCTCTGGACATACACGGACACGGCTTCCGCCGTGCTCATCGTTGCCTGCGGCGAATCCAGCCTATAGCCCTCGCGGGTCATCCCGGTGCGGAGCTCCATGAAGGTCGTGGCCAGCAGCTCCACCACCTCCGTATCGATTTCGACCTCGATGCCGCTATGCTGCAGCAGGCTACGGGCCTGGGATTCGATGATTTTGGCCTCCATCTTCACATTGCCGATCGGCTTGATCGTCTCGAAGTTGAACCGGCGCTTCAGGGCGCCGCTCATCTCGTTGATCCCCTTGTCCCGGATGTTCGCCGTAGCAATGACGTTGAAGCCAGGCTGCGCGAACAGCACGCCCCCTTCAAGCTCGGGAATGCTCATCACTTTATCGCTTAGGATGCTGATCAAGCTGTCCTGTGCCTCCGACGGACTCCGTGTAATCTCTTCGAACCGCGTCAGGATGCCCTTCTTCATGCCGGTATATAGCGGGGACGGCACCAGTGCCGCCTCGGAGGGGCCTTTATCAAGCAGCATCGCATAGTTCCAAGAATATTTGATCATGTCTTCCGTCGTGCCGGCCGTCCCTTGGATCGTGTTCAGGCTAGTGCCCGATACGGCCGCCGCCAAAAGCTCACTGAGCATCGTTTTGGCAGTGCCCGGCTCTCCCACCAGCATCAGGCCCCGGTTGCCCGCCAGCGTCACGACCGCGCGCTCGATCAGCACGTCATTGCCGTAAAATTTGCGCGTGATTTCGATCGGCTCGCTATCAAGCATGGCAGGCTCGTCCCGCCCAATTATGAAGTCCCGCACATATGCCGGGGACAACAGCCAGTTCGGGGGGCGTTTGCCCGTGTCCTCCTCGCGCAGCGCCCGCAACTGCTTTTCGTATAGTGTCTCAGCGGGTGGTTTCAGCATCTCCATCGTCAGGACGTCTCCTCTCGCATAAACAGATCGTATGTTCCTATTTATTCCATATTAACACAATACCTCTTTCTCTTCGTTAAAAACGCCAAAAAATAGTTGAAATGTCCTTTTTAGCGGCACCAAACCTAAGTCCAAGGACATAGTTTGTAGCGTATTTACACACTTATTACGCTTTTATGTAGACACGGCCAGGGTGGAATGTCGATAAATCCCGCATATCCCCAGCTCGGACTTTTTTCACTTTTTCCCCTGCCTCAATGACGGTTCCAGCTGCATCCCATCCCAGTATGAGAGGTAATTCAAACGAAAAATCGTCAAAAGCTATTGAAGTGCTCGACTGAAAATCGGCATATTCAACAATAGAGGTAGGATGTTCTTTTATAATCTCGGGGAATTTTTTTGTCTAAATTACTGGCATAAAAATAGATGTCGAGAAAATCTCGACATCCTGAGAAGCTTAAGAATAAGCCTCTGTTTATTTAATTCATCGCCGCTATAAGACCATCCGATAGCAGAAAAAAACTCGTGTCGAATATATGGCTAGGGAGTTCACCTCGTCTCTTTAGTCGCTTAACCTATTCGAAATTTGGGGAGAGACTCCTTTTTCTATGTCTGAAAAACCTTGTTAAATCAAGGCTTGTGACTTATGAAATTGATTCAACTATAAATAAAATATTCACTCAGAACAATCTCTACATTTACATAGTCAACTCTTCTTCAAGAGCATCCCATGGTACCAAATACAGCTCCATCCCCTCATCTTCGACGAGTGCTAGATTATCGTTAGCATAGGCGTGCAGCAAGGTAAGCTTACTGCCCGTAGGGAGCTCTTCGATTTCTCTCGTAAGCGTGACGCTCTTCTCTACTTGATCCTCAGGATAATAATTCGAGATTTGAAGCAGCTTGGATTGCAGCTCGTCCAATTGATAGGTCATTTCAGTATATATGTGTCTAACTTCTTCACTCGATTCTCTTGCAGCTAATTCATTATATCCGTTCGCTAAAGCTTCCATTTCTTTGGCGACTTCAAATGCATTCTTGATGTTCATGTCGTTAACTCCTTTTCTATATTGATTGTTACAGTTAATAACTGTATTCGACATTTCCACTGTACAACCTTTTCACAATTTCAACCATAGGTCTGTTCTCTCAGCGGCCCATTTTGCAAGAACAAAAAAAGAAGCGTGCCTCTCCCTGATTGGAGGTGCCCACTTCTTCATTCATTTCTGTACTTCATTGCGCGAAAGGTTCACGATAAAAGTAGACATCCTCCGTCACTATGCCTTTCCAAGGCGTCCACCAATCACTGCGGATACTCACGACAATGAGCAAGGTTTCGCTATCAATATTTTGATAAGCTTGGAACTCTCTTGGCGTCTTCGAAGAATTATAGATATCTTCTCGGCTCACGTATACCTTAACGATTTTGTTAAAGATTTGCCGCGCATTGGATATAGGTATGATCTGAGAATGATTATAAGAATCGCACAAAGTTAATTGACTGATTTGCTTGTTCTTCATGATTGTCCTCCTTAACTTTGATGGATTCTCTTAATCAAGGACTTTATCGATGCGTACACCCTTCTGCTCGAGCCATTCCATAATAAAAGTGAACCCGTCCAGGGATAATTGAATTTTGTTACGCTTCTCATCTGGAGAGATCATATCGATTCGAATCGACTTGTCAAATTCGTTGTAGACAACGAAATAATCCATTTCTTTCTCATCGACCTGTTCTGAGAACTTGCACATGATACTGCTTGCGAAGTTCCTCATATTCTTACGTTTCAGTTCTGGCAGCAGGCTAGAACTGCTTGCTTGATCAATTGTTGCCATATGATGTTCCTGTCCGACCTCAGAATCTAACATTTGCGGATTTCTTGCCATCTCAGCATCCTCCGTTTTATTGGAATTGGAAAAAATCATTTGTTCAAACCAATCGGCAGGATTCAATGAACGGGAAGGTGATGCTTCTTGTTCATCTGCTTCGCTCTCATCGGCATGAATTGTTCCGGTCTGTTCTTTGATGTTTTCGTCTAAAGATGCTTCCTCTTCTGCGCTGGCTTGCTGCTCTTCTGTCGACCCGGAGTTAGACTCCTCGGGAATATGATCGTGTTTAACATCCAGACGATGGGTTGAAATCGCAGTATCAGTTGTTAAAGAATCCATAATAATGCTTGTCTCATCTTCCACGATTATCGAAGCTGCGGCTTCCGTATACGCAGCTGTTATGTCTTCCAATAGATCAGCGTTACTTCGTTCATGATCTATAGTGGGTAACGTTGGAGCCGCATTTTTAATGCCTTTAAGTAATGAGCCGAACTCTTCTTCCGCTTCTTGAGATAGGCTTGCTTCCGACACGGAATCTACCTGTTCCGCCAAATCGGGCGTTTCCGAGCCAAGTGCTTCCTTCACTTCTAGGCGAGGTTCTATTAGTGCTTCTATTAGTGCTCCTATTGATAATTCTAGTTCTGGTTCTGGAAGAGAGGCTGCTATAGGCTCTACGACTGCTTCAGTTAGGCTATCTTGTTCACTGATCTGCTCTGTAACAGGTACAATTGTTGTCTCTGCCGCCACAATTTTATGCAATTGAGATGCCTGGTCTACCCTCAACACGAGTTCTTGCACATTTTCGGGTTCAGCCGAGGCTAAGATGGAGGCCTGCTCTTTTTTATTGTTCTCGATCAGCGGCATGACTTCTAGAATGATTTCCTTCACTAACTCAGGTTCAAACGGCTTCATCACATAATTGTTCGCCCCTGCCTTTAATGCCTTGGAAATGAGATCCCGCTGACTCATCGCGGAGCAGATTAAAATGACAGACTTCGGGTCGATGGCCCTAATCTCCTTTAACGCCGTGATTCCGTCCATCTCCGGCATCGTAATATCCATAATGATCAGATCGGGCCGCAACTCTCTGAACTTGTCGACGGCAATGACACCGTTCTCTGCTTGACCCACAACCTCATACCCTGATTTCATTAATATATCCGTTAACATCAAACGTACAAATTTCGTATCATCAACGATAAGAATCCGAAGTGACATAGCAGTTCACCCTCTTTCTTAACTTCCTGGAGTATTGATTATCGGCTTGTTTACGTTAAATGGGTTTATTTTCCCGCTTGGTAAAGGATAAGATGCTGGTAGCAGCTCCTCGACCACACCTTCCATTTGTGGAACGTAGAAGGTAGAAATTGAAAGACTATAGGTATCAACCTCTTCCGTTAAATTTAGCGTATCGACCTTTATAACACGCTTTAAGTTCTCCAACCCAAGAATAAATTTCTCGAGATCTGCAAATGTTGGTGTTTTTACAGTCATCCCGAGTACCACTTTATAAATCTCAGGTTGAACGCTTGCATTATTAGGCGAAGGTGATGCTTGGGCTTCTGTTTCCATCGTTGCTACTCCTTCTTCTGTTTCCTTGGAGTTCGATGCTATTGATTCATTCGTTGAATTCTCCTTTGGACTTGAATTTACGGCCTCTAGACTCACCCCCGAAGCTTGAAATAGTTCTGTCATCGTTGTCTTGGAGTAACTAACACCGATATTTTGAACAGTATTCAAAGATGATTTCTCTAGCGCCCTAATGTCGAGCAATAATTGATCAACAAGTGCTTGAACTGGAACCTTCTGTTGTAATGCTACGGTATCCACTTTCACATTCTGTTGCTCTTCTATCTGCTTCTGCAAGGTTTCAAGCAATTTTATATCCTGCGTAATTTGTTTTTCTATAGTTCTAACTTCTTTTTGCGTCGGGCTAACTTTATTCATGTAAAAGATCAACAACCCAGAAAGGACGATCAGACTTAACGCGGCTAAAACAAGCACTTTCATATGTTTCGCGTTCAATTTCCATCAGCTCCTTTCGCGCTCGGGAAAGCTTCTCTTTTCAACTGAACCGTATAATTTGCTTCATAGAGGGTGGATTCTGTCTCATTATCCTGTCTAGAGACAGAACTAATCTCAATATGCTTCACCCAATCCGAGACTGTTAGCTGATGGAGGTATTGTGCTGTCTCTTCCATACTGCTGAAAGTTGCTATCAGCGAAATGGTACCTGTATCTTGATAGGTATACGATTTAAAATAACCATTTTGCGGCAAAGCAGCCGTCATGTCATTCAGAATCTTTACAGTTTGAATGGGCAGTTTTATAAGCGTATTTACAATTTCTTGATACTGTCCTGTCATGGATTGGAGAGAAGCTGTTAGAAGTTGCGCCGTTGCTTTCTCAATCTGCTCCGCAATGATCTTGCTCTCCGACTGCTTCGCATCTTTTTCTTTCGATAACGATTGGTACTGATAGAATAGTATCCCCCCACCGATAAGTCCAATGGATAAAATAATGGATAAAGCTAGAATAAAAAAAATGCTACGCTGCTCTCGCTGTGGAAGTAAATTAATGTCACTTAGCATTAGACGCCCCCCTTTAAGGACAAACCAAGCGCCAAATAGTATTTGGGAGTAATTAATTCTTTCGATTGGGTATCGAATAATTCGTTGCGAAATAACAGCGGAGCCTTCCCGAACGCCTGCTGCAGGTTTTGACCAATGCCTTCAAGATCCGGGTAATCCCCCGTAAGCAGGATGATTTCAATCTCGTCATCATGCTGCGTTAAAGTCCGATAAAAGTTGATTACACGCTGAATTTCGCCCATCATCACATTAATTTCATATTTCAAATAGTTCTCTTCACCGATCCATACTGGCACCGATGCCCCATGTCTATCTATTTTTCGTTCCCAGTTCTCTAATGAGAGATTCATTTTAAATTGGCGTAATAATAGCAACTTATGTTGACTGAGCACACTAACCGTAACAGTCTGTAAATCGAATTGAACCGAAAGGGTTGTCGATCCGTCAGGAAATACATGATCTGATTCCCCATAGACTTTATGGAACAACCGATATATTGCTAATGAAGATACATCCGCTACGGCTGGTTTCAGATTGACACTTTTCATAATTTGGGTATACTCCGTTATTACATCCTCTGGAGCTGCAAATAATAAAATTTCTTTTGTATCTTCTTTCTGACCGAGAAAGTCAATATCAAAGATCGGGTTATCAAACGGCAAATGAATATTCGTTCCCAATTCTAGATATAGATGCCCTTTGATCTCGTCGTCCTGAACATCTGTAGGTATTTCGATCTTACGAACGATTACAAGCGAATCGGGTACAAGAAATTGGACTTCACGATCCTTCAAATTCCACTTACGAACACAATCTCTTAAGATCGTCCGAAAGCGATCAACATCCACAATTTTTCCATCTTGAATAACACCAGACGGCAAAAAGTGCTCGCCACAAGCAACAACGCCATAAAAATCTGGCTTTTTCGAATCGATATAACGAATGACATGATCTTTAATGACGAAGCTAACCATCTTCCTTTTTGGAATGCTACTTTTGTTGCCTTTGATTGAGCCACGCAGTCCATTCGCTGGACGTTCCTTACGTGTTTGATTTGCTTTATCCCGTCTGCTAGCAATCATATTTTCTCCTCCACTAGATCAAAAAAAGGACTGATAATACCAATTAATAAACGCATCTCCCCACAAATAAGCGGTCATGGTTCCCACCGCAATCGCTGGACCAAAAGGCATCGGCTGACCTCTGTGAACCTTACCGAGGATCATTCCAACAACCCCAATCAGCGTTCCGTAAAACGTAGAGAACAAGAAAGCGAGCAGAACACCCTTCCATCCCAATGCTAACCCCAAGACAGCAAACAACTTAATGTCTCCACCACCCATGCCGTTCTTGCTGATGAGGGCAATCAATAATAGCAATGTAAAGCCACTCGCCGCTCCGGCAAACATATCCCACCAAGGATGGAGTGGAACAAGAAATCGAAGAAGAATAAATAGAATGACAAACACGATCAATATTTTATTTGGAATCAACATATAACGTAAATCTGTAATCGTAATAATAACGAGAAGTGAGGTTAGGCTCCATGCTACGAGTAATTCAAGCGACCACCCCATAACCCACGGGGCCATCGCAAACAGCAAAGCCGTGCCGACTTCAGTGATGAGATATAAGGGAGATATCTTCGTGCCACAGCTTCTGCAAGCACCTTTTAACCATAGATATGAAAAAAAAGGGACGAGTTCACTTGGACCTAATGTGTGTTGACAATTCGTGCAATGCGAACGCGGTCGAATAATCGACTCCCCTTGCGGTACCCGAAGTCCCACCACATTATAGAAGGAACCTAAAAATAAGCCAATAATTGCTGCATAACTATAGTAGAAAATGGTCATGATTCTTTCCCCTTGATGAGAATAGCACTCCCCCGGAAGGGGGAGTGTTTAGTTGTGAACGGATGAACGGTCGATGTTGGCTTCTGGAACGTAGTCGTCGGCATTGGTGCCGTCGTCACTGTCGGCTTTATGAATGCCTCGTGTGTTTGTATTGGTAAATACACTATATTCGTGCGTGTTACCAATGGCATGTACACGTACATAGCATCCTTGCGGCTATTGTCAATGATTCCACCTATTGCTGGAATTGCGATGGCTGTAACGATGCCAAGAATGACAACAACAGCTAGCAGTTCGATAAGGGTGAGGCCTTATTGGTTTTTTTATAAATTGAACTTATGTTTCATATTAAATTGATTTATTGTACTTTAGCACGGGCAACATCTACCTCAGCAACATAACCGCCTGTAGCAGTATCTTGTACCCCTCTAGTACCGTTAAGTAAAAATACAGCATACGTAATAGTATTAGTTGTAGGATCAAACGTTGCACGTACGTGAGACCCAGCAGGAACCGTTGTACCAGTTGGAATCGCAGTAGCTACTGGAGTGCCTCTATTATATGATGTAACATCACCATCTGGATCTATTACTTGATCAATATAACCATTCTGTTCTAACCAATCTAACGAAATATATTTTATTGTATCAGTAACATCTGGACGTGCACGATCATCTCCTGCAACTGCTAATTTTGTTGAGTTGATCATTTGAATTGCATTCGCAGCGTGTGCATCCTTCCTACTGTTGTCAATGATTCCAGCAATCGCCGGAATCGCAATTGCCGCAATAATCCCCAAGATGACTACAACCGCTAGTAACTCAATCAACGTTAACCCTTTCTCATTTTTTAATGCCTTCCTCATTGCATGAACCATTTGAATACCTCCCAATTTTTTAAAATTAATCTATTATAATGTTGCCACTATAACCTATTTGACGTGGTTGAAAATATCGAACATCGGCACCATGATCGATAGCACGATGAACCCTACCATCCCAGCAAGCAGGATGATCATGATTGGCTCGATTAGACCCTTCAAGGCATCTGCCGTTGCATCTACTTCCTTCTCATAGAAGTCAGATATTTTCTCCAGCATGAGGTCCAAGGAACCGGATTGTTCCCCAATCGCGATCATTTGCGTCACTAACGGTGGGAAAATCCAATGCTGTTTCATGGGGTCTGACAGTGATTTTCCTCCTTCAAGCGATTTCCTTGATTCTTTCAATACGCGATTCATTACTTCATTCATTACGACCTTTTCCACGATGACGAGAGCTTCAAGGATTGGAACGGAACTTTTAAATAAAGAACTCAAGGTTCTCGTCATCCTTGCGATAACGGATTTCTGTACTAATTTTCCGAAGATTGGAACCTTCAATATGGCATAGTCGAAATAATATTTACTGGATGGCTTTTGTAGGATTAGCATGATCCCGATCACGATGCCAGCGAGGATAAGTAACATAAGCCACCAGAATGCCTGCACCCACTCACTAATCGCCAAGACGGTCTTCGTGATCGCTGGCAACTCAGCGTCAAATTGCATGAACATCGATGCAAAAGTCGGAACGATATTCGTTAATAGGAAGATCACAACCGCAATCGCGATGATTGCAATAGCAATTGGATACGTTAAAGCAGATCTCACCTTTTGCCGGGTATAATGCTGTTTCTCAAAATAAACAGCAAGTCGATCCAACGTCTCATCCAGATTACCGGTGGCTTCCCCAGCTTGTACCAAGTTGATGAACATCGGCGGGAAAATTTTCTCATGATTCGCTGCAGCGACAGATAACGGCTTCCCCGAGCGCAGCTCTTCTTCAACATTCATCAATGCTTTGCGAAGTGCCTTGCTTTCGGTTTGTTGAGCCAATATTTTCGTTGCCTCAGCGACCGATACACCCGCTATGATCAAAGTTGAAAATTGCCGCAAATAGATTACAAAATCTTGGGTTTTAACAGGGTTACCGATCGAAATCTCTTGATTGAACACCGTGGTCTCCAGCTCAACAATGTCCGATACCGCAATCCCCTTCTCACGAAGAACCATGACGGCATCTTTGCGGGCGGCACTCGTTATTTTCCCTTTACGAGCCTTGCCGGATCTATCGCGCCCGATGTACTCAAATTGCGCCATTAACTCATCTCCCTAAAGTAAGGTGCTGCAACCTCTCTCGTAATAATCCTCTTCTCAATAAGTTCGTTCATCGACATTTCGAGTGTATGCATGCCATAGGATTTGCCTGTCTGCATGAAGTTATAGATTTGGTGCACTTTCTCATTTCGTATCAAATTCGCGATCGCATGGTTATTGATCAACAATTCTGTTGCGACATGTCTGCCGCGATTATCCATCGTAGGAAATAAGCGCTGTGACAATATGCCAATTAATACGGAGGCTAACTGAATCCGAATTTGCCCTTGCTGATTCGGGGGGAACACGTCGAGTATACGATCAATTGTCGCGGGTGCATTCGGTGTATGCAGCGTCCCCAGCACCAAGTGCCCCGTCTCAGCGGCCGTGATCGCAATGGAGATCGTCTCCAAATCCCGAAGCTCTCCGACAAGAATGACATCCGGGTCTTGACGAAGCGCAGCGCGCAATCCATTCGCAAAACTATGTGAGTCATAGCCGATTTCCCGTTGGTTAATGACCGAGTAGCGGTTGCTGTGCAAATATTCAATCGGATCTTCTAACGTAATGATATGTTTTCGCATTTTTTGGTTCATATCATTGAGCAGGGAGGCTAATGTTGTAGACTTTCCACTCCCCGTTGGTCCAGTTACTAAAATCAATCCTTGCGCCTTCGTAGACAGTTGACGCAATACTTCCGGTACATGTAAGTTATCAAGCTCTGGAATTTCCGTCGGAATGAGTCGAAGTGCGATACCAACATTCGAACGTTGGTGATAGACGTTGACACGGAAGCGAGTTAAATCTCTAATCCCGAAAGAAAAGTCCAACTCCCTCTTCTCTTGAAAAACATCCCATTGCTCTTTTGTCATTAAACTTTTAGCCATTTTCACTGTATCTTCTGGAGTAAGCTTGTCCTCGCCATGCTGTTTCAGTTCACCATGAATTCTCACAATGGGAGGCACGTCCACGGTTAAATGCAAGTCAGAGGCCTTACTCTCAAAGGCCATTCGTAATAATTGCTCTAATGAATCCAACGCCATCTCACCTCTACTCACTAATCGCGACACGCAGCACTTCTTCCGTGGTTGTATAACCTTCTTTCACCTTCATCAACCCATCATCCAGGAGAAAAATGGTCCCTTTGTTCACTGCAATTTGTCTAATCTCTTCAATCGATCGATTATTCATAATCATTCTTCTGATTTCATCATCAATAACTAGAATTTCGTGGATGGCGATTCGTCCTTTATAACCTGTCATATTGCAGGCTCCACAGCCTTTGCCACGAGCAATTGTATCCACCTGTAATCCGCGATTTTTAAAAATCTCTTGTTCACGATTCGTAGGCATATGGATTGTTTTGCATTCCTGGCATATACGTCTGACAAGCCGCTGGGCAACTACGCCAGACAGTGATGCGGCTACGAGAAAAGGCTCTATTCCCATATCAATTAAGCGTGTAATCGTGCTAATCGCATCATTAGTATGAATGGTACTTAATACAAGATGACCTGTAAGTGAAGCACGCACCGAAATTTCTGCAGTTTCTGTATCCCGAATCTCCCCTACCATTACGATGTTAGGATCTTGACGCAAGATGGCTCGTAAACCTTTGGCAAATGTCATCCCTGTGTTTGCATTTACCTGTACTTGATTGACGCCCTGCAAGCGATATTCGACGGGATCTTCAACCGTAATAATATTCACATCGGGTGTGTTTAATTGGCTTAACGCTGAATACAATGTCGACGATTTCCCTGATCCTGTCGGACCCGTAATGAGTACAATACCTGTTGGCTTGTCAATCATTTGAACGAAGCGCTCATAATTGGTAGGGTGAAAATTCATCCGCTTCAAATCAATCGCTGAACTGCCAAGATCCAGAATCCGCATAACCACCTTCTCACCGTAAACCGTAGGAAGGGTAGAAATACGCAGGTCCACCGCATTGCCATCCATGATGATTTTGATCCTTCCATCCTGCGGGACACGAAATTCGGTAATGTTCAGATTAGACATGATCTTGATGCGGGCTACGATCATACTTAACATGTTCTTAGGAAATTTCTGCTCCGTTCTCAATATCCCATCGACTCGATACCGAACCACAACCTCTGCTTCTCCAGGATCAATATGTATATCACTTGCCCGCTGCTGATAACCAACAAGAATCATTTGATTAACCAGCTTCACAACAGGTGAATTCTCGTCGGTTACGGTATCTTCTTCCTTGTCTTTGGATTTCAGATCCATCCCGAGCAAATCATCCATGTTATCCACTAAACTGTAATATTTATTGATGGATTTCTGGATATCTTCTTTGGTTGCGATAACGACTTCAATTTGGAATCCTGTCGATAATCGCAGATCGTCAATCGCGTAGAAATCCATTGGATCCGCCATGGCAACAAATAACTTATTATTTTCTTTTTTCAGCGGGATCAGCTTATTTCGTTCAGCCGTTTCTTTCGGCACGATGTTAAGCAGCTTCGTATCGATAGGATATTTAAACAGACTCACGTAGGGGATGCCTAGTTGGAATTCCAGCACCTCGATTAACCTTTGCTCGCTAATAAAGCCTAATTGCAACAAGGTTTCTCCTATTTTCTGATTCGCCTTCTTTTCTCGAAGGGCAGTCTCTAATTGTTCATTCGTGACTAGTTCCGCCTCGATAAGCAAATCTCCAAGTCTTTTGTGAGGTTTATTCATCCTTTATCACCTACCTTCAAATTAATAGGGATCCAAAAAATTTAAGCGCTTTCTTTGTAGGCCAGGGCAAAAAATGATGAAGTCCCCACTGTTGTAATCGTTTTTTTGTTTAATTCTATGTTGAGCAGGGATACTTCGGAATTCACTTCGAATCTCTGCTGATTCTTGTTGCTTATGATTTTGTAGGCGAGAATGGAAGAGCTTGTCTTGCCAAATTCAACAGTATAGGTAATCGGATCCTTTAAGTTTTCGGTTACGATCTTATGTGTCACATGAGAAGCTGAAGCGGTATCATACACATGCTCTTCAATACTTCTCCCATTCTTCTGATTAATGCAGATATAGTTGAAACCTGGCTTGAAGGTTGCTGGACAATCACTCAATAATTCAACTTCACTAGCGAAGCGTGTCTTCGACGTTATCACATGCGAAGCAATCCGTACTTCGTCTTGAAGCTCGCTTTTCTCATTGGCTCGTTGAAATGCATTTACACCGAACTTGTAGGCGGAAAAAGCTAAAGATGCGACAATCGTCAATAACACAATCGATGCTAATAATTCAAACAGGGTTAGACCTTTCTGATTCAGCTTCCAGCTCTGCATTTTCGCCCCCATTCTGAACATGATTCCGTTAACACTAACAAGAACAGCATGTTCGTTATTACTAAATATCTGTCCAATAAAAACCCTCCATGTCCGGCGCATTACTAATACTTGATGTGTGAGGTCTTAAACATTTGTAATTCTTACCCTTGTATCTAACCTGATCGTTCAACGTATAATCAACGGTGGCCGCCCACTGCGGTGGGGTTGCAATAAATAGATCCAAACTACTTCCCGAGGCCCCCGTTATTTGCTTATTCACCGTCTCACCATTTATGGTGATCGGAGCACCAGCGCCAGAAACCTTATTAATCGTCAAATTTCCATCGGTTCCACTCGTTGCTTGTTCAATATCCTTACGGGTCAGATGCATCGATTCGCTCCGGTTCCCAAATTTCGTAATGGACTGAAAACCTTGCGAGAAAAGACTTAATGTAACCGTTGCCAAAATGGCGAGCAATACAAAAGAGATTAAGACTTCAATCAGCGTAAACCCCTTATTTTGTCTTAATGCATTCAATCGATCCCCCCCCCTATACATGGCTAGTTACTCCATTTCACTTTCTTGAATTTACGTGTTCCTGCAATGAGGTTTGCGATATTAGCGTCATAGTTGACTACTGTATTACCATCTAAACTAAGATTCTTCGTTACCATTGCACCTGTAATACTCGTAGATCCACTTGTCGCAGTATAATTGGCTTCTGGAGCATACAGAAGAACACCGTGCAGATTAAATGATCCGACAAATTTAATGGAATCTTTTACATAAAGAATTACTTTTTTATTGGATGTATTATAGATCGTAAAGGAAGAAGCTATATCTATACTGTTCGCGTAAATATTAATGATTCCATTGCCAGCACCTGAAATGTGGATTTCGGCTGTAGTCGGTTTAAAATGATTAAAAACAATATAGAGGTCTTTATCGTTTGTTATATTGATGAAAAATCTTATAACTCCTGTAGGATCATCGTATCTTCCACTTTTACTAATCGTTGCGTCTGCGCCAATTGCTACTGGATCGCCCCACGAACTTGTATCTGGAAAAGGGATAACCGGCGGAAAGTTTTCTGCAGGATAACCCGATTGTGGAGGACCACCTCCATTCTGAAAGCTTATCTTATCGGATCCTTGGATCACACCACCAGCAACAACACTACCACCATTATTTATTTCTGTATCCGAAGTGCTGGTATCAATATTTTCTGAGGCAAAAATCGCATGATTCATAGGAACAATTGGTGCATCGGGTTCTAAGGTCAATGTGGCTTGATTTGTAACGTTCCCTACTGTGGCAATTGATTTCACGAAGATGGTGTATGGATTGAGAGGAGCACCCGTTGTCACTTGTGCGTGAAAAGTACCTTGTCCAAGATGAATATCTTGATTTAAATAGTCGTTATTTAGAGTGGATATAGCTGTTGATGTTAGTGTGGCTGGATTATAGTTCTCAAGTAGTGTGGTTGGATTATAATTCTCGATAATATACGACGCGATCGCATCTGCACCAGACTTCGCAATGTAGAACGCTTGCTCTTTTTTCTCCTGATGAACGGTTCGGGCAGCTTGGCTTACGCTAACTCCAAGAAGGGTCATTCCTAATATGGATAAAGCTGTTACTAAGATGAGTACCATCGGGAGAGCAAATCCCCGTTCGTTCTTAATCATCGTTCACCCTCATTTCAACATCTAATCCATACAATATTCTCCAATTTCTTCGCAATTGTAGCAGACAACCCCTAAATATGGAATATGTGAATTTACAATTTTTATGAAAAAATGTCGAAATGATGGGAACTTATCCCTATTTTCGAGAAAATTACCCCCTCCTGAAGCGCAACAATAGACCTATATACCGGGTAAATCGTCGTTTAATGGTTACCCACAAGCCCTAGAGAAGAAACCTTTTCTCGATATTTTTCGTCATCTCCAGCTATCGGCCTAGCCTACTAAATACTG
This sequence comes from Paenibacillus uliginis N3/975, assembly GCF_900177425.1. Lineage (NCBI taxonomy): Bacteria > Bacillati > Bacillota > Bacilli > Caryophanales > Paenibacillaceae > Paenibacillus > Paenibacillus uliginis. The sequence continues at coordinate 2,783,068 of NZ_LT840184.1, read as the reverse complement.
GTCACGCTACTATGTACCGAAATTCGCAAGATTCCACTTTTAAAGCGGTTACACTCCTCTTGGTCTTGCTGCTACCTTTTGAATTCATCTGCACTTCATCACTAGATTGAGGCCTGATTTTCTAAAATGATATAAACAAAAAAGCAGAAGATCACTTCTGCTTTTTTTTGGATTTCTTTTTTTATTTCCTATTTATCCTTGAAATTCAAAAAGCTATGAGTAGCTGTTACTGATTCTTCCCATAGCTTTAATCAACTTTCATCCATAGCTTTTCGAATATCATAATCATTTAGATCGATATCCAGAGCCATTCCTAGTGCCATCTTTGCAAGCTGGCTTCCAATATAGGGGCCCATCGTCAATCCGGACGCTCCAAGTCCGTTTGCCGTTATAAGACCATCCCAGCCAGGAACAGCCCCGATCACGGGAAGAAAACCGGGTGTAAAAGGGCGAAAACCAACTCTTACCTCCTGAAAAGTGCTATTTGCTAAATCAGGTGCCAACTCTAGCCCCTTGTTCAGAATTTCCTGTATTCCTCCGGCTGTTATTCTTGTATCGTAGCCTTTAATTTCATTTTCGTGAGTCGCCCCTATAACGATCTTCTGATTATCAAAAGAGAGTAGATATTGATCAGTCGGCGGAATGACTACAGGCCAAATCCCTGTGTCTTGTCTATCTGGAACTTGTAAATGCATGATTTGTGCTTTTTGAAAACTAACCATAAAGTGAATGCCTAAAGGCTGCAGCAGTTGATTGGCCCATGCGCCTGCACAAACAACAACTACGTCAGACGAGAAGTTTTTTGCACCGACAGTTACTCCTGTTACACGGTTCGACTCATATTGAAGCCTGGCATCCCCATGTATAAGCACAGCCCCGTTTCTTTGTGCTGATCGGACCAACGCATCGCGCAGCGCACGGCCATCTACCCTTGCGGCACCGCTAATATGAACAGAATGATAAACTTCTCCTAACAGAGGAAACCGCTCATGGGTTTCTTTTTCATTAAGCTGGGTAATTTCACCGATTTCTGGTGCATCCACTTTTCGTAGTTGTGCCCGCTCCACCATCTTTTTTATTTTCTCCCAATCATCATGAATACTAAGAGCACCAACTTGAGCATAGCCTGTTTCCGTTTCGCCCTCGCTTTTGAGTTCTTTAATCAACCCAGGATAAAATCGTGCGCCGGCCTTTGCCAGTTGGTACCAAGCCTGATTACGCCTTTGTGATAGCCAGGGGCAGATAATGCCAGCAGCGGCATCCGTAGCCTGTCCTTTATCTTTGCGATCTACAATAAGGACATCTGCACCCATTTTTGCTAACTGGTATGCTGTCGATGCTCCAAGAATTCCTGATCCAATTACGATGACTTTCTTCATGATTACATCCCTTTCCTAAATCACTGATTCCATTATAGCGAACACGGAATGAATGTATAATATTAACATTTAATCCCAATTGATATCTGTTAGACAATCCTCAAATCGGCTATGAAGATCAATTTATTCTTATTATGACTTTTGGTAATCACCATCACCAACCTTCTCCTGCATGGCACAATGAGTTAGTGGGTTTATGTTATGCAGAAAACTCCCGCCTTTCGGCCGATCGCCGATGGACAGGAGTTCTGTTTAAGTAAGGCTATCATTTTGCGGTGGATCATATAGTCCCGAAGTGTCTTTGAACCATTGGAAAATATGGGATGCGCAAACCTTAAGAACCGCATAGCCAGGAACGGCCAGCAGAATGCCAACCACACCGAAGAGGTTACCTGATGTCAGAATAACAAAGATAATCGTGATGGGGTGAATCTTCAGCGTTTTGCCCATGATCTGTGGCGAGATGAACTTACCCTCTATTAGCTGTACGATCGTCCAGACTGCCACCATCTTCAGCAGCATTACCGGAGATGTGACCAGAGCCACAATCAGCGCTGGCGTAATCGCAATCGCAGGCCCTAGATAAGGTACAACATTGGTAAACGATGCAATTATGGCTAGAATAAGCGCATAATCCAGACCAATGATCATGTAACCAATGTAGAGCAGAATACCAATACAAAAGCTGACGATAATCTGTCCACGGATAAACGAACTGATCTGGTGATTAATATCTTGAAGTACATGCAATATGCCGGAACGACTTTTGGTTGGCAGGAAAGACAAAATCTTCTGCGGCAGCTTCTTGCCGTCTTTCAGCATATAAAACAGAACGAACGGAACCGTTACAATCGACAACACGATCTCGGTAAAAGCACCCAGGAATCCGCCCACTCTGGTCCACGTGTGGTTCAGAATTTCCGTTGCTTTCTTGGTAACTGTGCTCCACCAATCTTGGGAGTTAATGCTCACAGTTTCCTGGAGCTGACTAAATAACTGATTACCCGTAAGTTCTTCAAATTGCAGTTTAACATTTTCACTATATGTCGGGAAATTGTCAATCAACCCCATAATCTGGTTGCGAAGCACCGGAATGACCGCAAGCACGACCACCGTCAGAATACCAGCAATAGCTAAATATAGGATCAGGATGGACCATCCGCGCTTGATTTTCCTTTTTTCCATAATATCCACAAGGGGATTAAGCAGGTAATATAATATTCCGGATAGTATGATCGGCAATACGATCGTCTTAATCAGTACTGCGAGCGGATGCAGAACAAATGAAATTTTGCTCAGCACCAATACGTTAAGTCCCGCCAGTAGCAGGATAAGCAAAAGAAGTACAAACTTGTTGTTCAGAAAAAATCGCTTGAAGCGATCCGGCCAAATGCGGGGTTGCTCCATATGTGTCCTCCTAACTTATGTATCCTTTATTAAAATGTAAAATCACTTCAGGAGAAGAAATTCAACTACGAATATTCAACTAATGTTCGCTAACTTCATTCTTCTAACTATAATATTTAACATAGTCACATGTCCAATTCACCAAGGATTAGGTCAGAAAAGGCATATAGCCCTTTTATCATCTTCCCCATTATACTGGCTGCTGCCGGTTCCCATTCATGGAATTTCTGTTTTGATATCGACTGATAACAAAACATTTCTGCCAGCGAGCAAAGAAGACACCCCCGTCAAGGATGCCTTCTCGTCTATTTTTTAAACCCATCGTGATCTCATTTATTTCAGCGTGAAATCCCCAGAGCTTGTGCGAACCTTCAGCACCACGCCGCCACTGCCGAATGTTCCCTTCAACTGGTTCTTGTCTTTGTCGTTAGTCTCATAACGCATTCCGTCCCACTGCATATCCCCCTTGCCGGAGCTCCCTTCGAAATCAACTTTCAGCGAGGATGGCTCTTTAACCAGATCGACGGTCACACGACCGCTGCTGGATCGCAGTTCGGCATCATGTATGAGCTGGTCCGCATCCAGGCGTATGTTTCCGGAGCCCGTCTTTCCTTGTATGCCTGACTCTCCGTCTTTCAGTTCGACATCGCCGCTCCCGCTCTGAAAGTTTAACATCGAAGCCTTATAGCGTTCGGCCGATATATCGCCAGAGCCTGACTCCAGCGCGATTGATTCAACATCGATCTCCTCGGCCTTGATATCGCCGCTGCCAGTGTGCACCGTTATCTCGTCAGCCTTCACCTGCTGTACGTTGACATCGCCGCTGCTTGCCTTGATTTTGACCGAGTCTCCCTGCATTTGTGCGATCTCGATATCGCCGCTCCCGCTTTCAATCCCGGCCGATGACCATTGCTTCTCGGGTAGTTCCACCGTCAAATCGATATTCATGACCCGTACGCCCAAGTCGATTCCTTGCGGTATATCGACCCCCAGTACCAACGTATCGCCGTTAGGTTCAGCCTTCAATTTCACTTGTTCCGCAATCTGGAGGCTTACCTTTCCATGAAGGCGAACCTTGATCTGATCCGCATTCCCTTGAACGACATGTATATCGCTGCTACCTGTACGAAGGTTCAAGTGACGGAAATCATTGGCGTCGAATGTTTGCTCTCCGTTAATTTCTTTGGTATCAAATGAAAAGCCGAAGTTAATACCCGAAAAGGTTTTTATCGGGTTCATCGTAATGATCAGAAGCAGCACACCCACCGCTACGATCAATAAACCTTTTTTCTTCTGCATAGCGTTCTTCATTCCTTCCATCTTCCCCTTTTCTCTCTCCGCTGCAAATTCCGAAGTCCTGTTCAGTATAGCACCCCTGAAAAACTCAAACATTGGGCCCGGGAATGAGATTGGAGCCCCGACTTAAGTCCAGTTTCGCTTAAGAGAGCCGAGTGCCCACATCTAACAAGCACGACAACTGCACTGTCTAGGGTGACTCCCGAGTTTATCATCGACGGACTGCCCATAATCGATATGCCTCCCGGTTTTCTCATTCAGCCTGTTCTACGGGCATCAGATAATTCCGTGTTGTTTGAATATCGATAAAACAAAAAAAGCCGCGATTTTCGCGACTTCTTATGCGTGGAGGTTCTTAGTCCGTATTTACTTTTTCAATGAAATGACAAACTTCGAACCGACCTCACCTGCAAATACAATGCTGCCGTTCTCCGGTAGTACGACCTGATTCTTACCGCTAACCACGGTGTGGTTGATGCAAGTACCCGCTTGATTATAGACAGCAAAGGCGCCATTTGAAGGCATTTTAACCGTCATGACCTTTCCTTTGGCTGCCGCAGGCACGGAGTACCATTTGGCATAGCCGTCCGCGTCGATCGTAGTCGAAGAACCTTTACCCGAATAGAGCGGTTTGACAAGCTCCTCACTCGCGTATACATTACCTACGGCTGTAAAATATTCGATTCCGTTCTTCGTAAAGATATTGATTTCCATCGTGTCACGACCAGCCATGCCAGGGATTTGCAGCCCATTGACTGCTTTGTCTGCAGCAATCATCTTATTATTCAAATAATACCCAGGAACCTCTTTCAAGGTATGAAAAGGAATGATAACTGAAGAATTGAGATAGGCCGTTGATGTATATTTCTCACTCATGAGATAATACTTTTTACCTTCGCGTTTTTCCCATGAGGCGATAATATCCTGGGGTAATTCGTTCGCTTCAATCTTCTCTGCAGTATATTCTGAGAAAGCTAATTGTCCAAGTCCCGGTAAGGATAAATAGGAGCGGGACCACAGATAGGTGCGTCCATTTTTCTCTACAACAAATTTCAACTTTATGGTGCCTTCATCGTTCACAAAAGAACCATCCGATGTATACGTATACGTTTGGTCAGGACTGCCCGGAGCCGTAAGCGTGGATATCGACAATTGTTCGGCAGCATTCAGTTCTACCTTCATTAACTTACCTGAACTACCACTATACATACCTGCATGCCGGGACATTTCCTTCGGCATATCTGCCTTGATAGGCACGCCAAACGATTTCTCCGGTTTCCGTTCTTGAATCATATTCTTCTCCTCAAGTGCGCTGAGCAACAGTTCACTCGCAATGAATTGATCTGTTGCGCTTGAACCGCCTGAAGAGGTAACGGCTGCAGCCATGTTGTATTCCGGGAGCACCACGAATGATGAATGGTACGATGGCGTGTCTCCACCCTTCGTAAGCGCTTTGATACCATATTCGTTAAATGGGAACAAGCTCACGCTATCCCACCCTAACCCATATGAAAGAGACGTATCGCTATCCTCTGGCCACATGCCTCGTTTATACTCTTCTTGTGCCATCGCCTCTACCGACTTCTTCGAAAGAATGCCATCGACCTGTTCTGTGAAGATTTGCGAGAATTTGGCGAGATCTTCCGCTGTGGAGTAAATACCTCCAGAGGCAATGATGTTAATATTCTCCTGCGGAAGTTGACCCTCATACAGAGGGGAATAGATCCCGGCCATTTTCGCTGGATCGATCAAGTCCTGTGGTGTAGCGGTATGGGTCATGTCCAGTGGCTCTGTAAAATATTTGTGTATAAATGCCGTAAAGCCCATGCCGCTAACTCTCTCTACCAGAATCTCCGCTAGCGTAAAACCATCGTTACAATAGACCGAGAACGCTCCTGGATCGGCCTTTAAGCTTTGCGTTGCCAATTGCTCTAAGAACGTATCATGTGCATAAGTATCATGATCCCCATACAATGCTGCATTACTACCTGAGGTTCCGAGAAGACCGGAAGAATGGTTCAGCAGCATGCGCGGAGTAATCTGTGTGTAACGGTTGTCTTTCATCTTAAAATCAGGGATATACTTCACAACGGGCATATCTAAATCTACCTTACCGTCGTCCACTAGCTTCATAACAGATGCTGCGAGCACCATTTTGCTCGTTGAACCTATGCCATATATCGTATGTGAAGTAAGGGGAACTTCATTCTTCAGGTCGTTTTTGCCAGCATGTCCTGAGATGGTGATCTCACCATGATCGATAAGCGCATATTGCAGACTTGTCGTGCCGTACTTTTCGGTGAGTAACTTGGCTTTCTCAGCAACTATTTTTTTCGTCGCATCAAAAGTAAGATCACTACTGCTGCTAGCCGGTGCGGCCATTGCAGATATGGGAGCTAACATGGTTAACACGAGGGTTAACGCGGCGATTGAAGTTCGTTTCCTAGCTGTTTTCTTGCCCACTGTCATTACCATTCGCATCTTCTCCTGTTCTGATCTGTTTATTAGCTACGTTTTAACTAGCCAATACAGATAGCTTATACGACGAAGATGTACTGCCAATGACGACAATATGAATGGAGTATGAACAGGCTAAAAAAATGCTGGACATGATTGGTTAGAGTTCTTCCGGATCTATAAATTTCACCTCTGGATACAAGTCGTTCGGCCCCTGAATCAGATTTCCACCCGTTCCTTTCAGTTGCTTGTTAAAGAAATCGAGTACATATTGGTTTACGATGTTTGATCCTCTTTTACCATTTATGTCTCCTGTTATGCCCGTCAGTTTAATCAACTCTGAATAGAATTGAAGGTCCGTGAAATTGAAGTGTTGAGTCCCTTCTACATAAATCGCACTTCCACCATGATTGATAACATTTTTGATAATGTGCAGCTCATCTGAAAGAGATTTAGTTACTTCGTTATCCGAATTTCTATCATTTTCAAAATTGGCTAACCAGTCTTTAAAATTTCCCGATCTGATGAACATAAACGGCTTGTTTATATCATCTCTATTTTCCACTTCATATAATGACCCGTCCATATTGATCCCGGCCTTGATTCTATGATCTAAATATGTTGTATTAAACGCCGTTGCACCCCCAAAAGAATGCCCCATCACGCCTAAGTTATTTAAATCTATTTTCCCTTTAAATTGACTTTCGATTGCACCTGAATTTAGCTTTTCAATTTGATTGATTACAAACTCTACGTCTTGTGTCCATATATTCCCAATATTTCCACGATCATCTATTGTTGTCATCTTTGTTTTATAGTCCGTTACACGGCCATCCGGAAAAATGGTAGCAAAGGTGCTATACGTATGATCGATTGTGACCACGATAAAACCATGACTGGCCAGATTCTCGGCCTGTGATGCATGTAGAACTCTACTGGTTCCCATACCATGAGATAGCAGTACCAAGGGATAAGGACTTGTAGATGGTAATATTTCTACATTTTCATAAGAGTTAGTTCTACTATACTTCCAGTAGTCGAACACAAAATCGGGAAGGTTTAAAGAATTAGAGTATGTCTGAATATACTTTTTGAACATTTCTTTATCTTTTGGAAAAAGCGCTTCACGCTTGTTGTTATTCTTATTTTCAGTAGGGTACCAAATTTGAACCATTAGCTCCCGCTTATCGCTTTGATCTTCCGTTAAGACTTCATCTCGGTTCTGATCCGTAAAATGAAATGTTTGAGTCCCGACTTTCTCTGGACCCTCAGGCTTTGGCAAATGAAAGACAGGCAAGTATATCGTTAAGCTAGTAGATACAACCATGAGAATGATGAGGATAGAAGATAAACTATATTTCAACAGCTTCCCTATTTTTAGATTCACCATTTTTCTTGAATGCCTTAATAGAATGATAAGTATGAATAGAGCCGTCATGATATAGACCAAAAGCAACTGCCATCTGTATCCCTCAACAAGCAATTGGACGACGAATATAGCGCTACTTGCGATACACAAACCCACTTCTGTTTTCTGTGCGCTTCTTTTAATAAACAATAAATCTAGCAGTAAAGCCAAACAGGATAGAACTAAAAGTATTTCAAATAATCTCATTAGTAACCCTCTCTTTCATCAATAGACCCAGACACGGGCCGAATTGGATAAACTGTGGAAAACCGTCCTTAGGGACGGCTTTCCATACGTTCTATTTATTTTGCTTCTTTCATAAATGTTCTAACGTTCTCCGCGATTTCTTTGAATTTGGTGTGGTGCAAATAGTGGGAGCCTTCCATGAGGACGACTTTCCCATGCACCGAGTCCTTGATCTGCCCTTCATGCAGAGGGATCCATCCGGCTACACCTTGATTATCCGCTTGTACAAAGAGTAGAAGTGGAAGGTCTTTAGGGAATGTTAAGCCTTGAGCCCCTTTGAAATTAGAGGAGATATGATCCATTTCATTTAACATCGTGGAACTATTCGAGTTTTTATTCGACAGCATTTTCATCTGCTCTACGATGCGATCATCAAATGCGAGTCCAGCATAAGGGTCACCACCAAATTTGACCGCCAATCTTTGGAGACCTGATTTTTTAAGAAATGCAAACGTTTTTAATGGGAATTTAACATCCATACCCGGTTGTGTTGGAACACTGCTATCGATTCCGACAAATGCAGTCACCTCGTTTGGATACTTGTTCACATAATCAATACCGTAAATGCCTGTAATGGAGTGGCCCATGAGCATGTATCGGTTAATGTTAAGCTGCTGTAGCGCTTCATGAACTTCACTTACGATATTCTCTGTGGTTCGATCTTTTTCCGTTCCATCACTTAATCCATAACCGAAAGGCTCAACTGCAACAACTTTGTAATATGGAGATAGTTCATCGATGAGCAGCTTAAAATCAAGCGCTGGTGCAGCTGTTCCATAACCAGGCAGAAGCACGATCGTTTCCTTGCCATCGCCTTGAATTAACACATTCATATTTTTACCGTCCACAGACACGTGTTGACCGTACGGCATGATTTTTGCTTGATCCGATTTTGTTGCGAACACATTCACGGTAAATACAATGGCTAGAAAAAGCACGATGGCAGCGGCTATTGCTCCTAAGGTTTTGAGTAAAATCCGCAGCGGCTTACGCATCCTTTTTTTCGTTACCTCTTCTTTTGGTTTCATGTTCATCTACTCCTGTCCCTCATCTCTATATTGGGCTGCCTTGAATAAGAAGCCGTTATGAGAAGCTTATATGACGAAGATGTACTCTCAATGACGCCAATATGAACGGAATATGAACTTGCAAGGAAGCTTGCACATGATTCCCTAACATGGAGGTCAACACATCCAAACAGTGAAAAACCGTCCATTAGGACGGTTATCTATCACAATCCCTAAGATTAAAATCGAAGAGAGACCTTCTCTAGTACACTTATGTTATTTCTTTCATAAATTCTCTCAAGTTCTCTACGATTTCTTTGGCTTTGGTACGATGGATGTAATGATCTGCTTCAAACCGCATCACTTTTCCATGTACAGAATTTTTTACTTGTGCTTCATGCTCAGGAACCCATCGATCCGTTACGGGGTGATTCGCTTGGATAAAGAAAATAATAGGAAGATTTGTGGGGAATGATACGCTTTCAGCTGCTTTAAAATTAGAATACATATGTTCAACTTCATTTATTATGTTCGCATTAAACATGTTTTTGTGCATAAGAATTCTCATTTGTTCTTTCGTTCCATCATCATAGGGCAGTGCAGCTAATGAGTCCGTACCCAATTTCATAGCCAATCTGGAGAGACCTAATTTTTTGAGCCATTTAACCATTTCGAGTTGGGACGATTCAATCTTCTCCGTTAGCGTCGGAACACTGCTATCGAGCCCGACAAATGCAATGACCTCGTTTTCGTATTTATTCACATAATCGAGTCCGTAAACGCCTGAAATGGAGTGTCCCATGAGAATATAACGTTCAATGTTAAGACCTTGCAAGGCATCGTGAATTTCATGGACAATATTCTCTGTGGTCCGTTCCTTTTCGGTTACATCACTTAATCCATATCCAAAAGGCTCAACAACGACGACTTTGTAGAAGGGTGATAGCTCTTCGATTAGCGGCTTGAAATCCAGTGCGGGTGCCGCTGTTGCAAGACCAGGTAGGAGTACGACGGTTTCTTCGCCTGTTCCTTGGATCAGAACATTCATATTTTTCCCGTCGACGGTTACAGACTGACCATAGGATTCTAGTTTACCTTGCTCCGATTTGTTACAGATCACATTCACGATAAATACAATGGCTAGAAAAAGCACGATGGATATGGCTATAGCTCCTAAGGTTTTGAGTAAAATGCGCAGCGGCTTACGCATTTTCTTTTTCATTACCTCTTCTTGTGGTTTCATGTTCATCTTCTCCTGTCCCTTATCTCTTTATTGGGCTGCTTTGAATAAGAAGCCGTTAAGAGAAGCTTATACGGCGAAGATGTACCCTCGATGACGACAATATGAACGGAAAATGAACAGACCAAAAACAAAGGCTTCACACGCAAGGAAATTTGCGCATGAAGCCTTAGCAATCGAATTAATCTGTTGGTGATGTGATTGGCAGTGTGACAAAGAAGGTCGTTCCTTGACCAAGCTCACTTTCTACTCGAATGTCGCCTTGATGCAGCGATACGATCTGTTTAACGATGGCAAGTCCCATCCCACTCCCGTCAACCTTGCGACTGTGGGAACGATCAGCCTTGAAAAATCGCTCAAATATACGCTTCTGGTCCTCAAGGGGGATGCCGATACCGGTGTCAGATATTCGGACGATCACGTTGTTGATATAGTGTTGAATGCTCACGTTAATCATGCCGCCATCCTCAGAAAATTTGATGCTATTGCCAATAATATTCGTCCATACCTGGTTTAATAGCTCATGATCCGCCGTTACTTGTATCGTATCTAAATCAAGCTCAAACTGTAGCCTGCGAGCATTCCATTGCGGCTGGAGCGCAACGATGACCCGTCTGATCTGTTCATCAAGGCTAAGTGTGGTCAAACGAAGTTGCTGTGACTGCGATTCCAGCATGCTCAGCTTGAGCAGGCTATCGCTCATTTTGGACATCCGCTTCGCTTCAGCGATAATAATATCCAGATAACGGCTTCGTTCATGTTCTGAGAGACCTACTTGCTTGAGTGCTGAAGCATAACCGGATATCGAAGTGAGCGGAGACTGCACCTCGTGCGACACGTTCGTCACGAATTCCCTGCGCATCTGCTCAAGTTGCTTCAAATCGTGCATCATGTCTTCGAAGCTGCGAGCCAACGTACCCAGCTCACTCGACTGCTTAATATTCAGCTTGACGTTGAAGTCTCCAGCGGCTATCCGCTTGGTTGCTTTTGTCAGTTTTTTGATTGGCCTTACCAAGAATATAGAGGCAACCAGAATCAATAAGCTTCCTGCGATCAACGAACAGGTTGCAAAGATCATTGCCCAACTGGCGACAAAAGTGGCGGAAGGGGGGGCGAGGGTTTCCAAAAACATCGCCTTTGTTCCCATTTCTGTTTTCAACGGCAACCCTAAGAGGACCGCAGCAATACCATTTGGCGTGGCTTGAACAACGCCGCCATCGATTACCTTTTTTAGCTGCTCCATCGTCACAGGGGCAGACTTGTGTCCGTTAAGCTTTCCGTAAGACTTGAACTGACCCGTTGCTTCGTAAATTCGAATATGATAGGAATCGAGTAGCTTCATTTCACTTACGAACAAGTCCGCTTCACGTAACGGAAGGGTCTTGTAAATCCGGACAATGTCTTGGCCAAAGTTACGTAAGTTGATTTGCGCGTTTTGGTTTAATTTATCTTCGAATATCCAAGTGGACGCAAAAAAAGAAATGATCGTACCTGCGATAACGGAGACGAGAAATGTCAGGACAACACGTATATATAAAGATCGGATCATTCGTATACCTCAAGTCGGTAGCCAAGCCCGCGTACCGTTTCGATCCGAAAATCAGGTGTCGTTGCGAACCGTTCGCGCAGCCGTTTAATATGTACGTCTATCGTTCGATCATCTCCGGCGTAATCGATCCCCCAAATCTGATCGATCAACTGCTCGCGTGTATAGACTTGTCCGGGAGTTCCAGCCAGCTTATACAGCAATTCGAACTCTTTGAGCGGCAACGTGAGCGATTCTGTCCCTCTGATCACCTTATAGGTCTGTCGATCAAGCGTGACGTTGCCGAACTTGATCGTCTGCGTAGAGCCGATCTTGTATCGTTTGAGTAGTGCCCGAACACGAACCGTCAACTCCAACGGGTCGAATGGTTTCGTCAAATAATCATCCGTACCCAGTTCGAACCCTTTCACTTTCTCCCATGTTTCGCCTCTCGCAGTAAGCATCAGTAAGGGAAGATCAGGATTGGCTCTTCGGAGCTCTTTGCATAATGTCCAGCCGTCCATGATTGGCATCATAATATCGAGCACGACAAGATCGACATGCGTCGAGGCATAGACAGCTAGTGCTTCTTTGCCGTCTTCAGCTTCGACTGTTGCAAATCCATCGTTGCGTAAAAATAAACAGACGAGTTCGCGAATGTTCGCATCATCGTCAGCAACCAGTATAGTAGGCATCTGTTCCCTCTTTTCCCTGTTTTCCATTTTTTATACAAATATCAGACCTATTACTTATTTTCACTTAAAAATTCGAGAACTTTGTTAAATGCTTCTTGAGCAGCCGGGGTATTCATTATAAATTGAAACTCATGTGCTAACTCGCCAGATACATTTTTATCAAAGAAGAGTCCATCTACAGGCACCCCTTTATTTTGCAAAGCAGAAGCCAATGCCTTTCCTTGATCTTCGAATGACGCAGTATTTCCATCTGTGATAAAAGTTGGTGGATAATCTTTTGTAACATAGTTGAAAATAGAAGCAATCTCTATCTCAGTTGATTTTTCAAAGTTTTTATCTCCAAAGTAAGCCCAACCTGCGGCACGCAAAAAGTCTTGTACTTGTTTACTTGTTTCCATCATAGCTAACTCAGGCATATTATATGGGCCACAAAATAACAGCACGCCTTTTATTGTAGATGGATCAACAATAGCGTCAATCTTGGTTAACCTGGCATACTCAGGAGATGTTTGAATATTAACGAATTGACCAGATATTTGTGCTCCAGCAGAATCTCCTGCAAAATAAACCTGATCCAGTTCCAACTCATATTTCTTAGCATTTTCTTTGATATATTCATAAGCTTCACCTAGTTGGAGTACTGGCGTAGGATATTCTCTTTTAGGAGCAAGAGCATAGTTTATATTCACCACTGTATATCCACGAGCAGCTAATTCTACTGCATACCCTGTGATGTCTGATTTATCTCCACCTACAAATCCGCCACCATGTACCCAAAAAATAACAGGTGTTTTTTCTATATGATTTTTTGGGTAAACGATATCTAATCTGCCATCCGGAAATTTGGAATTATAATTGATATCCTTAATGATTTTTGTGTCTTCTAGAGCATTGTCATAGTTATCAGAAGGAACAAACATTCCGCCTTCAAATGCTTTTTTAATCAGGAATGCCTTTGGTGTTGGTGAAAGATTCCAATAGCTGATTCCCGCAAGAACCAACCCGACAACGATAACAACCGATATAAGCATTCTCTTTTTCCATACTCCTCTAGGTCTTTTCTCTGTCATTTGCATTATTAATGATCTCCATTCTTTATGTGGCTACTAAGTTGTTTTTTATTGAATATCTAAATAATATATCATTCCATTTGGTTGTTTTTTATCACTTTCGCTTAAACTTCCATGGAAAAATCGTTTATATAGTTTGAAGCCGTATCTTTCATAAAAATTATAAGAACATCCAAGATCTGTCCATAAAAACGCACTACGAAGTTCATTGTAATTACAAAATTCTATATAGCGGTCCATCAATTTTTTTCCATACCCCATACCGCGAAGATCTGGACTAACAATAAATAAGTTAATTTCGCTGTCAAATTGTTTATCAGTCGTCTCTCCTAAAGTATCTATTTCATTGTGCTCATTTCTAATTTTCCAGGCTGTTCTACGATTTCCAAAGCCTCCGCATAATAAATAATACAGAGTTCTAAAATTGTTTTTAAATCCTTTGAATCTATATTTCATTTGGCTGAAGAAACCTGCATTTTCTATACTACCAAATAGTATTCCTTTTACGTTATCATGTTCATCAACTATCAAGTCAAGGTGCTCCGAATACATTTCGCAAGATAATACATATGATTGATATATAATTTCTGGATTTTTGGGTTGATTAAACTCTTTCTCAAATGGCCATGTACTACGTATTAAATTTGCGCAACTCTCTAAATATTTTTTATTATACTTTTTAAATTTCAATTCCATTGTTGATCACTCCATAATGTCTTTTGTTATAATATTCAGCATCTTTTCAAATTGTTGTATATCATTTGCAGTACATCTTTTTTCTAATTCTGCTATTACGTTATTCAAATAATTATCATTAAGGCAATAGTAGTCCATAAATTTATCTGTTACTTGAAGATAAAATATACGTCTGTCCTTTTTATCGTTTACTTTTGTAAGATATCCTTTCTTAATCAACTTGTTAATTCTATAGGTTGCGTTTGGCTGTGATATATTAAGAAACTCTGCAAGCTCGCTATAGGTTGGATTTTTCAAAAAATATACAACTTCGAGACATGACATTTCTACAGTACTTATATCACCTATGTCTAAAGCTTCGTTTTGAGATGCATTTTTGTAAAAACTCATGGTAAGCTTCATATAAAAATCTTCAATTAGATTATTTAGCATATCTTGCCCCTTTTTTTGACGATTAACTTCAAAAAATTTAATTAAAATATTTTAAGTATACTCTAAACTAACTATTCTTCATTGTCAAATGGTTGTGAAGCTGCCCTATGAACGGTAAATACCACCTATGAAATCATAAAACAATTCATTTTCAAAAAAACAATGGGCTATTCCAATAGTCATTACATGACTATTGGAATAGCCCATTGTTGGTATAATGTCTACCTTGGCTATAGTTTCAGCTCAGACCGCTCGGATATCTCATTCGGACCCTTTCCATTCGCTATAGAAAATGGCCGACTGGAAGGCCAAGATCAATGGTAGTATGGCGTAACATCGACTCACGGGTACGAGCTTTCGCTGAAAACAGGCGCATCAAAACGGCAACCTGTAAGGATTCACTGGATAAAGCGCCATCATCACGACTGCCAATGAGTGCCACATCCGGCACGACCGGCCAGGCACCGGCTCGTTCATAGAAATAGGCCAAAGACGGTTTGCAAGTGAATATTCCAAAATCTGTATCGCTCTGTTCGATCCAACGAGTAGCGGCAGCAACCGTACGCAATCCTAACCCTCGGCCTTGATAATCAGGATCGGTTGCGACACAGCTAAGTCCAGCTATGTTGAATGTCTGATCATTGTGATTGATGGTCTTGCGGACTACACCTGCATAGCTGACTAACCGTCCATCTACGTAGGAATAGAAAGAACGGGCATTGAGTACAGCTTCGTGAGTGGTTGGAATCGTCTCTCCTGGTATTGGACTAACATCTGGCGGCCAAACCCGATCCAGTATTACGGCGATCTCACGCCTTAATATGTCAGATGCTTCATTATAGTAGATTGATTGTACGATATCAGTCATCATCAATTCATTCATCTTTCGATTCATTGCTTCCTCCATTGTACATATGCTGTTTTAAATATAGCAGATCAGAACGCAAGGATAACATTCCCGTCATCGAAAAAACTTTTTTTTCGCATGTGATACGGATCTGTATCTAAGCACAAAGTACAGTTTGACCATAAAATATACGTCAGTAGATAAAGAAAAGCCACTCATGCCAATTGAATTGATGGTTTATTCGATTTAATTAATGGTTTTCTTTGGAAGCCATTGCAATTGCTTTGGTTTCATGAACTGTACCATATGGATGCTCTGGCGGCGCATAGATAACGTAAATTTTAAGTGGTTTATTACCCGTATTGGTTAGATTGTGCCATTTTCCCGCAGGTATCATAATTGCATAGTCATCATAGGCTTTTTCCTCAAAAGTTAATTTATCTTTGCTATCACCCATTTGAACAAGTCCTTGACCTTCTTCAATACGTATGAATTGATCAGTTGTCGGATGAACTTCTAAACCGATGTCATCTCCAACATTGATACTCATCACGGTCACTTGAAAATTACTACCTGTCCATAAAGCGGTACGGTAAGTATTGTTTTGCTCAGTAACCTCCTCAATATTAACTACAAATGGTTTTGATCCATAATCTTTTAATACTTCCTCATTCAAAGAACCCAATCGTGTAGCATTTTCTTTTTCACCAGTAGAAACATGTAAAAATACATTTTGAACTAGTGGGTATTGAGTAAGTAAACAATTCTTTCGATATTCTTCATAACCCTCTACTCCTGCTTCATGAGCCTTTTTTAAACCTTCTCCATAACTATGAAAAGTCACTTTATCGATTTGGTACATAGGCTGTCTTCCAGTAAGTGTGATATAAAGATTAGTAAATTGATTTAAATGAACTTTTTTGTATTCTAAGGCATGAAGAATGTTATTTTTATGCTTTTGGTTTGGCGCCACATTGGCTAGTCGACTATAAAGATCCATGCCTGAAGTTTCTCTTTTTATTCCAGCAAGTATAGCTTCAAATACTTGTTGATGATTTCTTGACATATAGTCTGAGTGATACATTGGTGTGTTAACATTAGCGTAATAAGGATAGAAGTACGTATTAGGAACATAATACATTTTTGTCATTCCCTCCACCATAGGTTTATAAACACATCATATGCCTATGTTTAGAGAACGTACTTCAATTTATTATCTTAATCCCAGGCCGTAACAATATCCTCTTTCCGTTCTTTCAGCAGCTCTTCCTTATCATCCCGATAAAAGAGATTATACGTATCAAACGGAATCATCCGGCCGTCTGGATGGACAATATGGACACAGGATTTTTTGACTGAGCGAACATCAAAATTGTAGGCATCCATAAATTGCATAATGATAACCCGAAATACATTATTATAGGTAATCTGCTCCGACACGGCGGCCAAAGGAAGACAGCACAGCAGACTTTTCAGTGAAAGTGCCGAAGACTGCGGCGAATGGCCTGTGGACAACAGCTCGAACATTTTGCCCCGGATCACCGAGTCTTGCTCGAATACGATGGTATTGCTGTCTCCCTCCAGCAAAATTTCAGGGTCGATCATCCTCGTCAGGGGTAACACCTCCCCGCCCAACTTCAGCGCATAGCCCATGGCTAGACAATCCGGGTGACAAGGCACCGGCAAAATGTCCGCGTCCTGAAAAACTTCGGATTGTTCGATAATCATCCGCCGTACTTCGCTTACCGTCAGCCGGTCGGTGGCTGGGTCATACCCTTCCAGCCGGCCAGCGGCCTGAATCGGCTGAATGGTAACGCCGCGCACGGCTTTCTGCTGCAGTCCGTAATTGATGATGTCGCCGATCTCTCCGTCATTAAGTCCCTTTTTCAGCGTAACGACCAGCGTGGTGGATATGTTGAATTCATTCAGATGATCAATGGCCTGCTGGCGAATACGGCGGAGATCGGCACCTCTCAGATCTTTTAGGACATGTGCTTCAAAGCTGTCGAACTGCAAATAGATTTCAAATCCGGGCATATACTCCGAAAGCCGCCGCGCGAATTCCCGGTCCTGGGCAATGCGGATACCGTTGGTGTTCACCATAATATGCTTGATTGGCCGGCTTTTGCACATATCCAGAATTTCAAAAAAATCCGGATGCGTAGTCGGCTCGCCGCCGCTGATCTGCACGATATCCGGCTCCCCTTCGTTCTCCACAATCCGATTGAGCATAAATTCAATCTGTGCAAGTGACCTGTAAGAGGTACGGTGCGGCGAGGATTCCGCGAAGCATATCGGACACTGCAAATTGCAGTGGTCCGTTATTTCCAGCAGTGTGAGGCAGCTGTGTTGCTCATGATCCGGACAAAGTCCGCAATCGTACGGACAGCCGTAACGAATCGGCGTATTCCAGACCAACGGCATTTCGGAAGGCTTGATAAACCGCCGCGTCTGGTGGTAGTAATCGACCTCTGTGGAGATCAGCACTTTTTCCGGACCGTGAACGAGGCATCTTTTGACCATATAGATTTTACCATTCTCCTCAATAATTTTCGCTTCAACTTTGCGGTAACATATAGTGCAAATGCTGTTCGTCAATTCATGATACAGATAAGGCCGGTTTGGCATAAAAATAACGCTCCTTTATCAGCTTGAAATTTGAGAACCCGGGATAGACGGGCCTATTCTGTTCCTGCCGCCAATGAGCCACGCATAATAGATTAGGCCGAATATACAGGCCAGCTGAATATTGTTAAGGCCAAAGTACGGATGCAGCGTAGGTTTGATCCATTCAATTACAAGGCGGAAAAATAGGTAACCGGCCATAAACCATTGAAACATCGTGCCAGACACATATCCCTCACGAGTAGACTTGCCGCGGCTGTGGCGGTACAGCGGTATTAACAGTAGAGCGAGTATGATCAGAAACAAGATTTCATAGAGCTGGGTGGGATGGCGATAAATTCCGTCGCCGAAATCCACAGCGGTGATCCAGGTTGTTGGCGTGCCATAGGTGTGGTCATCCAATCCTGTCAGAAAGCAGCCGATCCGACCCAGACCCAGGCCAAGAATCAGCGGGTACACAAAATCATCGCCGGTAGATTGCTTCCATCCGACCCATCGCTTCGTCAGTTCTACCCCGATCAGCCCTCCTAAAAGACCGCCGACAATCGTTTTTCCGCCCCATAACAGGTGGAATTGACTTAGCTGCTCCCAGGTTGCGGCCGGATCCTCAAGCCAAAACAGCAGCTTGGCGCCAATGGCTGCTCCCGCAATAATGCCGGCCAGAATCTGCAGGCTCATCAATTTGGACATACCGCTCGGGCGTCGGGTCCATAAATACACTCGAAAGCCGATAAAATAAGCCAGCGATTCAAATAGCACATGCGGATGAATCCGCCAGGAACCCAAGTTTAAATATACAGGAAATTCCATCTGCAACTCCTTGTCGTTTTAACTTTAATACGAAAAAAGCATTGCTCCGCAAATCGTTATCAGAAGCAGCGCAAGCCCGCCAAGGATGGCAAGCAAGGAAACGACAACCGTCCATAACGTGCTTCTTTGTTGTACGGGCATTGATGATCCGTAACTCATTTCACCGCAACGATACCGGCAGCGTCCTGTTTCCTGGTCATGACATTGTTCACAAACGGGCTTCCCGCAGCGCCTGCACTGGGCAACTGCCGGTTCATCGGAATGATTCATGCAGCGGTAGACTTCCATCTTCCCACCTCACTTTACATTTAATACATATAATTTTCATTGTAAACGTTGTCGTGGCTTTAGGCTACAGTTTCGTTATTTTGCGAAAATAGATAAGCTAGCCACAACCACCACCCATCTGTAAAAGGCCCGGAGTTTTCTCCGAACACTCTTGTCTCGAAGAGCAGATTCATAAGCTTGGCTCCGCATCACAAAGCGAGACTTCTACCTGGGGTAGCTTCAGGAAAATGCGAATTTACAACGTTAAGGAAATCCATATGTATAAAAAAAGCCTAATTTCTCGTTTACAACACCGAGAAATTAGACTTTAGTTAATTTAATAACTGTTATTCTGGTTATCTGTAGATCCAGTGCAGGATGCGCTGATCCGATAATCATATTAGGTGCAAAATTCACACGGATTTCTCATCCGGTTTAATCCAATACACCACAATGGTTGTCACCAATTAAGATATGCTCGTCTCTTATGATCTCAATACCATCGCCAATGATGCGTCGGAACATGTTCACGGGATGCGACCTTTTCTCTCCTTTTTATTTTGGATGGGGAGTCAAGACCTCTTCTTGTGTGGATCCCTTTCCATGAACAACTGCAGAGTAGTTCTCCAAGTCGTAAATCAAAGATATTTCGGAGAATTCGTTGTGGTTGTCCTCCTGAAGCTGGAACGATGCTATAACCTCGAAAGTTGGTTTGTTGAAGTTAAAAAGACTGGGCAAGACGGAATCCAAGGTCGTCTATGCAAAATGACGGATGGCTACGACGACGACACGAAGCCCCACAACCCCTTGCCTCCTCAGCCCAGCTACCTCCTCGAAAAATTCGGTAGGAGCCGTACACTTGTTCATCATATAAATCAAAGCACCACTCCCAAACATTCCCTAACATATCATACAGAACCCATGCATTCGGTTCCTTTCTTCCTACTTCATGGATTTTGCCTCCTGAATTTTCATTATACCAGGCAATCTTATCAAGCTCTCCGTATCTATAACCAGTGGTTCCTGTTCCAAGAAATATTCACAGCCGGTTTTAGATCTCCGTCAAAAGAATTAGGAGATTTATTTGTAATTGCATAGTATAGACTCGTAGTTACAGGATACCGTGCAAGAAGAAACGGTCTTATTTCAGCTTTCCATTTGCTTTTTATTCTATCGTCTCTTAATTCTATTTCTCCCCCTTGAATTTTCACCATTGGATAGCCAATGTAACTCTTTATTTCATTTGACACTCTATCTTCCTCCTATTAAATCTGGCATTCTCCTGTGGTTCGTTTTTTGTTCGAATGCAAATGCAATACGAATTAATGTCGGTTCACTAAATGCCGTTCCTGCAAATGTAATCCCGAATGCTCTTCCATTATCTTGGAATCCAGCAGGTACTGCTATGGATGGATAACCCGCTCTAGCACATATATCAGCTCCGACATAAGAAGGAAACAGGATTGTATCTAATCCATACTTTTGTAATGCATGATCTATACCCATATTTTGCGAATAATATAAATCAGTAATAGACTCTAGAATGTATTTCTGATTCTTTAATGGATTATCTAGTTGTAATTGATATTTCAATGAATCTTGTCCATATTTCAAAGCCTTCTCAGTATTCTGCTCGTTCCATTCAATCAACTCCTTTAATGAATGAATAGGAAATTGAGCCGGGAGGCTTTGCAAATAATTTTCAATAGAATGCTTAAATTCAAAGTTCTTTTTCTTATATTCCCACTCTCTATAGAAAGATGGGATTTCTATATCTTCTATTACATTGGCTCCAGAATCTTTAAGTTTAGCCACAGCATCATTAAATAATCTTTCATCATACTCGCCAATATCACGATATTTCTCAGGTGGTACATTCCTAAAAATGCCTATGGTTGCGTTACTTAATCCGTTTTTATCCAAAAATGCTGTATAGTCCATATTAGAATGTTCATTCTTCCAAGTAGCGGGGTCACTTTCATCTTTTCCCGTAAGAGCACCTAATAAGATCGCTGCATCTGTCACAGTCCTTGCCATAGGTCCAGCTGTATCCTGAGAGTTGCTCCACGGAATGATTCCTGATCGACTTATTAAACCTACGGTTGGCTTGATACCAACAATAGCGTTCTGTACAGCTGGGCTTAAAATAGAGGCAGATGTCTCTGTTCCAACTGCGATTGTAGCAAAATTTGCTGCAACGGATGCCCCTGATCCTGTACTAGAACCACCAGGAAAATAATCCCCATATGGATTTTTCGTTTGTCCACCTATTGAACTATATCCAGCCCACATTTTTGATGATGACATCCCATTTGCCCATTCTGTCAAATTTGTTTTTCCTAAAATAATTGCACCTGCGTTCCTTAATTTTTGGACAAGGAAGGCATCTCTTGAGCTTACATGGTTTTCCAAAGCTAATGCACCCGCATTTGTATGCATTTTATCATTTGTTTCAATATTTCCTTTCAATAATACGGGGACACCATGTAGAGGGCTTCTTGCTCCTAGTAATTTTCTTTCTTGGTCTAATGCTTCTGCAATAAAAATCGCATCTGGATTTATTTCCATAATAGAGTTTATCATTGGTCCACTCTGGTCAAACGTTGCGATACGATACATGTAATACATTACAAGTTCCCTTGAGGTAACTTCCCCCTTATTCATGGCATCCTGTAATTCAAATATCGTTGCTTCTTCGCTATTTAATTTTTTCAATCCAAAATTATGTTCCATGGTGAGCTCCTACTTTCGATTTTGGGTCTTTTATTTATTTCATTCTTGTGAATCCTATGGTCTTTATTATAGAAGTGATATATTTTTAAAAATATATAAAAAACAATTACTAAGCGTTTAGAACATAAAAAAGGCTTGCGGGCTTAACCCGACAAACCTTTTGATTTATTTCTTTTTTGAGTACACAATTTTTTTGATACTATCATGGGAAAGACTGAACAGTTCTGAGAGCTGATCAATCGTTGATCCCTCATTGAATTTTTGGCGAATCTGGCCGTTTCTAAGGATCAGGTAATTTCTGTTCCCTGATTTTTCACCCCATTTTTTGCGAGACCCTTCTGAGTTGGGGATATAGACCATTCGACCTTGCACATATTTCTGTACTTCCTTTAGCAAATCTTCTGGCAAAATAGCTTCAGCATTTGTATATTTCAAAGTAGATATACTCCTTAAAATAGATTCTAATTTTAAGGGAGCAAAATCTATACTATAAACTATTTTCACCTTACAGGTCAGAATGAAAACATGCGGTTACTTCATTAAGCTCCATACAAAAATCCGCCATGGTTATAATATAGACTTTGCATGGAGCTTGACATTTGCGACACTTTTGTTCAATCCTCACCCTCCTTATCACGATTTCACGATTTATGATAACTGATTACTTAATAACTAAATATTCTATAGTACTCACGTTAACTCCTTCTTAACATTAGGCTCTCGAGTCCCGTTAGTTCAGAATCGATAATGATTGATTAGGGATAAATTATATCGCCTTATTCCAGCATCGTTACAAACTGTTGGACGTTAAACTCAAATCTGTCACGAATCCACTTGACATCCGAGCGTTCAATCTCATTATGTGTAGCAAATGAAAAATCAGTTCGTTTCTGTTTAAAAGCGTATGATCCAAGCCAGTACCTATAGCAATCAGCAACGTGAATATGGGTTTTTATAATACTGCCACTCCTCAACCCTCTGATTCCTTATTTTACCACGACAATTTGAGGTAGAATATACAGTACTATTCATAATAAATCAATTTTTATTACTCGCCGGTTTCAGCGAATTTTTGGATACGCTCACCAATTTGATCACGAACACGTTGGAAAACAGCCCATTTTTCTTCATCAGTTCCTTGAGCTTTGGCTGGATCTTCAAATCCCCAATGCTCGCGGCGAACATGCGTAGGAGTCATCGGACAACGATCTGCAGCATCTCCACATAACGTTACTACCAAATCCGAATTATTTAACAACTGCGGGTCGATGATATCGGATTTTTGATTCGAAATATCAATACCAACCTCGTTCATAGCTTTGACAGCATTGGGATTTAGACCATGTGCTTCAAGACCTGCACTGTAGACATTCCAATCATCACCAAGATGTTTTTTTGCCCATCCTTCAGCCATTTGACTGCGGCAAGAGTTGCCTGTGCATAAAAAGTAAAGTGTCTTTTTTTCCATGTTCATTCTCTCCCTTAGTGTGAAATTAAAGTATAGTTAACCAAATATATAAACCTAATAGGGTTATAAATAAAGTTGGAATCGTTAATATGATCCCGGTCTTAAAATAAGTGCCCCAGCTGATTTTCACACCTTTTGTTGAAAGGACGTGGAGCCATAATAGGGTTGCCAATGAGCCAATCGGTGTTATTTTTGGACCTAAATCGGAACCAATAACATTTGCATATATTAACGCTTCTCTAATAGCTGCTGATGTATTCGTAGCATCTATTGCTAACGCATCAATCATGACCGTCGGCATATTGTTCATGATTGATGAAATAATCGCAGCAATAAAACCCATCCCCATTGTTGCTTCAAACAAACCTTGATCAGCAATAGTCTGAATGACACTTGCGAGAAGATCGGTGAGACCTGCGTTACGCAAGCCATATACTACGACATACATACCAATGGAGAAAAAGACGATAGCCCATGGGGCTCCTTTCAGTACTTCCTTCGTTTGCACAACCGGACTTCTTCTTGCCATCAGTAGGAAGAAAATCGCTATAACTCCCGCCACAATGGATACCGGTATATTGAAGGATTCACATACAAAGTAACCGATAAGCAGAACACTTAGTACGATCCATGACCAACGAAACATTTTTCGGTCTTGGATAGCTGTAGATGGTTGTTTTAGCTGTGTACCGTCAAATTGTCTTGGAATACTCTTACGGAAGAACAAATAAAGCACAAGAATACTGGCTACTAATGAGAACAAATTGGGAACAATCATTCGGCTAGCATATTCGGTAAACGAAATATCAAAGAAGTCTGCGGACACAATATTCACCAAGTTGCTGACGATAAGTGGAAGTGAAGTCGTATCCGCAATAAATCCACTAGCAATGATGAAGGGAAATACTTTCTTCTCGTCAAAATTAAGTGCCCTGACCATAGCAAGCACAATCGGTGTTAAGATCAGTGCCGCTCCGTCATTTGCAAAAAATGCAGCTACTATAGCTCCGAGCACGGATACATAGACAAACATGCGGATGCCGTTTCCTCTAGCTGCATTAGCCATATGTAGAGCAGCCCATTCAAAGAAACCGATTTTATCCAGGATCAACGAAATGATAATGATGGCGACGAAGGCTAGTGTCGCATTCCAAACAATTTGGGTGACATCCCATACATCCTGAAAGTCAACGACACCAACTAAGAGTGCTAATGCCGCACCACCGCAAGCAGACCATCCTATGGATAGATTTCTGGGTTGCCATATGACAAGAATTAATGTCACAAGAAAAATCAAACTAGCAAGTACAGCGGTAAGCAATGTACAACCCTCCAGTTATGTAGCAGTTAAAAATCCTACTCTTTTTTATGAGTTCGATAAGGTAATGCACTTTCCGGTTAATCATTATAAATTATTATATAACTATATACTTATATAATAAACAGAGATATTTCCGTTATTCCAATGCTATTTATTCTGATCAAACCGTTATTCACAAACGCAGTTAATGTCTTTGTTAAATGATGATAATATCTCTTGAGAAGTAGGCATTTCATCCAAAACCGCTTTAATATATGGCTTATCTTCTACATTTAAGGAATAATACACCCATTGACCACGTTTGCTTTCATTTACAATTCCCTGAGATTTTAATTTTCTTAAGTGTTGGCTGATTGCAGGCTGGGACATGTCAAAAATTTCAACAAACTCACAAACGCACCACTCTCTTTCCTTAAGGAGCGTCAACATGGTAAGTCTTGTTTTATCTCCAAGCAACTTTAACTTCTCGGCAATTTCTTTCAACTGCTCCAATAAAATTCATTCCTTTCATTAGTGAAATCATAATGTTAATCATATGATTTTATGCTTATACATTTATGTCTGTAAGTAATAGCCGGTTCCAGCCCCTGATGGAACCGACTTATATATACTTAACATGGTTTAACCAAACAATAAATCCAGAATCTTTTCGTCTGCCTTTCTATTCTTTCCAATATAAGGGTAGCCGTGGATATGGATCGCTGGATTAAAATTGATTTCTATAATGCTGTAATTGGTGTCCGTTGCTTCTTCCTCTATATGATCAATCATCATATCCACACCACATATGGTTGCTCCTGCAGCTTTAGCTGATTGAATGGCTAGATCCTTATAGCTATTGGGTATGTCATCGGTAAAATCGATACTGTCTCCACCTGTACTAATATTCGAGTTTTCTCTCAGATAGATAACTTCCCCTGATTGTGGTATATCGTTCCAACCCATAGAATGATTCTTCAAAAACATCTCTTCTGCTTCCCCTAACTGAATTTTCTCAAGGGGAGTTTTATATCCACGACCTCTTAGTGGGTCTTTATTTTTCTCTTTAACAAGCTGTTCGATCGTATGGACACCATCTCCCACGACATTTGCAGGAACACGATGCAGCACCCCAACCACCTCATCTCCCATAACCAGGAAGCGATATTCTTTGCCTGTCATAAATTCCTCGAGAAGTACTGTCCGATCATGTGTAAAGGCTATTTCAAACGCTTTTTTCATATCCTCTCTCGAATATTCGCGATTGAAGATCGTAATGCCCAACCCGAAATTGGTTGATTTAGGCTTGATCACAATTGGAATACCACTATACGTTTCGTAGGCGGATATCGCTTCATCCAAGCTTCTATATGCTTCCCCTGATGGGACACGAATTCCATGTCGTTTGAGAACTTCTTTCGTAACAACCTTATTTTCCATAATTAACACCGTACTGTAGGAGTCCAAGGACGTTTTCGTAGCTTGCTTCACATATTCTTCGTGCTCACCATGTGATAACAATACAAAATTCTCATCCCGATCCACCAGTTTGAACTTAATTCCCCTCTTCACTGCTGCTTTTAAGAGCAATTGGGTGGATAATTCGAGATCCTCATATCCTGCAAAACGATATCCATTCTGAATACTTTCCCCAGCGTACTTTTTTGCTTTTTCCAAATGGTAAGTCAGATAGGATGTCTTTTGAATGTCGGACTTTACCATAGATGCAGGGTTCAAATCAGAATGAAGAATCTTTTGCTTCTCACCATTCAGTATGTGTAGGTAGTCCTCAACCTTAGGGAACAACAGCTGCACCATTTCCTGCATCTCATCGATACAAGCAAGTGCCATAACCTCCATCGTGAACTGACGATCTTCATGATCGTTTAAACGTCCGCCTATGCCTTCCATGATCAATTGATCATGATTCAATTCAGCTATTCTTTGATCTTCTTCATTAAAGGGTTCATCTTTTTTAAGCAGCATAAAAAGAATAAACAAATGTATAAAATGCATCGTTTCTTTACTGATTCCTATTCTTTGAAGTGGGTTTATATCAATAAATCGAAGCTCTAAGTATGCAACTCCATCTTCCACAAGTTCCTGTAATACGTTGATGCCCTTTGCTGTTTTCATGCGAATAGGGCTGTAAAATTCCTTTACGCTCAGTAATTCATTCTTCTGAATCAACTTATTCAAATCATGAACATAGTCTTTCGTCGAATTAAAGGATACATAGTACGATTTTTCATTCCGATAGCCGCATGCACTATTCCGAAGTGAGTTCATATTGGAAACATAGTAGCTTTTATTGTCATGTGAATTCCCTAAAGCAACACATCGATCGATATACGTTTTATCAAAAACAGGACTTGCCCCTGTTAAATAAATGAGCAGCCAACGGTATCTCAACAGGTTACGAGCTACTTTAAAATAGATCGCATCTTTGAATTCTTTAAAGTCTGTGTTCCGCGCCTCTGTTTCAGATAGCTTTCTAAGAAACCCTTCATCAAACGAGAAATTATAATGAATTCCACTTAGCAATTGTCTCTTACGACCATACTTGTCCGCCAATTCGCTTCGATAGTCATCCGCTATGGGATCGTTCATTTTGGCAATTGGAATCTCCTGCTCTTCGGGCAACATAGGGGGATTACTGCTGGGCCATAAGTATTCCCCTTCCAATTCTAAAGAAACAATGTCGTGCAAAGCTTCCATGAAATGATAAGTCTCATCAATCGAGTCAAAGGCTGGGGTTATCATCTCAAGTTGACTCTCTGAGAAGTCAGTTTGAATATAAGGATTTTCCGTCTTGCTGCCAAAGGCTTTAGGATGCGGTGTCAATGCAAGTTTTCCATCTAGATCGACTCTCACATTTTCTTTTTCCAAACCGAAATGTCCTCGAAGCAGATCGTTATGTAAAGCTTTGTCTATCAAAAGTTGGATGAGTTCACGATTTAACAAATTCATGTTAATGACCTTCCTTTTTGACTTGTTATAAATGAATGGCTTGCGGAACATTTATATTGCGCAAAGATTTTCTAAACCAGAAGACCAGAATGACACCCTTAAACACACTACTCAGTGCAATCGACATCCACACCCCATTTAAACCAAACGGTTCGGATAAGATTAAAGCAAGCGGTATTCGTAACGCAGTAAATAAAATACTAAATATCGGCGGAATATGCGTCTTGCCAATGCCGTTAAATGCACCTACTGTCATCAGTTCCATACACATGAACAATTGGGAGAAACCGATAATTCGCATATAATCCGTTCCTAACTTTAAACTAGCCTCATCGGATAGGAACAGTGAAAAGAGTTGTTGTGGAAATATGATAAATACAAGTGAAATGAAAGTACCAAATATAGATGTCAGCAGCAATGCTTTGCGATAACCCTGCTGAATTCGATCCAATTGACGAGCTCCGTAATTTTGTCCAAAAAAGGCAGCAATAGCCCCTTGTAGACCACCGATGGTCATATAGGAAATAGATTCAATTTGTATCCCGACTTTTTGAACCGCAATGGCGTCAGCACCCCACCGCACAATGATCTTTGCAATGATAATCGATATAATTGTAAAGGTGACCCGTTGAATAGTTATCGGAAGCCCCATCCGGATTACTTGTTTCATGAGATGGCTATCCCAAACCGACGATTTAGACATAAATTGGGAACTTCTTGTTTGGATGATAAACAGCACGGTCACTAATACATTGGCCGTTAGAGTGGCAATCGCTGCCCCTGCAACTCCCCAACCCTCAAAACTGCCCACTCCAAATATTAAGAATGGATCGAGGATGATATTCAAAATGAGACCAACTGAAAAAATATGAAACGGCTGCTTACTATTTCCCATAGCATTCAAAATGGTTGCATATAAGGTGTTTAGGATTGAGAATACGATACCCATTATTGAAATCAATAAAAATTGCTTCGCCATCAACTCAACTTCATCACTTCCAAGATCAAAGAAACCAATAAGATGGTCCTTAGTCAATACGATAAAAACCATGTAGAGAAGCCCTAATACAACAGACATAACAAATCCGTTCTTCACATATGACCTAGCTTGTTCTACCTGACCGGCTCCCATACAATGTGAAACCTTGATCCCTGTACCGATCGTTATCATTGTCGCTAAAGCAATCGCTAAATTGATGAAGAAGCTTGCCGTGCCAATCGCCGCAACAGGACCGCTTCCTAGCCTCCCTACCCAGATCATGTCGACAAGACCATAGGTTGTAGATATGAAATTGGTTGCAATGATGGGAATCGTCAATTTCATCAAAGTAGGCATAATAGGACCTTGGGTCAAATCATTTGTGCCTTTCATGTCTAGTTACTCCTTCTTGCTTAAATGTAAAAACCGACCACAAGGGTCGGATCAAAGCGGATAAAAAATGCAGCACAGCTGTTCAGATAATAGTCCTCTGACTTCTTCGTTGTTTAGCTCATAAAAGTTCCATTTTCCAATGCGTTCCACAAGTATAAGATTTGCATCAAGTAACATTTTTAAATGATAAGACAGTTTCGACTGAGGCAGATCAAGCATGTCGGTTAATTCGCACACACAAACTTTACCTCTTTGGTTTAATTCATAAATGATTCTTAACCGATTTTTATCGGAAAGAGCTTTAAATTTCTGTTCGTACACGCTCAAGATGTCCTCTTGAATAATAGGAACCTCCATGTTGTCACCTCAACTTCCCATCAATTATTTTTGATGCGTTCATTGTAGCAAGCCATATGATACACGTCAAGCATCAGTTTTTTTTGATGCGTTCCATTCTTTCAGGAAGGGAAATGCCCAGTTCTGCAGTTTTTGCTACGCACGCATAATTGCCGGTCCCTACTGAGTTAATCGATCTGCAGCTCTGATATGGCGTACAGAACCGCAGTCCCGCTGATTTTTACCCGGTCTCCTTCCAGCCGACAGTGCAGTGTACCGCCGCGACTGGAGAGCTGTCTCGCTAACAACTCATTTTTTCCGAGGCGCCCGGCCCAGAAAGGGATAAAATTGCAGTGTGCCGAACCGCATACAGGGTCTTCATTCACATTCAATTTTGGAAAAAAGCTTCTGGACACAAAATCAAAATTCGTCCCTTTTGCTGTTACAGAAGCCCCTATTCCATCTGGCAAATTTTTAAGTTTAGAGAAGTCAGGCGTTATATTCCGCACCTGCTCTTCTCTCTCTAGCACAAACATCAAGTCTCTACTGAGATAAGTTTCTACCGGAGTCACGCCAAGGGCCTCCACCATCTCCTGAGTCAATGTAAATGGTTCAGGCATCCGGCTCGGAAAATCCATTTCATATAACTCCCCTTTTTTAAGTACAACCAGTTCCCCGCTCAATGTCTGGAAAGTAAAACGGTCGGCATCAGGTTCATAATAGTTGGCGATGATATAAGCGGTTGCCAGGGTGGCATGTCCACAAAGGTCAATTTCTTCCGCAGGCGTAAACCATCTTAACTGGTAGTGCTCTCTTTCTTTTACAGCAAACGCCGTTTCAGAAAGATTATTTTCAGCAGCGATTTTTTGCATCAGATCATTGGAAATCCATTGATCCATAATACAGATACCTGCGGGGTTCCCTTCGAATACTTGTTCCGCAAATGCATCAACTACATAATATTTCAATTGTACTCCTCCTCGAATGATCATGTTAAATCATAAATATCACTTTATCATTACAAATTGTATGTATTCAATGATAAAATTGTATGCAACACAATATTAGGAGGACCATTATGCCTGTAAATTCTTTTGAAAATTATCCGATGAGCTGGACGCCAGACAAAAAAAAGTTGGCCTCACCGATTTACCGCTCAATTGCCAGTCTACTTGAATATGATATTATCAACGGTTATCTGGCCCCTAATATACAGCTTCCACCTCAGCGTGAACTGGCAGATTATCTGGATGTTAATTTGAGTACAATCACACGTGCTTTTAAAATATGCGAGGTTAAAGGACTAATATACGCAGTTACAGGTAGGGGCACTTTTGTCACTCCAAATGTGAGAAATGCCATATTTCTTGAGGATCACGCGGAGAAATTTCACAGTATTGAAATGGGAATTATACAACCTCTAGATGAATGCAATACACAGGTTGCAGAAATCATTCGGCAGATTTCCGGTAAAGATTATTTAGAAACCCTGCTGGATTACCGGCAACCGCTCGGCATGCCATATCATAGATCAGCAGCTAGAGCATGGATGCAGCGGTTTGGAATGGACGTTGATGTGGAAAATATTGCGATCACTTCCGGGGCACAAAATGCGCTTGCTCTGACGCTAATGTCTCTTTTTCATCCTGGTGATAAAATCGCTGTGGACGTATATACGTATCCTAATTTCATTGAACTGGCGAATATATTGAATATTCAGTTAGTTCCTGTAGAAGGAGACACATCGGGCATGTTGCCGGAGAACCTTGATTCGGTATGCACAATGAACAGCGTACAAGGAATTTACCTTGTTCCGTCCTGCAATAATCCGACTGCAATTATGATGGGGACGAATCGGCGAAAAGACATCGCTGAAATCATTAACAAGCACAAATTAATCTTAATTGAAGATGACATCTATTCTTTTCTGGCACCACCAGGAGAACTGCCGGTCTCCCATTTTGTGCCAGATCGCTGTATATATATATTGAGCACATCCAAATCACTCAGTTCCGGAATGAGAGTAGCATATATTGCCTATGCAAACCAATTTATTGAAAAAATGACCTATGGGATTTTCAATGTCAATATTAAAACTTCAGCCTTGAATTCGGAAGTGATTACAGAACTGATCCATTCCAACATTGCGGATCAGATCATCCGACAGAAAAGAACGATTGCTCGGGAGCGTAATAAGCTGTACCAGAATTATTTTCGGTTCTATGACTCAGGTGAAAATCCCCTTAGTTTTTTTCGCTGGCTTCCGTTATCCAGGCAGTATAGTTTACAGGAGTTTGAACAGAGTGCTTTAAAGGCTGGAGTCCACGTGTACCACTCTCTCCGTTTTCTAACACGTAAACAAACAGAATCTCAATTCATTCGTATTTCACTGTCTTCAGTGCACGATACCGAGGAATTGAATCAGGGACTCCAGCGTCTTCAATATTTTTTGCTGAGTAGAGAACATACTAACCATCTAATAGCTCCAGAGATAACTCCAAGCTGAAAATATGCCTTTTTGCCTAGAGAAAAGGGCTGAATAACATCAGCCCCTCCTCATCAAACCGTACGTGAGGTTTTCCCGATCAGGATCATACATATCTACTCCTTCTTGTTAAGATGTTGCAAATGGTATAAGAAGAGTAGAAACACTGTAATAAATTAATAATGCCACTACGTCAGTTAAAGTTGTTACCACTGGTCCAGAAGCAATTGCAGGGTCTATATTCAGATGTTTAACGATTAAGGGGAGTATTGCTCCGGTTATTGTTCCGAACAGAACAGATATAAATAGTGCCAAACCGACGATCGTGCTAAACATCAGCGACGAATCCAATAATAGGATTGACAGCACGGTTGCGAAGACCCCACAAACGAACCCCGTCAGCACACCGATGCCCGCTTCTTTTCCAAGTAAATACCAACTGTCCTTACCTCTCACTGGGCTCACACTCATTCTTCTAATGACAACAGATAAGGATTGAATTCCGCCGTTACCCGACATTGCTAGTATTACCGGGATAAATAGTGCTAGCGTCGTAAAATGTTCCAGTGAGGCAATAAAAGGAGCCATGATTTTAGTCATCAGAAAACCCAGCACCGTAAGTCCAATAAGCCAAGGCAATCTTTGGGTTACTAATCTAAATGTACTTGAAGAAAACGACAATCCACTTTTTAACGCGGCAATATTCTGAATTCTCTGCGTCATCCGCTCTTCCAGCAAATCGAGAACATCATCAACCTTAATGATTCCAATCATGATTCCGTCTTGGTCCGTAACAGGGAGCTCATGAAGATCATACTTTTTGATCAAGTCTGCTGCGTTGGTTTGATCAGCATGATCGTGAATAGAGATGATATTCGTGTTCATGAGCATTTCCATCTTGCTGTCTGATCGGGCTCGCAATAGTTGATGTATCAATACTACACCGATCAAACGAAGGTCCTGATTGGTAACATACAGAAAATAATAATTGTCCTCGCTCGATAGACGCAACCGATTCAGTACCGCCTCAACAGTATCCGCTTTATCTACGGTTTGAAACTCCGTATGAATAAGTGCACCCGAAGAGTCTACTGGGTACTTCAAGATCCGCTCCACCTTTGTTCTAGCTTCAGGCTGCATAGCATTCAATAGTGAAGCGGCTTTACGCCGCGAAAGGGATCTTACGAAAGCCGCTGCTTCGATCGAGACCATAAAGTTCAGCATTTCCGTAACATATTTAGAGTCAAGATACGCTACTATAAGCCTTCGATCGTCCAAACTCAGTTCCTGAAATATGCCGGCAAACTCACTCGGTTTTAGAGACTTAAGAACCGTTTCGCGCTTCCTTTCATTCAGTTCTAAAAAGAATGTTGCTTGGTCTGATACATGTAGACTTAGAAAAGTTAAAATGAATTTCTGAATTTCGTTGGATGCTAGAGACACTCGAAGTCGATTCGTAATTTCATCATTCTTTCTTATGTATTTGGAATTCATAGTGATTGCTTCCTTCCTGCGAATTAACATAAAAAACCATCTTAAATCTTGCTATTATAAGCTTTCTATATAATTCACGGAATCTTCATGACATATACTTAAAGGGTCATACCGAGTCTTTAGTAACTGTTCCAGTTTCACTCGTTTGAATGATCCTATTGTTATCATCATAATCAATGCTCAATTGACCATAAAAAAAGAGTCCTTAAAATTAAGGACCCCTTAAAATAGATTTAAATTATTTCAACACAGTACTAATGCTTCTTTTTCAAAATAAGGCATTCTCCCGAGAATAGCATGATCTTAATACAAACTCTCCAGCTCATCAATAAGTGATCCTACGTAGGCTGCAGCGCTACGAATTGGATCAGGCTTCGACATGTCCACACCTGCCAGTTTCATCAGTTCGAGCGGGCTCATAGATCCTCCGGCTTTTAACACCTCGAGCCAGCGATCCACGGCAGGCTGTCCTTCCTCTTTTATGAGCTGTGCTACAGCCGTTGAAGCGGTTAGACCAGCTGCATAAGTATAAGGGTACAAACTCATATAGTAATGCGGTTGACGCATCCAGGTTAACTTGGCATCCTCATCGATAACCACATCCTCTCCCCAGAACGAAGACAGGATATCTCCCTTCAACTCACACAATTTCACGGCAGTAATCGGTACATTTTTCATAGCAAGATCGTAGACCCGGCGCTGAAGCTCTCCTTCAAGCAAATGGGTTACAAAGTTGTGGAAATAGGTGCCGAGCAACTGGGAAATAACCCAGCGGCGCATTCTCGGATCGTTAGAACGTGCCAGCAAATGATCCACCAGCAGGAGTTCGTTCATCGTTGAAGGAGCTTCAATGAAATACAGCGAAGGTCTAGAGTTCGTCAAACGCTGATATTTGCTCGCCAGCATTAGATGACCGGCATGTCCCACTTCATGGGCCAGCGTAAAGGCACCTCTCATGCTATCAGCCCAGCTAATCAAAATATAGGAATGGACTCCAGGAATCGACATGCAGAACGCACCCGTTCTCTTCCCTGCGTTATCCGCGTAATCCACCCAACGATTATTAAAGGCATCCGATACGATCTCCCCGTATTCCGGACCAAGGATGGTTAAGGCTTCCTTGATTAGATCTCCTGCTTCCTGAAAAGAAATGCCAGGACTGAAATCAGGATCAAGCGGAGCTTTCAGATCTGCAAACGTCATCTCGTCTAAATGGAGCACCCGTTTCTTGAGTGCGGCATATTTTCGCATATGAGGCGCAAGCTCTTCCTGCAGAATATCCAAAATGTTGTTATACATTTCCGTTGAGACTTGCTGCGGCGTCAAGAGCATATCCGTAACGGAGTCATATCCGCGCAGACGCGATTCAATCACTTGTCGCTTCACTTCGGTACCGTAGGCTTCAGCAAACGTATTGCGGTATTTGTACAGTGTTTCGCTAAAGGCTTTAAACGAATTACGGCGCAGCTCAGTGTCCGAAGATTCAACGTACTTGTTCTCATAAAGTGCAAACGAAACCGGCACTTCTTCCCCTCGGCCGTTCTCTGTAGACGGGAATGTCATATCTGCCAGCTTGCTGCGCTCATAGATGCGGTAAGGCGCCCCTAATACTTCACCAAAAGAAGCAAGAACCTTTTCCGTCTCTGCTGTCAATCTGTGCGGCTTGGTTTGCAAAAGCAATCCGAGACTGCGTTCGAACACCTGAAGTTCGGGCTGTTCTTTTATGTACTGGTTAATCGTTCCGTCTGGAAGCGCGATAATCTCGGATTTGATAAAGGTAAGAGCTGAACTGACTAGTGAAGAAAGATCGCGCGCTTTCGCAGCGTTCATCTGATTCTCAGGACTGATGCTGTCTCCAGATTGATGCAGATAAGCATAGGCTCCTACACGGTTGATTCTGCCTTGCAGCTCTTCCTGTGCATTAAGACAGGCTAGCAGTGTATCTGCTCCTTCTCTGAGTCTTCCTTCATATTTCGTAACAGAGGAGATGTCCTTCTGAACAGCGTTTAATTCTTCTTCCCATGCCTCTTTTGTTTCAAAGATATCATTCAAATTCCATGTTGATTCCGTATCCACTTCTGCTCGGGTTAAAATTTTCGACATACGCTAAGCACCTCTCCCATGTTATTAATTGACCAATGTATGGCACCAATAAATCCCATTGTATCATAGATTAGTAAGCCTTTACCTGCATATTTCGGCATAAAGAGGTCATTTTAACCATGACCTCTCAATGTTAATTATTTTGTTGAAAATCCCAACTTCCAATTTCCTTTTATCTCCAAGCGTGCATCTCCCTTACTATGTTCAAAAAATGAATTAATGACTATGGTAAATGTGTCGTCAAAGCCTAAGAATTCTTTATCAATGACAAGGCTTGCTTTAAACTCCCTTTTTGTGGGATTTTTGTTTTCTACTTCTGTTAGTAATTTGTGGCTGTCTTCAATGTCAAAGCTGAATTCCTTTGATGCTTGAGGTTCGACTTGAATTTGCTCCGCAGTAACTTCGACTCCAGAATGACTTATAACTTTAAATTCACCGAATGTTAAGGCTTCAGCCATAATAAAAGGAGTTTTATCTGCTTGTTCAAAAGTAACGGTGATTGGTAAAACAAAATGATTGTTTTTCATGTTCAAGTCGGAAACCGTAACACTTATTTCATCAGTCGCTTGATAGTACTCCGTACCTATAACTGCACCTTTCCAATTCGTAATGTCCTTGAAAAAACCTTGAAGTGAACTTGCGAAACCAGGATTAACTGCCGCCGTTAAACTAATTGATAAAACAGCTACCGCAGCTACACCTCCTAGAACTTTTATAGCTTTATTTATTATTCCTCTTCCCTTCATTTCAGAACTTGCTGCTTTAATCCCTAGTTCACTTCTTTCATGTAATTCTTTTGGGATTTCAATTTTTTCTAGTTCTTGTTTTATTCGATTACTCATACATACCCGCCTCCTTCACTTGTTTACGTAGTTTATCTAATGCACGATATAATACGGATTTTGCTGTTCCTAAGGGAATTTCTAATATCTCTGAAATTTCCCTGAAGGTATGATCATAATAAAACCTTAGAAGAACAATACTTTTTTCATCTTCATTTAACGTATCTACTAATCCTTGAAGTGATAACGAGAGTGGAACATCTTCATCATCCGAACCTACAAATTCTTCATATCCTGGCTTTAAATGAATTACCTTCTTGCGTTTTCGAAGAAGATCGATCGAACAACTAATAGCAATTTTCGTTAACCATGTTTTGAAATACTCTGGATTCTTCAATGTATTGATCTTTTTAAACGACAGGTAAGCTGTTTCTTGAACCACATCCAACGCATCGTCTTTGTTTTTGACATACACATAAGCGATACGATATAAATCTTCCTCATATTGTTGGAATAGTTTTAAGAATGCTTTATCGTTTCCCCTTTGTGCCTTTCTGACTGTCCGAATGATAACATTCACCTTCTAACTCTGTTTAATTTCTGACTTACACCCATTAGACGGAGAACTATTTAGTTTGGCTTAAATTTCCGAAAAAATTTCTTGCAATATTTTCGCAAAAAAACTGAGCATAAAATTTGCCCAGTCGTCACATTTTTTCAAATAACTTGCCTTAGTCAATCATTATCTTTCTATAAATGCTTATTTGATGTTCTTCCACACAATTATCCGATTAATGATTTTAGAAAACCAATCTCACTTAAGAATGTTTTCTACGTAAAAATCCGAAGATTAATGTCAAACAAGCTTAACACTAGGTTAAATCCAAAAATAAAATACGGCAGCGCCGAAGAGTCTCAAACCCGATCTCATATTCTTGTTTACAATAACCGATTCCATGCCAAGAATGGCTGAAGGCACTTCCAGATTCTCGAAAACGGCACGCCCGTCGATCCGATACATTTTTTGTTAACCGAAACAAAAAAAGAGTAGCCATGGAGCCACTCTTTGTAACAAGGACAGCTCCTGATGGGCTGTCTTTTTCATATCTCATTAAAAAACGTGATGGTCCACTATCGTTGTCCTAACAATCCGAATCGATGCTCCAAAAATTGTTCTGAATGCTGCCGCAGTAGCATTATCCCGAATCTGTAGAATTTGTTGTAGCTATAAAGACTATCATCCCGATGATACAAGCTGCACCCAACCACTGAAACCCTTCAAAAGGTTCCTTTAACCAAACTACCGTTGTCAGAACGGCTGCCAGTGGCTCAAGACTGCCCAAGAGGCTTGTTTCTTTCGGCGAGAGACTTTGCAAGCTTTCGATATAAAACCAAAATGCGATCATGGTGCCAAATACCACAACGAATGCTAAATATAGATAGCCTTCAGCTGTAAGCACATTAATATCAATTTTCCACGGCGGATGGATAAAGCTTAAGGCAACACCGCCAATGACCATTGCCCAACCTACTACGACAAGCGAATCAAATTTCTCTAGCAGTGGAACGGCATATAACGTGTAGAATGCTAAAGCCGCACCTGACAAAACACCCCATACGATGGCAGCGACTGGAACAGATAAATGAGAAAAAGAGCCATTGGTTAGCAGGAGAAAGCAACCGACCAATGCAAGCGAAACAATCAATACATCTTGACGCTTTAGCATAGCTTGTTTGCGTAGAATCAAATAGAAAATAATCATAACAGGTGCCAAATATTGCAATAGCGTTGCAACAGCCGAATTGCCTTGTTGAATGGAAGCCATGTACGTGTATTGTACGGCAAGCATACCCAATAACCCGAAGATAACCAGCTGTGCGGCTGTCTTTTTATGTCTCCAAACACGCAGGATTTGGGAGCGGTCCTTTGCAAAATATTGAACTGTTAACAGTAAGATACCGGCAATGAGCAGACGGGTCGTAACGAGCCAACTCACACTTACGCCATATTGTTGAAAGAGTTTTTGTGATACGGTACCGCCAACGCCCCAACAGATGGCTCCCGTCATCACCAGCAGTAGTCCGGTTTTTCTATTAGGTTGGTTGTTTATCATGGATGGTCCCCTCAATATAATGATATTGTTATAATAAAGAGGAACATGTTGTTTTCATACCATAATCATATATAAAAATATAAATATATTGAGGTGATGGCTTGCAAATCAAAAATATCATGATTGATCAAAGTCTAAAGGAACTAACTCAACATCGTACAGTCGAGTTACCCGTTGCCTGTTATGAAACAACTATAAATCACAACATACATGGCTACATCCCTCTCCATTGGCATGATGAATTGCAGTTTGTATACATCGTGCGAGGCGAAGCACTTTTTCAAATCAATGATGAAGAAATGGTCATCCGGCAAGGTGAAGGGTTATTTATTAATAGTGGTTGTTTGCACATGGCAGAAGATTGGAACGATACCCGTTGCACGTATATCTGTTTGAACGTTTCTCCGCAATTTGTTTTACCCAAGGAGCTTCACGCTTCTTATGTATATCCCTATATTCAAGCAACGAATGTTCCTTACTATTTTTTAAATCCTAACGAAAGCTTTGGAAAGGAAATTTTAGATGCGATCGTGAAAATAAATCAATGTATTCAGAAAAAACCTCCACGGTATGAGATCGATATATCGGTTATGCTGACTTTTATATGGCGTAGCATTGTATCGAACACCCCTCAAATAGAAAACGATCAGACGGAAAACATGAGTTATCAAAGAATCAAACGAATGTTGAACTGGATACATCAACATTATACAGAGAAGATCAGGCTCGAAGATATTGCTAGAGTTGGCCAATTAAGTCGTTCTGAAACATGCCGATATTTCAAACGAATGATAAAAACGTCACCGTTAAGTTATGTTATCGAATACAGAATCCAACAAAGCTTAGACCTACTCCGGCGTCCGGAATCAAATGTAACCGAGGTTGCCTATCAAGTCGGATTCAATAGTACAAGTTATTTTATTGATAAATTTAGTAAATCGATGAACATGACACCTCTTGCTTATAAAAAGAATCAGTTGGAACAATGGACGAACTCGGAAGGCGTATAAATGCCACTAAACGAAAGTAGGCGACATCTCCTGGATGCCGCCTATCTTGTGTGCACTTCCTCTAATATTCGTATTGTCTGATTGGAGAGGGTTTTTGCTGTCTCTTTATAGCCAGCTCATTTGATGTGGAATCGTCCGTTGACAAACATAGATTATGATTGTAATCTATTGAAAAGAAATAGACTACACTTGTAATCAAAGGAGATGATATGTGTGGACGAGCAACCACGAATCTCAGATGCGGAGTGGGAGATTATGAAGGTAATCTGGACAAAATCACCTGCTACTGCATCAGATGTCATTCTTGCGCTACGAGACCACAAGACGTGGAAAGACAAGACGGTCAAAACCTTACTCAACCGACTTTTACAAAAGGGAATTCTCACGTTTGAACAGATCAACCGAGTCTATTATTACTCTCCTGCACGAAGTGAAGAGGAATGCAAACGTACAGAACGCCAATCCTTTTTGCAACGCGTGTATGGTGGCGCACTAAAGCCGATGCTGGTTCACTATTTACAAGAAGAACAGCTCTCCTCCCAAGAGATTGATGAGTTGAAGAAAATCCTTTCCGAAAAGGAGAAATAACCTGGTGGATTGGAATTCAGTAACGTTTTATCTCAATCAAGCATTTTCGTGGACACTGCATAACTCCATACAGGCCTGCTTTCTCGTCTTCCTGATCTTGCTCTGCAAGCAGCTTGGCAAAGAACGTCTGCCCGTCAGATGGCACTACGCCGTATGGTTCCTTCTCATATGGAAACTGGTAGTTCCGTGGTCGTCCGATAGCTCTCTTAGTTTGTTCAACTGGCTACCCACGCCGTCTTTGGGTAGCATCCAGGAAGCTCACCTGCTAACGGCATCTGGTTCTTTTCAGCCTACTGAAGAGGCCTATCCGCATAATTCCATCCCCCACCGAGATACATACCTTTCTACTGAAGCGGGCTTTTCATGGTTCAGCGTCCTTTCGCTCATCTGGATCGTCGGGGTCATTATTCTTGCTGTCACTACGATTTACACCACATACAGATTTCTTTCTCGGGTAAAAGACGATTCGACTGTTCAGGATCAAACTATTTTGCGATCTCTTTCCCAGTGCAAGCAGCAGATGGGCGTCACCACACCCATACCTTTGCGGATGAGTCACCGAATGACGAGCCCTGCTTTAATGGGGATATGGCGACCGCAAATCTGGCTTCCTGCAAGCATTTTGGAAAACCTCGACGAGCAAGAGCTACGGCACATTTTATTGCATGAGCTAGCGCATTGGAAAAGACGAGATATTGGCGTGAACAGTATCATAAGTATGCTCCTGATTGTAAACTGGTTTAACCCGCTGTTATGGTACGCCGCTTCCCGCATGCGCCAGGATCAGGAAATGGCTTGTGATGCTTTGGTCCTTACTTATTTGAAGGAAACGGAAGTACCGCTCTACGGCCACACCATGATCAAAATGCTCGAACTATACGCAGAGCCAAAAAAGATAAGCATCACAGCCGGATTTTCCAGCTCCAAAAAACATGTAAAAAGGAGAATCATAATGATTAGTAGGTTCAAAAAACGGGCTTACACGTGGACGGCATCCGGTATCATTGTCGTCTTGGCTTTAGGTGTTTTCACTCTTACCGATGCACAAAAAGTACTAGGTAAAGAACTCACCTTCGTCACACCAGTGGCAGGTGACATCCGTAGCACGCCTGATCAAAAGGGAATCAACATCATTAACAATTTGAATACGCCTGCAAAAGCAGCCGCAGCTGGCAAAGTGCTCAAGGCGGAATACAATACCACATTGGGCAACCACGTCATTATCGTGCATGAAGACGGATATCAAACCGTTTATTCTCACTTGGAAAAGCTGGAGGTTACCGCTGGAGCTACTGTTACCCAAGGTCAGCTCATCGGTCTGTTAGGTAGTACTGGGCGAAGCACGGGACCGCACCTGAATTTCCAGATTCTCAAAAACGGCACGCCGATCGATCCGATGCAGTTTTTGGTAACCGAAACAACAAAAGAGTAGCCATAGAGCCACTCTTGGTAACAAGGACAGCTCCTGATGGGCTGTCTTTTTCATACCTCATTAAAAAACCGTGACGGTCCTCTATCGTTGTTCTCCTAGATTATACTTCAGAAACTTGTTGTGCCTTGATCTTCCATCCCCCTAGTCTCTGCTGCTCTTGCCACAATCTGTGGTATATACCGCCCATGGACAAAAGTTCCTCATGTCTGCCTGCTTCCACAATCCTTCCCTGATCTACAACTAGAATCCGGTCTGCCGCCTGGATTGTTTTTAAGCGATGAGCGATGACTAGCACCGTTTTACTATAAGCCAGCTTGCTGATCGCTCTTTGTAAATGCACTTCATTTTCCGGATCAAGGGAAGCGGTGGCTTCGTCGAGAATGACGATAGGAGCATCCTTGAGAATAGCCCGAGCTATTGAAATACGCTGCTTCTCTCCGCCGGATAGCGCTGCCCCACCCTCCCCGGCAACGGTGTCGTATCCTTGGGGTAAATTTATGATAAAATCGTGACAATGCGCTGCTTTGGCTGCTTCAATTACCTCTTCAGTCGTAGCATCCGGTCTGCCCTTTCGGATATTGGCTGCGATCGTTTCATTAAATAGATAGGGCTGCTGCTGAACCGTGCTTACCATGGCCAGAAGTTCATCGCTTAACATAGCTCTTACATCGATGCCTCCAATCTTCACAGCACCTCCCGTTACGTCCCAAAAACGCGAAACCAAACCGGCAATCGTCGACTTTCCCGCACCAGAAGGTCCGACCAAAGCGACCAAATTGCTTTCGGGAACCTGAAATTGAATCCCGTTCAAAATCTCCTTGTCTCCATAAGAAAAATGCACGTCCTCTAACTCGATATCGAACGAGGAAGGACGCTGTGGATGCTCCGGTTCAGGTAGTGCGGATTCAGCAAACAATTCGCGAATACGCTCTCCAGCAGAAGCCATATATCGCATTTGTGTCAGCGCTGTTCCCGCCGACCGTAAAGGCTGATAAAACTTCATGCTTACCACAAGGAAAATCAGGAATACGGACGTATCCAGGACACCGCCTGCCAATAAGAAACTACCAATAAATAGTAGAAACACAAATCCAAGCTCCAAAATAATGGAGAACAGCATGACAACTGGAGAGGTTATCACTTCGACCCGGATGCTATCGTCTCTAAGCCGTGCCATCGCGTTGTCTAAACGCGAAAACCGCTGTCCTGTCTGATTATGAGCTTTGATCAACCGGATCGTCTGAACATATTCCAGCAGCCGAGAGTTCACGGCAGCTGCCGCTTCCTGCCGCTTCTTGCTCCTCTTGCTCATCAGACTCTGTGACCAGAACAAGAGAGGAAGCGCCAGCGGTACGGATACGAGCACGGCAAGAGCCAGCCGCCAATCAATGAACAGCAAAAATAGCGCACTGACGACTGGCAGGATAATCGAACCAATGACTTGATTAAAGAGATGAGTCAATATCATTTCTACTTCATCCACATTAGCCAGTAAGGTATGGCTGATATCGCCTTGGTCCCGCCGGGAAAAATAGCCCATGGGCAGCTTCCTCAGATGCTCACCTAGACGCAGACGGACATCTTTCATAATGGAAGCTCCGCTGCTTTGAGCCTCAATCTGTCCACGACTGGCAAATAGCGCCTGGAGGGCAAACATCCCGACCAACCATGCCGACCACCAAAGAATTTGTTTTAGCGTTACCTCACCTTGAAACAAGGATGCCAGAATAAAATATAAAAGACCGGCGGGAGCTGCGTTAGCAATAATTTCAAGCACGGTATACCAGGTAGCCCGAGATAATAATTTGCCAGACTCTCCTGTAATTAAACGGATGGTTTTAAACATGGGATTCCTCCTTTCCTTCCAGCGACCAATCTCCGGCTTCCCGGTGGGCCTTCCACATGCTGGCGTACAGAGGGCAGTGCTCAAGCAGCTCCGTGTGGGTTCCCGTTCCAATGACATGCCCGTCGTCAAAGACGACAATACAATCCGCATCTGCAATCGTGGAAAGCCTATGTGCAATAACTACAACCGTCTTACCCTGTAGTAGACTGCTTAACGCAACCTGTATTTTCGACTCATTTTCTGCATCGGCAAAAGCAAAAGCTTCATCGAGAATCAGGACTGGAGAGTTCTTCAGAATAGCACGGGCAATCGCAAGTCGCTGGCGTTCCCCTCCGCTTAAAGGAATTCCACCATCGCCTATCTGCGTATCGTAGCCGTCAGGCAGCGCGATGATAAATTCATGAGCCTGAGCTGCTTGTGCCGCTTGAATCAGCTCGGAATCGTCAGCAGCATTTTTACCCATCCGCAAATTAGCGGAAACGGTATCACTAATCACTGGCACGTCCTGAAATACAAACGACACCATATCCATCAATTGCTCCGGTGCGATGGAACGAAGATCGATACCTCCGAGCGTTATTTCTCCATTAGCAGGATCGAAGAAACGGGCGATTAACTGGGCGGCGGTCGATTTACCCGCTCCGGATGGACCAACAAAGGCAGTTACCTTGCCATGCCCCGCGTTTAGATCGACCCCTTTCAATACCTCCCGCTTGCCGTAGGAGTAATGGACCTTTTTGAAATCAATATCAAACCGCTGTGGCT
This sequence comes from Paenibacillus uliginis N3/975, assembly GCF_900177425.1. Taxonomy (NCBI): domain Bacteria; kingdom Bacillati; phylum Bacillota; class Bacilli; order Caryophanales; family Paenibacillaceae; genus Paenibacillus; species Paenibacillus uliginis. Next base: position 2,738,863 of record NZ_LT840184.1, on the reverse strand, counting down.
GATGTGCCGTGGAGTGTTCAGGTACTGACTGTTCTTCTTCCGCAAGCACAGCTTCAATGCGACGAACACTTTCCAGATTGTTCTGCATCATGTGGCTAAGCGTTGAAATTTGCCGTAGTGGTGCCGTTAGCCCAACACCTAGCAGCAGGAAGAGCAGCAAGACAGAGAAATTAATCGCATGATGACTATATAACCAGAGTCCTGCAGGCATGATAAATAGCAGCCCCGATTCCAGCAGCAATAGAAACAAGACATATAATGGTGTCTTTCTGCGGGCTATTTGCGTCCATAAGTCTGCATAATTCTCCACGGAGTCATGATAACGGGCAAACGATTGTACCGTTTGGTTAAACGCTTTGATGACCGGCATCGCATGGACAAATTCTACGATCGCTCCGTTCATGTTTTCTGAAAGATCATGCATCCGTTTCATATCGTCGCTTCGTCTACCGCGTGCTGTCATCAGTCCCTGAACAGCAAACGCTGCAGGGATCGGAAGTAGCGCAGCAATCGCCAACCGCCAATCAACAGTGAATAAGTATGCCGCCGTTAGCAGCGGTGCTACGACTGAAGCGGTCAGATCAGGCAGATGATGTGCAATAAAAGATTCGATACGCTCAACATCATCTGCGATAATCTTCTTCAGTCCCCCGGAATGCTGTGCACTGAAAAAACCAAGTGGCAGCTTTCCCAACTTGTCGATCAGACGGACACGCAAATCATACAACACATGAAACGCCGCAGCGTGTGCTAGCATCGTTGATATACCCATCAACACAAACCTAAGTAAAATAGCAATCAGTGCAATCAGTATAAGCTTCTGAACCGCAGCAAAATCGACAGGCTGTTCAAGAACTACTTCTGCTAATTGATACACAATTACAAATGGAATCAAAGTACATAAAGCGCTAACTGCGGAGCTGAGACAGGACAATATCAGTTTTCCGCGCTGTTTGCCAGCCAGACGGAGCAAGAATTGAAGTGAAGTTGACATGACATAGCCCCCTTTCTTGATGTGTACGACATCTCCTGTCTATTTCTTCAGAGCCTTCATGATTTCTTCAATACCATCAATTTTAGCAAGAGCCATCGGTCCCGGAAGCGAAGGGTCTTCCAGTTCGTAAATGTGATTATTCTTCACCGCATTGAGGCCATTCCACACCTTGCTGTTTTTCATAGCCTCCTTGACACCACCCTGAATCGGAGTTTGCCAGTTGTTAATGATGAACAGATGATCCGGGTTGAGCGCGGCCAAACTTTCCAGTGTTAAAGGTCCATCTGATATCATACCTTCTACGGGCTTTAGTCCCAGCCCCTTATAGAAGGGATCGAATCTGCCATCCTTCCACGTAATAAACTGCTCCTTGCCGCCGTACATTGCAAACATTACGGATTCCTCGCTGCGGGACGCCAATTGCTGTTTGTATTCGGCGGATTTGCGATCAAAATCTGCCAGCACACTTTTGGCCTTATCCTCTTTACCGATCACTTCAGCGATTTGCTGCAGTGTATCCCTCCAATCCCCTGCTTGAGGGAATATAACGGTTGGAGCAATTTGGCTTAATTTCTCATACTGATCCTTCATGTCATCTGCGGCAATAATCAAATCTGGTTGTGCGGACAGCAATCTCTCCAAGTCAACTTCCATACCGAGATCCATGATGTCTTTCCCTTCTACACGCTTGCTGAGACTTGGAAAATTCCGTCTGATCGTATCAACACCTTGTGCGGCAATCGGATATTCATCCAAAACGGCTAGGTAATCGACAAAGGCAATATATGGCGTGGCTATTTTGATTGGCTTTGCTTCAATCACCGTCTCACCTTTTAAATGTGCAATTGTTCTTGGAAATGTAGAAGAGGTGCTATTCATCTTACTTTCAGCATGGCTGTGCTTCTCTTTCTCCCCTACCGAAGACTCCGAATTTGTTCCTCCGCAACCTGCCACCAATCCAATCAGGGCAACAAGGATGAGGAGCGAAACTATTTTTATTCCTCGCATTTCTATTCCACTTCTCCTTTTATTTGCATTTTGTCGCTATAAGTCCCTTTAGAGCTCTTATACATTGTGACACGTTGCAAATGAGATTCATTATCAATGAAATAATGATACTATGTGTTCTCTCAGCCCTTCTACCAGTAGGCGGAGTACTTTACTGGTTAGCGGGATTATCCGACACAAAAAAACTGCTCCGAAGAGCAGTTTAAAGTAAACTTCTATTTATTCCCTATTCCTTTTGTTCGTCTATTGTTCTGAAGTTAGCAGAGCGGAAGTAGCAAACTGCTTGACGAGCTTACCGGGATTGATCCCGTATTTCTCCCGGAACACCTCTGAGAAGTAGCTTGAATTGGAATAACCTACAGCGCATGAGGTCTCGTTAACGTTCATATTGCCTTGTTGTAATAGGAGTAAAGCCTTCTCCAGCCTTTTATCTCGTAAATAACCAAATACGGTTGTTCCGTACATTTCTTTAAATCCGGTCTTTAATTTAAAATCATTCATACCGATCAAGCGGGAGAGCTCAATCAGCGTTGGTGGATCTATCATACGTTCTATTATAATGTCCCGAGCTTCCCTAATTTTTTGCATATCACTTTTGGACAACTTCGTCATCCCAGAAGAACCGTCTGTCAGGAAAGATTGAAAGGCCATGGATAATAGCTCCAATACGCTGCATTCGATTTCTAAATTTCTCGTGCTGCGATTTTGAAGAGATCCCAACATTCGCTGAAGAATAATAAGAGCAGCCGGATGCAGCGTTTCCTGGAAAACACGAAACGGCGATTGTCCAAGTATCCGAGTAAAATCAGTGGACCTCCCACCACCGCCCTCTTCCATGAAATGATGAAAGGTTGAAACGGGAATACCTATGCCTAGCATGAGATAAGGTTCATTACCGATAAATTCAAAATTAGCTCCGACTTCATTCATTAATTGAAGGGTACAACTTCCCGGAACAAACTCATACTGCGCACCTTCAACCGTAATCTCTCTTCTTCCATGCAAACAGTAGTTAAGCTCAACCATTGCTGTTTTCGTGACAAGAGGCAAGCTACAATCCTGACGAAATGTAAAATCGGATACAACCACATCGATATCAAAGCGTGGGACGAAACGGCGAACGAACCCCTCTCCTCTTTGCGAATGTAGCGCCATGTGTTCTGTGCGATCCTTATTCTGCCGCGGCAGTTCGAGTCCATCGAAAAAAAGATTGAAATTGTGATGAAAATCTATTCCAGTCATTACTCCTATACTCCGATCAAGTTTTTATAATAATGATAATAATGATAATAATAATCATTATCGTTATTATATTCGAGCCATTGAATGAACTGCAACGTACATTTCATTAGGAATAACCCTAGAGGTTGCGCGAATGACCGGATTGCAATAAGCATGATTCAAAAATCCCGGGATGATCGTGTATGAGACATTCATGCTTCGTATCGCTTTTTTTTTCATCCAACTCGATTGTCGGGGGATTGCTTAGCATATCATTCATTGCCCTTATCGTTTATACAATGAACTCCACCATGCAAATTGTATTTCATTGATCTGGCAGATAAACATTATCCGTCAGCCAAAGATCTGGCTTCATCCTTAACTCCTGTGTCCGTAAATGTCGGAATTGCGATTGGATCAGCTCTGGGTGGATTTGTAACAACGAACATGGAACTCATCGATGTTTCCTGGTTTGGAGGGATTATTGCGATCGCTGCCTCATTGCTGACCTTTATCAGCTATAATTTAGACAGAAAAGCAATTCTCTATAAAAGTATGAAGTCGTCCATATAACTGTCAGGGATATAGAGCATACAATAAAGCCGCTCTATCGCGGGTCGGCGCGATGAGCGGCTGATATAAATGTTTAATACAACGATTTTTCTTTTACGGACGAGCCCCATATCTACGCGGTTCCTATATGCGAGCATCTTTATTTTTAACTGTTGTCCCATGGTCCCAACACGCCAACTCTGGTCATGAGTAGCATCGCTGCTTCGATCAAATATTACTGTCATTTATTGATCAACGTTCATTCTCTGTTCAATTTTCTTTCCTTGCTGCAGCAAGCCCTTGTAATCATAAGTCTCTTTCAGTTCTTCAATCTCAGCTTCAACAGCTGTATCCTGTACCTTGAAATAATCATTTAGTATCTCATATTGAGTCATCCCTGGTTTGTCCGGCTCATCCTCGATTGCTTCTTTCCACGGAATGTTCGCCTTATCCATCATGAGTCCAAGTGCCGCTCCCGTTTCGTACCTCATACTTCTTTTTAAAAATGCAGGCTCCATCTGATCGCTGGCAATGAAATCAAACACTTGCATGAATGTCACATGATAAGGCTCCTGTTTAGCCGCTAAAACCGTCAATTTTCTGCCCATCAGCTCATTGTAGCGATACTCAATATATCGTGCGGTACCCTCAATCGCCTCCGTCTTGATCTCTCCGATCAACTGTGGCCATTTTTGATATCGATAGTTTCGTACGACGGTCCAATCATGTAAATTTTGTTTAATCGATTGAGGATTTGTTGCCGTCATTGCTTGATCCAGCAGTTTGAATTCCATCCCCATCAACGCATAATGTTCTTGCTTCTCCGGATAGTTTTCAATCCATTCCGCATCATTAGCGTCATAGGTCCAATGCTTTTGTTTGAAAATGTGAAATGCCTCATGTAACAAAAATGAAGAGAAATCAAAATACAGTTCGGGATCGCTTAACATCTTCGGATAATATCTGTAATACATCGTTTCCGTGTCCTTGATATTCAACGTTCCAAAGTTAATAGGCAGCCATGTAGTAAGCGTCGCTGGTGAAAAACGACTGATTCGGTACACCTTTGGTAAACCTAGCGACTCTGGCATTTTGATTTCCTTAGCAAAAACGCTATTCCCCATTGGCACATTTACAGCAAAAGCTTCTTTCCGAAATATGCCACGATCCTTATTCGTCCTTACGAGCAAGAGCGGCTTGGTTTCAAATGAATATTGATCACTCCACAGCTGATCACTTGATTGTTCAAACTGTTTATAGACATTGGAGAGCTCTGTTAACATCTGTTGATCAGTTTCAGCCAATGATTCGAATGTGGTACGGGACGTTTTATTGAATAAAATCGATACAAACAATATCACAAGAATAGCTGTCGGAATGGATAATAATATGATTTTTCTTCGTTTCTTCATGTTTACCTCGCTGTCAGGTTTTGTAATGTCAATAGTTTGATGCCAAAATTATATTTTTGCAATTTGCACCCGTCTGATATTATAGTTTTTTATTACCATATGCAATGGGATTTATAGGTTTTAGTTCACCTTCTCCAAGGTTTTAACCCTGATTGGAACTTATGTCGAACAAAAAAACCACGATTTACGTGGTTTTTCTGTTCTTGTCGTGCCATCGGAGGACAAGAACATATATCCTTAAAAGATTTACCAAGTTCTCTTCTACTCTACCATGTCGAATGAGGGTGGTCCCTAATTAATTCAATAGTTTTAAAATCAATCGGTATGTCTAAACTTTTAAGTGCCATCATCACAGCACCGGATACTGCTGATAACTCGGGATTATTAAAACGATATCGTTTATTTTTACCGGATTGCAAGCTTTCAATAAATTTAGATTTCATATAAGGACTATTGATGACACTTCCTATACCCGTTACGGATAGGAGGCCGGATTGGAAGAATGATCCAAGAATCTCCACTCCAACCATGATTTGATCGATGGCTTTATCACATACGATCTGAGCCAATCGGCTCCCCTCCTGAGCGGCATTCGTGATGATTGAGGCCATCTCTCCAAATTTTTTATCTCGTTCCCTTCGATCCTCTATAAATCCTCGAGCCGCTAGGGTACGAAGTTGATCTAAGTTTTCAACATTCCAATAGGATTGAATATTACGAACCATCGTCTCATCTGATCGTTGAATATTCCCAGCCAGTATTTCGAAAATTGTATCATATGAAAGAAATCTTGCAGCACTCTCGGCATAATGATGGAAGTCATTATTTTTAAGTTGAATCCCTTGTTCAGTAACTGCAAAAATGATCGATCCCGTACCTGACACAACCACGATACCAGGCTTCCCCAAGAAAGCTCCCGCATGCGCAACGACGGAATCGTTCACATACCATTTCGGACAATGTAACCCTTCTACATCAGTTAAACGTTTAACCCACTTTAAGTCTTGCTCGGACTCGTAACCTGCTATCCCCGCATATATTCCTTTGACTTGATCGATGCTGCAACCGGCTACGGAAAGCGCCATTTGAATGGTTTTTTGAACATTTTCGTGGGCGTTGCTGTCTTTATGGATCGACGATGCCCCGCCTTTTGCATAGGACAATATATGTCCAGACAAATCGCTGACCATGACTCGCGTTTGCGATCCGCCCCCATCAATTCCAATAACTACTTCATGAACCATTTCAAAGGTCCTCCTGTCTATCAAATCATGTAAACCTGTCTGATGCTGACTTTACGTTGTGGACGGAGCACATTCATGAGCTTGCACAAACGATCAACTTCTGTAAGCATTATTATATTTTCTTCATTTCAACTAAAAATCCCTTCTTAACTAAGCTATCCTATCCGATAAATTAATAGCAACGATCCTTAAGCATATGTATTCTCATCTTGCATCATCACGCCTACTTCGACATGACTTTGTGTTAGGTTCTTAATCAAGAAATATAGTTCAAATGATATAGTTAAAGGAGCGATCACAACGATCGCTCCTTATCGTTTCTCACATGCGAGTATTGAGTGCAGACGGCTTTATCAATTCTGACTTTACTAATCTTGCCGGATGACTTAACTCTCTGTTCTTATGAACAATTAATCCATGCATGGAATAGCTTTCTGGACATAAAGGAAGTACTTTAAAAGTGCCTGCGTCGAGTTCATGTTGCACCGCAACTTCCGGAACCAAAGCAAAACCAATCCCGCATGCAACGGATTGTTTAATCATTTCCAGACTCGGGAGTTCAATTGCATCCTTCACCTGAATTCCCGCCTCCTTCAGTGCCTTACTGGCATGTGTATGGTATAAACATATGCTTCCGAAACTGATCAATATTTCCTTGTTTAATCGGGAAACTCCTTCAGTCTCTACGTCCATCATCAAGGTATTGGATGCGATAAATATCAATTTCTCTTCAACCAAAGGATAGAATACAATATCATTCCGCTTTGGATCACGGGGCAAGATTCCAAAATCAATTGCATGTTCAAGCACTTGATCCAATATATCCTGATGAAATCCTGAAGAAATCCGCAATTTCACTTCTGGATATTCCTTCCCAAAATGCTGCATAAACGAAGAAAACCGTGTCAAAAAAAAGGATTCCTGCATACGAAGGTACACCGTGCCTCTCGGCTGTTCCATCTCATTCATAGCATCCTCGATCGTAGCTCCTAATTGAACAAATTGATAGGCATATTTCAAGAGTTTTTCACCAGCCGCTGTTGGTTTTACACCACGAGACAATCGGTGGAACAATTTCTGTTTACACACTTGCTCTAACAATTGAATATGGGTTGTCACCGTGGACTGAACATACCCCAGTTTATCCGCTGCACGGCTAAAGCTTTTTTCTTCCATCACGACAATAAAGGTTTTAATAAATCTCCCTTCCAGCAATTCAATCACTATAATCCTCCTCCTGATATCGAAAAATGAAATGTATTGTATTGAATTATATCATGACTGCAATATCTAATTTCATGATATCATAATTTCCGAAACAACATAAGAAATAGATTTTAAAATTCGATAGGAAAGTGAGAGGAGTATTTATGAGTAAAAAGCAAGGTTTCAGAGTTGGTGTCTATGTTTTCAAGGATGCTGAAGTCGTTGACTATGCGGCACCTTACGGTGTGTTCTCTGTCGCGCGGAGGTTGGACCCAGAGCTTGACGTATTTCTTGTCGCAGATTCATTAAGACCCGTCCAAACCCAAGCGGGCCTTACAGTGCACCCCAATTATAGTTTCAACGAATTGCCTGATATGGATGCATTTTTGATTCCCGGCGGTTTCGGAACTCGCCAGGAAACCTATAACAAACGACTGCATCAATATATTTGGTCTCTGCCCGAGACAACGTTACTGACCAGCGTTTGCACCGGTTCTTGGATATATGGACAAATGGGACTTTTGGATGGACTGCCTGCGACAAGCCGGAAGGAACCGGATCGTCTGGAAGCGTCCGAAATGGGCAAAGTGCCGATTGATCGCCTTGCCGAGATCGCGCCGGCTTGCACAATCAGCAGAGCGCGCATTGTCGATACCGGTAGAATCATTACTGGAGCCGGCATCGCTTCAGGCATGGAAATGGGATTCCATTTGTTGAGACGTGCCGGATATGACGAAGGCTTCATCTCGGATGTAGCTAGAGTGATGGAGTATTCCGAAGCGTACAATGTGTACAAAGATGATATTGAGTATTACAAGAAAGCCGTTAAATAAACCGTCCGGCTCTGTTAAATACCCACAGCGTAGGCAAGACAATATTGTTACGCGTCGACCGTTCTCCAGTATTTTACTGCGTGGGCGGTCGTTTCTCTTTTTGTGAAATCGGTCTTAGCAATTTCCAATGAATAAAGGATGCTCTCATGTATATAAAAAAGCCGCTCTATCGCGGATCGGCGCGATGAGCGGCTGATATATATGTTTAATACAAGCGATATTCCTTTTATGGACGAGCCTTGAAAATACCAAACGGACGACCGATAGGAAGAAACACTTTTCCAAAGTGAGTATTCAACACTGCTGCACCCGCGCCATAGAACGAGAATAGAGCGATACCCATCTCAGCATAGGCAGCCATTGAGTGGAACACCTCAGAGGCGATTCCGAATGCATCAAAAGTCAGGCCCACAAAAAGCAGGTCGATTAGTACGAAAATAAAGAACAATACTTTATTTGTCTCCATGGCCCCAATCGTCATGAGTACGGAAAAGATGAGATAACCAGCAAATGCAAATCCGAGCTGCTTGCCGTCAGCATTTGCGGCTAGAACTTCGCCGAATACGCCGAGCTTTACCAGCCAACTGCATGCAGTCGCGAACCAGAAGAAAGCATATGCACCAAAAGCAGTCGTGCCAAATGTATTGTTGTGTTTAGAATCAAGGATGGAAGCATAGAGCTGAGCAAAAGCACCGAGAAAGATGGCCCATGGGATAACGAGGCCGAGGCCTTCAGTCAAACCGAGCTTTTGTGAGGACGCTACGAACGTAACGATAGCCAGTCCAAACAAGCCGATTGCGCTTGGGTCGGCTGTTACGATTTTGATGTTAGTATTCTGTTGATTGTTCATGGTAGTAAAAAAGCCTCCAATAATTTCAGGGGTAATCCTGTATAATATGTCATTCTGCCGATACCAGAATAGTACTGACTTATTCTAACGGAAAATATACATTTCGCATAGGGGAGAATCCTAAAACGGAAAAATCCGCTTTTTTATTCTGTAAATCATACTTGAACATTCATTAAATTCCCAGTTACTCTATACTCTGATATGTTAAGGGATACATTGATGTTCAATTGAAAATCAATTGTTTGGTCATGGAATGTTATTGTATAAGTGACCTTGTAGGGAGTTTCGATGTAAAAAAGAGTAAGTTGTAAAGTATTGTTATCTTGCCATGAAGCATAAGTGATAACTTCTTGAAGATGCATGGATAAATCTTTATTGAATACATCCTTAGTATGCATCGCTTTCGTAAAATCAAATGGTAAAGTATTATCTCTATCATCTCCATAAAAAACTTGAAGTTCCAAATGTTTATCCTTCAAATGGAAGGTTATTTTTTTAAGTCCATGGGGATTGCCATTCATCATATAACAACTATTATTTACAATCGGTATGTTAACGGGAACAGGCCGAATTGTAGGAACAGAGTGGTTAAAATTAGATAATAGATTTTTCAGTTCGATATTGTCTTCAGGATAATAGAAAACATTCTTGTCTAATTGGTCGAAAATATGTTCATAAATTAAATCTAAAAGTGTCTGTAATGGCTTCATATTCTTGAAGCTAGAAGTTACCGCAATGACTATATTTTCTTTTGGAGCTACAAAACATAATTGACCAAAAGCACCATCGCCCCTGTAACAGCCGCGCCGACATAAATGAAATTGATATCCGTAACCTTGGGCTGAATCTATTCTCTCTGCTCCTGCACGATTATCACTTTGTTCTGATGTAGCCAACTTAATGAATTGCTCTGAAACAATTCTTTTCCCTTCGTAAACCCCTTTGTTTAAGAGCATAAGACCAAATTTAGCTATACCTTCGGTTGAAATACTCAATCCCATTCCACCTGCTGTAATGCCCAATGGGCAGGTTTCCCACGATGGTCTTGGTATCCCCAATGGTTCAAATAATCTAGGCATTAAAAAATCAACCATGTTTTGACCTGTTACTTGTTCAATAATTGCAGACAGCATGTATGTAGAATGAGTGCTATAACGATAGTGGCTTCCCGGTTCATGTTCAACATCTAAAGATAAAAATGTCTTTACCCAGTCTTGTTCCTTAGCTACTGTAGCATAGATATTATCATGGTGCCCTGCGTTCATAGATAACAGATGATGTACGGTCATTTTCGCTAAGTTTGGAGTAATATATCTCGGTAGTTTTTCAGGAAAAAAAGATATGACGTTATCATCTAAGTCTAAATATCCGTTATCCCATGCGATACCTACAGCTATAGAAGTAAAGCTTTTGCTCAGAGAATATAATAGCTGTGGACTATCCATACGATATGGTGAGCGACAAAATTGAGCGGTAGCTTTGCCATCTTGTAACAAAATAAAAGTGTTTACTTCTAATTTCAGTTGTTCTATTTTTGTGAAAAACTCTAATAAAGCCTTCGAAGATAGTCTATGATTCTCAGGAATATCAGTTGATATCTCCATAATATACTCCCCTACTTCGTCATTCTTCTTCAGGAGATAACTATTTCTATTATATGCATACACTTACCTTCTTTATTTATCGTCATACATAAAAAGCACGCAGCAGGTTAGCCTGTGCGCGCCTGGGCCAATCACTATTTTTCCTCCAACTCATCCGGTATATCGTATTTATTGATATGTGAGGTTATCGCTGCAACTGCTTCGCTGGCATCCGTCGTAGCAGGTACTTGTCGCACTACATCATCCGTATCGTCATTAAAATTTAAACGGTCGGCCTCGATCTCTTTTTGCTTATTTTTTTCCATCTTCTCAACACCTCCTCACCTCTTATATAAGCTCCTGATCTTGTTCAGTTAACGCGTACAAAGGGACTTCCCGCTCCTCTTCCGGATTATTTAACGCATAGATGCGTGCCGTCTCACTTTGCTCGTTTACATGTTGAATATAGATCGCTGTCCCATCACACAACACATATGCCATTTCGGGGGAGGACGCTATTTCTTGTGCTCTTTGAACATTCATACAGAAAGACCTCCCTTACTGAGTAGAGTTCGTCTTTACTATGCACAAGGTAAATATCTGTTATGCATACTTCATTCCAACGCAAAAAAAGAGACTCAAGTAGCTGGTTGGTTCATTTTTACAACGGCGTTCTCAGCAGCTTCCATTATGACTTCCCCCAGCGTAGGGTGAGGATGAATGGTTAAGGCCAAATCCTCCACGCTCGCGCTCATCTCGATAGCCAGAGCCATCTCCGAGATAAGGGTCGAAGCCTCCACCCCTACGATTTGCGCGCCGATTACGGCTCCCGAGGTTCGATCCACAATGATTTTGACGAATCCATCCGTAGCTTGTAAAGCTAAAGCCCTTCCATTAATTGAAAATGGTGACTTCCCGATGACAGTTGGAATAGCATTTGCTTTTGCGTCCACTTCAGTCAGGCCTACACTTGCCAGCTCTGGCTCCGAAAAAACGACAAGCGGAATCGCCTTGTAGTCAACCATCGAGGTTTGGCCAGCAATCACTTCAGCTGCAACCTTGGCTTCATATGACGCTTTATGGGCAAGCGCCGGACCTGCCGTTATATCTCCAATGGCGAATATATGCGGGATTGCCGTTCTGCATTGTTCGTCGGTATCGATCAATCCCCGATCTGTTGTGCGCAGACCGATACGCTCCAGTCCTAGATTTCCGTCAGTATTGGGTTTTCTACCGACGGTGACCAGTGCATAATCTGCCGTAAGAACATGCAGTTCCTGATCTATCGAATAATGAAGCGTGACCATATCGGAAGTTTGTTCCGCTTGTACGGCAGTCGCTTCCGTTATGATCGTTATGCCGTCAGCTTTTAACTGCCGGAGAACTGGAGCCGTCAGTTCTGGCTCAAAGCCTGGCAACACTTGGCGCCCTCCTTCCAGAATCGTCACTTTTGTTCCGAATTTCGCATACATCTGTCCCAACTCCACGCCAATATATCCGCCTCCGATAATGATCAGGCTGGTCGGAATACGCGAAAGCGAGAGAGCTTCTGTGGAGGAAAGAATTCTTCCACCAAACGGCAAGGCTTTCAGCTCGATCGGACGGGAGCCCGTTGCCAATATGGCGTGCTGAAAAGATATCGTGGATTCCTCGTCCATTTGTTTAATAACAGCCGTATGCTTATCAACCAGGCTTGCTTCTCCCTCGATGATCGTAACTCCAGCATTTTTCAACAGAAACCCAACTCCACCAGACTGTTTGTTAACGACTCCTTCCTTGAATGCCTGTGCATTCATGAATGAAGTCGCGACCTCCGTCTTATTCGATTGACGGAGAACTCGATAGCGATGAGATTCGGCAATCAACGCTTTCGATGGGATGCAGCCTACATGGGTGCAGACTCCGCCAATCTTGCCTCGTTCAACAATGGCCGTTTTCAGGCCAAGCTGAGCGGATCGCAGCGCTGCCATGTAGCCGCCAGGACCTGATCCGATAACCAATGTGTCTACAGTTTCAAACTGACTCATACTCAGAGACCTCCTGTATAAAAACGGATTTTAAAATATGATGATCATAATATATTATAGTCATCATATTTTAAATCGGTCAATGGCCCTCTTCATGTCCTCATCATAACAGCAGCAGAATTGACAGCTTTTATTATGATGACTATAATATTTTAAATGAACTATTGGAGTGAGAGGAGCGATTGCAATGCCTTATCCAGAAGGCCATAAGGAGAAGGTTCGAGGTAAAATCATTGAAAGTGCTGCCCGTGCTTTTCGCACAAATGGAATTCGCGACATCAGCGTTCCTTTCATAATGAAAGGTGCTGGACTGACACACGGGGGATTTTATGCGCACTTTGATAATAAAGAACAACTGGTTGCTGAGACCTGCCGTTATGCAATCGGCGATACGATTGCGTTCCTCCAGAAAGCTGCCGAACAGGAGAAACAAAGACCTCCAATCCATGTGGTCATTGATTACTACCTCAGCCAGCAGCATCGGGACAGTACGAATTTTGGTTGCATCCTTCCTGCCCTTTCCAGCGGAATTTCACGATCTTCTGAAGAGGTTCGGCAAGTCTACACCGACGAGTTGAAACGGATGATCGATTTTATTGCAGATGTCGCGAATATCGACTACGCTACAGGGTCTAGCTTGCTAAGTTCGATGGTTGGAGCACTTATGCTTTCTCGATCTGTCAACGATCCTGATATGAGCGACAACCTACTCGCCGCAGGTAAGCAACAAGCGAAAGCGTTAATTTTCACTCAAGAGTCCGTCATCCAATGATGAAACAGACCAAAGTCTTTTATACTTAAAGTATAAATACCGATTAAAACAAAAGAATCGTACATGTTATCCCGAAATACAGACAAAGCGGACTATAGATCCATGTATCATTTCTCGCGAATACTGTGTGATTTATTTTTTTGAAAAACCCTATATGTCTAAAGTCACCAATCGCCCGAAGAAAGAAAACAGAAGCGCAGACGATACACCCAATTCTTGTTATGGTATTTGCTATAAAGTAGTGTGTATAACCGCCCTGAATCAGAAGTATGAAGCATACAATTAGAATAAGAATAGCCACAAATAGTGTACCTACCTTCCCAGGAACAAAAGCAGGTTTATACTCCCCCGCTCTCGAAGGTATGGCCGCCCGGATACCCCAGCGCCCCCCATACGCCCAATAAATATGTAAGATGCTGATTAGAGCCAAAACACTTACAGTTGATAATGTCATAACAAATTTCATTAAATCGCCTCCCAAATCACCTTATTTAAACTTGCTCAAAAAATCCTAACAAGGTTTCCAAGAACATTAAACACACCAACAATTTCGTTTGCGGCCTAGGGAGTACACGAACTAAAAAAAGTGAAAATATAAAAGTCAGTACATTATTTACTTGGCAAATATAATTCAACAAACTGGGTCCCATCTTAACGTTAATCATTGCTAAATTAATGCTAGCGTTTGAGATTACTGCCAACCCACCGCTTACGAACCATATAGACTCTTGGGTCATGGATTTGTATATTCTGGGTGTTATCCAAATATGAATAATCCCCAAAAGCATTATCATTAATGCCACAATAAAGTAAAAAGTTTTTATATAAAAATCTCCTTTCTCCATAAAAGGATTGTTAGAAATACATAAACATACGATACCGTATGTTTATGTATTTTTTATGTCCCAATGGATCGTACAACCACATTAGGGACATGCGTAATCATATACTTAATAAAATCACAAACATTTTATCTATATCAAAATTGGTATTGGACTCAAACCTTGTCATCCACCCTACATAAGTTAAATATGTAAGTCTAGCCCTGTCTATCGCTTCTGAAAGCGTCAGCCCTCGCCTTTGATACAGTCTGGAAATACAATTAATTCTTTGTTCCTCAATATCAACTAATCGGGTTGCCACGATAGGATCATGTTTGGCCCAGGCATAAATGCCAATCTCAATTTTCTTGTCCCGATTGATACTAATGTGAAGCAGCTGTTCCAATGAGGAATTATCTTGTTCTATACTATGAATGATCTGCTTAGTTGCATAATCTTCCCAGTAATCCATCATGGAATCTAGAAGTTCTTTACGGTCTCGAAAGTAGTGATAAAAACTACCTTTACTTATTTTCAGCTTCCGAGCAAGTATTTCGACACGAACTTCATGTATTCCAGCTTCGGCCAAATTGTTTAATCCAGCTTTCACCCAGTCTTCCCTGGTTAATTGCATAACTCACCTCTAGATACGGTAGCGTATGTTTTCAATAGAATACATTTCGATTTTTATTATGTCAATAGAGAGTCGATCTACATTAATGTACATTATTTCTACAACACAAACAGCCAGCTGCAGGAGCTGGCCGATAATTTCAAAACATTTTTGTGCCATTACCCATTTTTTAGTAAAACATTTCCAAGTCCTTAACTTTTACATATGGCATTTATACGAACTCTTATTATCAACTTTGTATTTCTAAGAATTGAAGAATGGTATCGTTTACAAAAACCGGGTTTTCTCGACTCATATGAGGTCTGTGGCTGCCACCAGGTACTACAACATAACGAGAGTTAGGAATTAGTCTTGTCACCCGTTTAAGTTCTTCCTCTGGAGCGAACTGATCATACTCCCCAGCGATAAACAAAGTAGGACAGCTTATACCTCTTAATTGGTCATCAGTTAGCCGAGGGTAAGTTCGCCAATCCCTTATTTTTTGCCTTAAAAACTCTTGCCAATTTCCTTGATGTGCATCTAGACTAAGGATCGTTAGCGACGCAGCGTAGATACGCTGTTATAGGATGCCAGCACCTTCTTTGAATCACCTTTCAAAATCAGCACATTTAATATTGTGTTCACCGCTATTTTGATAATCTTACAGTTTTTGAATCCATTGATGGTTATTTAAATGCACTACTTCCAGAGCTTGCTTTAACCACTGTTTTTGCTCGAGATCTAGATGCGGTACAGATAGATTAAAATCATGGAGATGATCATTTGAATCATTACCTTCTAAATAAGTGGATTTGTATAAAAGTACAATTTCCGGTGCTAAAATAGAATACCCGTCTTTTAATATTACTGCTTTTTCAATGCTCCTCTTAATACTTGAATTACCTGTATAATAAAAAAACTTATCATCTCTGAAGTTAAATAGAAATTCTACATAACTAAAAGCAAGTTGTTCCTCATTTATAAATGTAAATCGATACTTGTTACTTCCAATGGGTTCTAAATAACAACGTGTTTCATTATTTGTGAAACAAAATAAATTCCGCTTTTCAGAACTATCGACTGTAAATAGTTCATGTATTATCCCTCCACCACATGCTTCAAAGACTCTCCATCCCGAGTTCAACATATAAGCAATAATGGCTTTTCTATCTTCCCAGTATACAGCTAAATCTAAGTCCTTATGAGTTCTAGTTTTATTACCTAAACATATATCGATCGCTCCACCACCACAAATGGACCAATCAAAGCCAGCATTTGCAAAGAATTTTTTTGCACTTAAGATTATTTCTTTCAAAAAAATCTACTCCTCGTGAACGATTTATTGAGATGGTTCCAAGTTTTTCGTGCTGATTTCCTATAACGTTTCCGCATTCACGAACTCGAGAGACTTAACGCGCATCTATCTTCTATTCTTATTCATCCAATCTAAGGCGAAATCAACCATTTCTTTCTGTGGTATTAAATAACTCACCGCTTTCCCTACCAAGCCCTCTTTTACCAAAGTAGTCTTGGATTTGAACTCATCAAAAATCATGTTAAAATCGTCAGATTCATTATTGATATCATCATAAGTAGTCCATTGCTCTTTTCCATCTACACTCATTTTCACTTCCCAAACTTTAGGCTTTATATAAGAGTTTTTCTGGCTATACTCAGCCAAATGTAATGAACTATTAGCATCAGTTGGAGCTCCAAGTAATAGAATAAATCCCTCTAATTCATAGATCTTTCCCAAGGGAGAATCCTCACTTAATGCATAATCTAGTGTATGATTCATCGTTATTCTTTTAGCATCTTTCCCCCACGCAGCAAATGAAACATGGGGGTGTGAACTTCTTAACACTCCATTTTGTTTTCGAAATGTTTCAGGAATGAATCCCATATACGAAGTTGTTGTTATGTCAGGGTAATATATTGGCATATTTTCTTTTATTATTTTTATTTCCTCTAAGGTTAAGTCCTCATTGTTTTCCGTCGGAGCACACAAATGTTCAGATTGAGTCGGCATAACAATATTCCCGTTAAATCCTACCGCTTCTTCCAATGCTAAAATAACAGTTACAGGTCCCCCTACAACATTTCCTAGAGATTTCAAAGAGGAGTGGACGATCAAGGTCATTCCCTCTTTTACACCCAGTCGTTTTAAATCATCAATAATTGTTTTTCTCGTCTGTAAAGTACTGGATATCCCCATTTTTATCACCTCATAAAAAACTAATGATTAACCCCAAAATATTCCCATATTATCGTTTTCTACTTGATCTAATTGTTTTTCAAAACTCTCAT
Source organism: Paenibacillus uliginis N3/975 (assembly GCF_900177425.1). Taxonomy (NCBI): domain Bacteria; kingdom Bacillati; phylum Bacillota; class Bacilli; order Caryophanales; family Paenibacillaceae; genus Paenibacillus; species Paenibacillus uliginis. The sequence continues at coordinate 2,721,420 of NZ_LT840184.1, read as the reverse complement.
CTGGTAGAATATCATCTACAAAATGCCACTTTTTCTTGCTATCTCTCCAATATATTTTCCATTTATTTTGGTCTAATCTAAATTGAGCGATTTCCAACTGAACCCATTGATCACTCCTAAATGCTGGTCTTTCTTCAATTAAAGTAATGTTATTACCTCGGATCTTATAGCTCAGCCTTATTTGATTTTGAATGTGTTTAGGAACTTTATTCTTTGTATAATTGTCCATAATTTTAATTATTCTTTTCTTTGTAAAATCATCCATTAACTGATTCACCTCATGTTTTGAACTTTGCTAACAACTCCATATTATGTGAATTGCTGAACTTCGTAAATACCCTCTTCTATATGTTTGGGTAATACAGACATTGTCACCTGCTTCGTGGATTAGCAAAAGTAGGCCTGAAGGTCGGTTGGCTTTCCCTTGCCCTTAATCTGTTGAAGAAAACAAACATATACCAAAAAGTAAAACGGTAGCTTCGGGGTGACCCCTAAAGCTACCATTATAATCCTACTCTTTACAGTCAATCGCAAAATTTTTCTGCTTAATTAGTGATTCAAGTCTCCACGGGCATGCTAAGCTGCTGCGCGAAATCCTGCAGATGAATGCTGTTCCCATCCATTCTGGATTGTTCCGCGGCAAAAGCCATCAGATGACTTTGTACCGAATGATGTGCCGAGGTGAGCCCCTGGCTCTTACCGTCCTCACGCACCAACCGGAGGAAATCCTTGATTAAGCCCATGTCTCCGCCCCCGTGACCGACATGCCCGCCCATATCCTCAAATGAAATCCGCTCCACCTTGCCGCTGCCAAAATGGATGATTTCGATTTCGTTCTTCTCCATCGCACCGCGAATTTCTCCCTTGGTTCCCATCAGCTTGAGCGTGCGACTAACGTCTCGGGTAAATGCACTCATCGTAAATGCAGCCGTGACGGAATTCGCGAATTCCAAATTCACGACCTGATGATCTACGACATCGTTATCACAATGATAGACACATCTGCCGTACGGCCCTTCCTGCAGCGCTTTATAGCGGGCTTCGTAACTCAGATCATCGCTGATCGCCGAGGTCGGCCAATTCGTATCGCTCGTTAAATATTGCTTCGGCGCATAATAGAGACATTCGTCAGATACCGGGCATCCATCCAAACACCGTAGCGGAGCTCCTTCTGGGGCTTGATCCGCCTTAAAATAAGATAACGATCCGAAAGAAGACACACGCACGCATTCCGCATCGGCCAGCCAGAGCAGAATATCAAGGTCATGACAAGACTTCGCTAGAATCATCGGGCTGGATTCATCTTTTCGACGCCAATTCCCTCTCACAAAGCTATGCGCTTGGTGCCAATACCCTACGTTCTCATTATGTTGGATGGACATGAGCTGACCAATGGTTTCCCGCTGCAACAATTCGCGAATCGTCGAGAAAAAGTTCGTATACCGAAGCACGTGACATATCGAGAAAACACGGTTCATTTGCGAAGCTTTTTCCCCCATGAGAATACATTCCCTCGCATCCGAAGACATCGGTTTCTCAAGTAATACATGATACCCCGCTTCAAGCGCCTTCATCGTGGGTTCGAAATGTTGCTTGTCTTGCGTGCATATGAGCACGGCGTCTGCGAGTTTCGGTACGGCAAAGAACTCATCCCAATGTTCAAAGCACATGTCATCTGCAATGCCGTGCTTCTCCTTGAAGCCATTCCGCCGTTCCGCGACAGGCTCCGCCACGGCGACAACTTCGAGTTCATGCGGGTGCTGCAGTGCATAATCCAAATAATTCACGCCTCGTAATCCCCCTCCAATTAATGCAACTCTAACCTTTTTCATCTGTCATCCTTCTCCTCTCAAGTGATATGGAACTATTCCTTGACGCTACCCACGGTCATCCCTTTGACGAAATACTTCTGCAAGAACGGATATACCACCATAATGGGCAGAGCTCCCATAAATATTTGGGCAGTCCGAAGGGTTTTCTCTCTTAAATTCTCCATCGCCTTCAGCTGTTCAATTGAGATCGATGTCATCTGGGCGTTAATCGACATAATTAAGGTTGAGAGATACGTCTGCAAAGGATAGTTCTCTGGCGAGTTCATATACAAAATCCCGTCGAACCAGGCGTTCCAATGCCCTACTATGGTGAATAACCCAATGGTTGCAATCGATGGTAGGGATACCGGCAAATAGATTTGCCACAAGACTCTCCAATGCCCCGCACCGTCAATTCTCGCTGCTTCATCTAATTCTTTCGGGATCGATCTGAAGAAGTTCAACATTAAGACCATGTTCCATACATTTAAGGCACCCGGCAAAATCAGGGACCACATCGAATCGATTAAACCCGTGTTTTTGACAACGATATAGGTTGGGATCAATCCGCCCCCAAAAAACATCGTAATCGCAAAAAACCACACATACGGCGTTCTATATTTAAATTGGTCGTTCGATTTCGATAGTGGAAACGCGGTAATGAACACGAGAAACATATTAACGGCTGTCCCCAGCACGACACGTTCAATGGATACCCATAAGGACCGGAAGAATTCGACTTTCTCGCCTAAGTACACATAAGCATCCCAAGAAAATCCGACGGGCCATAGCTTCACTTCTCCAGCCATTGCCGCAGTATTGGAACTGAGTGAGATCGATAACAAGTGAATGAACGGAATAATTCCAAGCAAGGTGATGCCTGTTAATACGATGGTATTGATCATGACAAAGAGTTTTCTGCTGATTGTTGGTTTGTGTATCACAGTACGACCTCCAGCCTAAAATATTCGATAATTATTGTATTTGTAAGCCGCATAGTAGGTTGCAGATACCAACCCTAACGAGATGACCGATTTAAAGAGTCCAATAGCTGAAGCAGGTCCAAATTGTTGGGTAAACATCCCGAGACGATAGACGAATGTATCAATAATATCTGACCCTTCATACACCGTTGGGTTATACATGATTAAGATTTGCTCGAAGCCTGCATTCAAGATTCCACCAAGACTTAATACGCTAAGCAGAATCAAGATCGGAGCCATGCCAGGGAGTGTAATGTGAATCAATTGTTTCCATCTTCCGGCCCCGTCTACTTCTGCAGCTTCATACAACGTCGCGTTGATGCCAGTAATGGCAGCGAGCATAACAATCATGTTATAGCCCATCCCTTTCCAGACATCCGATCCGATCACAATGCCTCTAAACCACTGGTTGTCTAGCATAAACATAATAGGCTCCAAGCCGATAGAGCTTAACATTGCGTTAACGGGTCCATGCAAGGAGAATAATTCAATAACTACACCGCCAAGTACGGTCCATGAAAGAAAGAAAGGCAAGAAGATTGCCGACTGGATAAAACGTGAGAACCATTTTTTCGTCACTTCATTCAATAACAACGCAAGGATGAGCGGGACGAGTAAAAATAACACCATCTTGAAGAGGGCGATAACAACTGTATTCCAGAGGACTTGGTTGAAATCTGGCAATTCAAATACGTAACGAAAATTGTCAAACCCAATGAACTTCGATTTGAAAAAACCAGACAACGGTTCAAACTGCTGGAACGCCATGACCAAACCCGCCATCGGGCCGTATGCATAAATCAAAGTTACAATAACTCCAGGTACCAACATCAAATGAAGCGGATATTCTTTTTTCAGCGTTCTCATCGATGATCCTCCTAACCCATAACCGAATTTTAAACCGGGAGGGTTGCCGACGAATCGATTTCACTCTCCCGCTTTACGATCTCATCATTTATTTGGTAGATTGCTCGCTATACCATGTATTAACTTCTTGAGTGATTTGATCGCCGCCAAGGGATTTCCAGCTGGCTACGAACTTATCGAATTCATCCAGCGGAGCACCCATAATAATTTTCGTGAAGGACTCTTGCATCAGCTTATCCAGTTGGCCGCCCTTTTCCACTTGGGTTGACGTAGGAAGACCATAGAATTCATTGTTCACGAATGCTTTGCTATCTTTAATCTGTCTCGTCAATCCCCAACCGCCTTCTTTGGCAGCACGGCTGTAATATTGATCCCAATTGACGCCTTTGGAAGCTTCTTTTGTATTTCCTGCAAGATAATCCTTCGCGGCCTTAAATACATCCGCTACGTTCTTATAATTCTCATCGTCTAGCGTAATTTCCGTCTGATTTGCATCAAGTGCTTTATTCACTTCAGTATAGATGGTCTCGATTTGTGCTGGGTTGTAGATGCGCGGGTTAAACCAGTTATATACATAGCCTTTTTCCGCTTTGTTCTGATCCATATATTTCTTGTTACCCATTTCAATATAGAAATTGATCATTTTAATCGCTGCTTCCGGGTTCTTCGCTTTTTTGTTCACGGCGAATAATTTACCGCTGCGGATTTTCGGGACAAGCGATTGGCCTGGTCCATCCAACCCTGGAACTTGGATGGCGATCCATTCCGCCTTCGGATCTTTGTCCACATTCAGATTCAACGGCCAGTTCGGGTACCACCATTCCCCGTAGGAAATGCCCACTTTACCTGCTGTAATATCTTCCACGGCTTTATTCTCATCTTTCAGCGCGAACTCTTTATCGATAATCCCGTTCTGGTACCAAGATTGCAATTTCCCTAACGCGGTCTTCACTTCCGGCTGAATGATGCCTGGCTTTAATTTATCGCCGTCTTTCAACCAAGCAGACTGTCTGTCACCAATGGATGGATATGCCCCGAATCCGTTGAAGAATCCTCTCACATCAAATCCCCAGAAGAACAATTCCTTCTGCATAGCGATGCCGTACGTATCATTCTTACCGTTTTTATCCGGGTCTTGTTGAACAAATGCGGTTGCCACTTTCTCCAGCTCATCCATCGTCTTTGGCGGTTGCAAATTCAGGTTATCGAGCCAATCTTTACGAATCCATAGTAACTGCGTGGACAGGAACGGATCTTCAAATGCTGGAATTCCCAGTTGCTTGCCGTCCGAGCTGAATGTCTTCATCGCGAATCCACCGTCCGACTCCATATACTTCTTCAGGGCTGGTGAAGCATATTGTTGATAAGCTTCTGTCAAATCAGCCAGCATATCTTGCTGTTTCAACTTCTCAAAGTTCTTCTGATCTAGCTCCATGATATCTGGCAAATCCCCGGATGCCATGGCAAGCGAGAACTTCTGTTCGAACTGGCTAGAAGGCACCGTCCACTTATATTTCACTTCAATATTCAACATTTCTTTAAGATCTTTCAGATAAGCATTCTGGTCGGGTGTCATGCCTTTAGGCGTTCTTGGATCTTCGGGTGGATTATACCCTAGCACCTCGGAGACGGTAACTGTTTCCGGGTACTTACCTAACGGATCCGGCGGTGCTGCATTGTCCTTATTGTCTTCCGTAGCGGTTGGCGTCGTCGTGCTAGCCGTTTCTTTTTCTTGACTCGCGCAGGCTGTAAATACCGAAAGTATCATCGTAACCAGCACAATCAATTTCCATGATCTGAATGTCTTCATCTTGACCCTTTCCCCCTTTGTTTGGTGCTGCCGTATCAACAATCTGTAGGTGCTTACTTTTATTCTAGGTTGAAGGTAAGGCGCTATCAATTTTGATTTCTTTACAATGCTTTTACTTTATTTACTTATTTCGAATTTCGGTATTCCAGGGGGGAAACACCCATCTTTTTCTTAAAAAACGTCGTAAAGTAGGAGTGCGAATCAAACCCTACCTGCGTGGCGACTTCATTCAATTTCAAGGTCTTATCTTCCATCAATTGAATAGCCACTTTCAGCTTCGTTGACTGAATATATTCTTGTAAGTTTCGGCCTGTCATCTGCTTATAGTAACGAGACAAGTACGATGGATTGAAATGAACCTCATCCGCAATCGAAGTAAGGGATACATCTGCAGACAAATTATGCTCTACAAAACGGTGAATTTGTTCAATGACAAGCATCTTGAAATCTTCCTGTTCAATCACGTTATTCTGAACGAGGGTATCGTCTTGATTCCCTGACTTCTCAAGATCAACAATGACCATGTTATGGCCTTGGGAAGCTCTTCGCTGAATCCCGGCAAGCGCCGCTTCGACCTGAAGATGTATCGTGTCCCATATATTCAACAGGTTCCCGGATATACCGAAGGAGACACAAGCCCCGAGCAGCTCTTCACATTGAGTCTGTACCAGCTCGAGAATCCCTTTCATATAAACAACCATGCCATGCCATGGATTTTCCGTATCCTGGTGAACCTGAAGCTTCTGTAGCAATTCTTCATCCGGTTGCAATAACCAGAAGAGCACACGGTCGTCATAAATCCCTTTTTCGCTGATGATGGAACTCGGCAAATGATTGCCAAATATCCGTTGCACCGATGCAAGGATTTGCGACGAGTGACCCTCGAGCCGATCCACATGGCCTACTAAGAAGAAAGCAGGTCGAGCGAGCGAAATCAGAAACTCCACGTCCACGTAATGGGTATGAGATAACAAGGTTGTGATCGACTCCCCGCTCAACATCGACGCCATTAATTCCTTCTTCAAGTACGGCTCAGCAATTTGAAAATGCATTTGTGCCCGTTCCTGCTGAAGCCTGCGTCCATTCTCTTCTTCGAGCTTGCCGATCGCCGTCTTCACAGCTTGGAAGATCGGTTCAATGCCTTCGGTTTTCAGAATATAATTGTCGACATGCTTGCGCATTGCCTCATATACATAATCAAATTCGCTGTACCCGGTAAGAAAGATTATCCGGCATAAAGGCCAATAGTAGATAATGTCATCCACGAGTTGAAGCCCGTTCTTCTGCGGCATGCGAATATCGCTTACTAAGATATCCAGCTTAGTTTTCTTCGCAATGTCCAGCGCTTCGCCGGCTGAATAAGCTTTGCAAATATCCAGTTCAAACTCACGATTTTCCTGAAACAGCTGTACGAGGCCATTTACGATGACAGGCTCGTCATCTACGATTAATAGTCGGTACATAGTTATGCCCCCTCATGTTCATAGATTATGATTAGTTCTACCTTTAATCCGCCATACGAGCTGCGCGAGACGAATAAGCCGCTCCCTACTCCATATTTCAGTTGTAATCGGTTATTTACATTGATGAGACCGGTGTTCTCTACTTGACTGGAATGCTTCGCTAGCTTCTCTTGTAACTGCAAGATATCTTCGTCCGTTAATAGATTCCCATTATCCTCTACCGTAATTCGGACTCTTCCTTCCTGACAATCCGCGCCAATATATACCACGCCGTGCATCGTACCATCTTCAAAGGCATGCTCGAACACATTCTCGACAATCGGTTGAATGATTAATCTTGGAACAGCAATCACATTCGTCGCGTCCGAAATCTCATCGTATTCGTAATGGATCCGATTCGAGAATCGAATACACTGAATCTCGCAATAATCAAGCGCATGCCGATACTCTTTATAGAACGGCACTTCATCGGAACCGCTCCTCGTAATGTACTGGTAATAGCTGCCCAGCTTCTGGGATAACTCCGCTGCGCTGTCGGCATCGCCTACTTTGCACATCATATAGATATTAAAGAAGCTGTTATACAGAAAATGCGGATTGATTTGCGATTGAAGCTGCTTCAACTGCGAGTGCTGTAGGGCAATTTTCTGTTCGTAGTTCTCCTCAATGGAGCGTTTGAGCCGAAAGGCCATGCGATTAAAGCTATGAAACAAATAGTGGAACTCGTCCTTGCTTCTGGACTCGATGACGAGATCGAGGTTATCCGTCTCGATCAAATGAAACGCTTTCAAAAGTTTAGAGAGTGGTCTATGAATCATGATATTCACCGAGTAAGAATAGAGCAGCATGACTGCGATCGCGATAATGAACAAGGCATAGAACCACGTGCTGAACTGGCTTAAGGGACGAGTGATTTCATTCTGATTGACATACATGACTAACGATAAATTCAACGCACTGACATTGTTATGTATAATAAAATAGCTTTTGCCATTCACCTTTTTCATTTCCGGCAAGTCCGAATCATGTTCGTTCTGTTCATCCATCAGGTTAAGAACGGCAGTCGATACCTGGTCTTCTTGTGTCGTGGATAGGACCTTCCCCATATCGCGGTTCCCTAACAAAACTTCGGATTCCTGATATAAGGTAGCTATTTCATGAAGAGCCTCTAAGAGCTTGGATCGGGAAATTTCAATATACGACCAGACTCCTGCATTATTTTCGGTTTCTATGAAAAAGATTCGATCTCCATCCCTAAAAAAAGACGGCTTTGGTTTCGTCTTCAGTAGCGAATCTATTCGCTTATATTCATCATTCGGCGTATTCGTTACCCCTGTCATGCTGCTGATGGTTTTGCCGATGGCCTCGACATAGACCCCACCATTGACTACATAATCACTGGACGATAGGAGCGTGCTTAACCGGTCGCTAATCTGATTGATGAGTTCAACCTCTTCATAACGCCCTAACCTGCCGCCTTGAAAGCTAAGCTTCTGCAAATCTTTATCACCCAAAAATTGCAATTGTAGATTGCGAATGAAATACATCTCTTTGTCGAGTTGCTTCGAATAGAATGACGCGCCCGCCAGCGATGAATCCAAGATTGCATTCTTCATAAAGGACATTCCCTTGTAATTCACCCAAATGTTCATCGAAATGAGAGGGACAAGGAATGCGATAAATACGATGACGATTTTCTGATAGACTAACCATTTGGCCTTCCCCGTAGCCTGCAGTTTCATGCGACACCTCCATTTTTTGACAAAGTTCAACATTAAGTATAATCCCTTTTTACCGAAAAAAGGAGACCGATGATTTCTCATCCGTCTCTTTCATCTTCGATCCTCTTCTATTATGGGTTGAGATTATAAAGTTCCAATTCATTGATCGCGAAGTTGCCCCATTTCAGGTTCGCTCCGTTGATCTTTAACCGGAATTTGCTTGCCGTCGTTGCCGTAAAGTCTACGCTTTTAGTCTCATTCGTTTGGTCATTCGATTGCCAAACCCATTGCACGCCTGTCTGCACTGGGACCCATGACGTGCCGTCGTAAGCTTCGATATCCAGGCTCGTTACCCCTTGACCTGTTCCGAAGCGGGTTACGACCTTCATATTGTTCACGGTCACGGTTCTCGCACCAAAATCTAGCGCAATGTAATTCGGGAACGTAACTCCTTTATCCACACTAGACCACGCTTTATCATACAAGCCGTCATTCAGCCATTTGATCGAACTGCCCGATAAGGTAGCTATGGACGCACTTGCTGTCGCTAACGGCGTCAGATTGCCCACGGCAGGTCCGGGTGGTTTCGGCAATGGCGTAATCGGTGCCGGTGTGAATACGATTGGCGGTTTATTCGTGGCTGGCGGTACGTCGCCTTGATATTCGAATGCGCCAATATCAGGATCCCCGTTATATAATGTATTGCCGAAGTAGTCGCGTCCGCCATTGTCTGCAATCGGAACTCCTGCACCAATGAGCGGAGAGTCACCTTGTAATTGATAGCCGTCCACCGTATTCATGCCAACTCCGCCGCTGCCTGGATTCAACAACTTCGGATTGGCCGTTATTTTGTGAGCATCCGAACTCACTAAGGTTTTCCCGCCAAAGTATGCATTATTATCGAAGGTCTGACCCGTCAACGTCCATCCGCGGTCTCCAACACTGTAGTAGATATTATTGTAGTTTTTAATATTTTTGGGACTGCCAGAAGATTTGGTGAAATAATCACTCATGACAGGATTGCCGGAAGCAGCTCCTACATAAATCGTGTTATTGTAGTTCATAACCGTATCAATCGAGCCGCTGTAACGGAAGATACGGCCTTTATCGTTCTGGCTAATATTATATCTGACAATGGTATTGATCGTATTGTAGGTATCATTCACATAGAGCATAAAACCGCCTGCATTGTCGTGACTGTAGTTGTATTGCACGAGTGACCCGAGATTTCCCGCATCCACATCGAAGCCAGTTCTGTCTTCTGAACCATTGCGACTAGCAAAAGACTCATTAAATTGAACGACGTTGTTGTCGGCATACGCCCACCAGATGGATGCATTAGTCGCGAGATAGGTAGCCTCTTGGACGGTATTCCGCTCAACCACGGCACCGTCTGTCACGTTCCAAGCAATCCCGCCCGTTGCGGCTCTAACGATCGTATTATTAGAGATCTTCACGCCTGTTGATGGCGTCCACGGGCCATAAGGCTTCGGAACCCATTCCCATAGATCGCCCATGCCATAACGTATGATGCAATTGGAGCTGATATAGATTCCGTATGCATCAACATCGGTTAATGTATTTCCATCAATGAGGATATCGTGAAACGCACTCGGCACGATGGAGCCGACCGAATCGAAGATGATTCCGCCAGAGCGCGTTGTATATACGCCATCTACATCATGAACGTTTAAGTTTTTGATATAAATATGGTTCAATATCCCGCTCTCTTCATTTAGTATGTAGACGCCGCGCCGTTCCCCCCGCGCTCCTTTCCAATCTCTTGTAAAAGGCTCGGAAGAAGGGTTGGTGACCTCTAAATTTTGGATTTCCCAATATTCCTGATTTTTAAGGAAAACAGTCGATAATTCTGACGTCACGCCAGCAATGAGCGGCTTATTCCCCGTTCCATACATATCGATGACGATGGGGCTGCCGTCTGAACCCGAGCCTTTCGGCCATAGCTGTCCTTGCCAAGAACCGCCTGCTTTGAACAAGATTTTGTCTCCGGGCGCAAAGGTAGTTGCATTTACTTTAGCTAACGTTTTCCATGCTGCGCTTTGATCTGTCCCCCCATGATTGTCATCTCCGCTGAAGTTATCAACATAGTACGTATTTCCCGCTTCTGCCATCACCTTTGTCGGAGACACCGCTGCAACGCTAGAGAACATAAGCACCGCAACGGCCAGACTAATAATTTTCTGGGCTGTTCCTTTGAACATAAGTCTTCTTCCTTCCTCTTTTTTGATGTATGTAAAAGCTTAAACGATATTTCATTGAAACGCTTACAAAAGTGAGGAAAACATAGGTTTAGCGTGGCATGGGATAGGATTGATACTGGGATTCGTTCCGTACGATTGTCACCTCTAACAACCTCTTGCTGACATATGATTCATACTGGTCATCGATCATATCTTGGCGTACCTGTTCTCGAATTTCCTCCAAAGGTATATATGCGGAGCCCGGATCAATTTTCTCGATACACTTTATGACATGAAGACTGCCATGTTCTTCAATCATGCCGCTAATTCCGTTAATTGAGAGCTTTGCCGCTGCCTGAGCCAACGGGCTTCTTGCATTCTGCCGGTCGTTCCCGAGGTGATAGGTCAGCTCCATCTCTTGATCCGTTGTCATATAGGCTTGCGCAAGATCTGCAAAAGAAGCTCCCGCAGCCAAATCTTGTCGTACTTTCTCTAATTCGATCTGGGCTTGTTCTTTCTTGAACGTATCCACGTGTTGTTTCGCATCTAAAAAAGGAATCGAAATGCGCTGTACCTTCACGTAACCGGATGTCACGTATCGCTCGTCTTTATGCAGATCATAGAACTGCTTCACAGAGTCTTCATTGACCTTGGATGCGCTCATCTTCTGCTTTACGGTAATCGTTTCATTTGTCATCCTGTATTCAAAATAGGCTTCTTCTTGATATTGTGCAGGTCCGTAGACGACCTCATGATTTTGGATAGCTTGTTTCCTTCGTTCATTCTCTTGCTGTAATTGCTGCAAGAATCCTTCATAGCTAATGTCTTGGACAACGTTTTGTTCTTTGGCAATCAGTTGTCTGAGCTTAATGCGCACGCTGTCGTCTAATGCTTGCTTCTTCAACATCGCTGCAGGAATTTCTCCTTGAAACGACGTGGTCCAGAATTCGGGTGTCTGCTCTACGTTATACTTTTCTTGAAAATAATGAAGGACGCTTGACTTATTCCTTCGAACCGCTCGTTCAAACTCGGAGAGGCTAATGGGAACGTCATTGATTTTTGCAATATAGTCATCCTCATCTTTGGCATCCCCCTTCTCTTTCGCCCATGCGGCAGAAGTGAAGATCGTAAGTACAAGCAGAAATACGCCCGCAACCACCCACCTTGGTTTTCGAATGAGTTGATGGGCTTGATCCATGACATCGCTCCTCCCTCATCACCAACTAAAGAATTGTCACTCCATGTCTACAACTAAGATTGTAATATCCGTACCAAATGGAAACAATTTCAATTCATTGACATACACTTTCGTTTTCTTTACTTTTTTTAAGTTAAAATGCAGAAAACCGTTGGAGTTGATCTCCAACGGATTTTCCTGTAAGCATTGATTTTGTTCGAATTAGCCGTGTAGTTTACGGTACACCTCGTAGCTGCGCCGCGCGCACTCGGATATAGCGATCGGATGAAAGCCGTTAATTTCCGAATACATCGTGTCATTTAATTTGGAAGTCCAGTTTTCCGGCAGCTGCTTCGCCCCATCGATGGCGCCCATGATCGAACCGACGGTTGCCCCGTTGCAATCCGTATCCCAGCCTCCGAGTACGGCGGTCGTGATCGCCGTCTCGAAATCGCCTCGGGCGAATACGAGCGCAGCCGCACACAACGCGGCGTTGTTATTCGTGTGCACCGGATGGTAGTGCTTGAACGATTCCCAAATCCGGTCAACAAGCTCCAGCTGGCTCGTCGCTTCATTCGCGATGCTGACGGCTAATCGAATATCGCTAGATAACCGGCAATGACGCGGAATTTCGCTTAAACCGATCTCGACAATACGCTCCGGATCATTTTCTGCAAACGCCGCAGCAATCATGGCCGATACGAACATGGCGCCATAAATACCGTTCTTCACATGCGAGAACGAAGCGTCGCGCCAAGCTAACTCTGCTGCGATCTCAGGCCTTCCTGCCGCTCCGTAGGCCAATCCGTCAACGCGAATTTGCGCTCCAATCCATTCTCGGTACGGGTTCAAGTGAGTCCGCACCCAATCTTTCTGCGCTTCGGAATCCTCACCGCGGTTCCAGCCGTACTGGTTCGCCAGCGCCGAAAAATTCGCATACGATTGCGCCTCGGCGGTAAATACTTTGCCGAACGGCAAATGCTTGAGCCACATCAATCCAGTGTCCCACGAGTCCCAAGCCAGCCCCTTCTCCTCAAGCATCAGAAGACTCAGAACGGTATATCGAATATCGTCATCGGTTTCCATATACTGAATGCGCTCTAGCTCGCTTTGCCGTGCATAATTGGCCAATTCGATTCCATGTTTTTCCTGTGCCCGCGATTGTCCTGGCGTATAGTTCTTAATTGGCCAAGCGTCCGCTCCTTCGAACCACAGCTGGACGTTTTTCCAGCCCGGATTTTCGTTTGTACCGTTCATGAACGACCAGCTTTCCAGCGGTTTGCCGAGCGCGCAACCAACACTTCTGCCGAGCCATGCACCATGAAATTTGTTCCGCCACTGCTCCTCTGTCCAGTCCACATTCATATTGCGAGGACCTTCCGGTCTCGCCGCACGAATCTCCTCCAGCCCGTTCGGTTCATAATACGGGAAGTTAGCCGCAATCGGAAGCGCTGTCAACTCTTCGTAAACAGCCGTCAACTTGCCAGCATCCTGTCCCGCGTCTTCCAGCTTCTGTTGAAACCCTTCGACCTCGCAGCCCTCTTCCGTACGCTGCTTGATTTCCGCTTGCACCAAATTTTGCAGCACTTGCCATCCCCAACTTGACATAAGCTTATCCCCCGATCTTCATCATCATAACTGAATGAATGGTTTACTTCTTCATTCTAACGAGGGAGAGCTTCTCGCGTCGTCTTGTTTTCACCCGATATTTTCTCAAAAAGGGCTAACTTTGCGGCTTGCTCTCGATAATCGAGTGGAGCGGCGCCAACGATCTGCTTAAACGCGCGGTAAAACGGCCCAGGGCTTTGAAAGCCCGCCGCGTACATCACGTCCGCAATCGGCAGATCGGAGCTCGCCAGCAGCTTTTTTGCTTCGTTCACTCGTAGTTGGAGCAAATATTGCTTAAACCCGGTGCCGAGCTTCTCTTGAAACAGATGTCTCGCCCGGGAGGGGCTCAATGCTAACCTTTCTGCGACATCTTCTAGCGATAACGGTTCCCGAAAACGCTCGTTAATATAGTCAAGCGCAGGCTTGATCCGGTAATACGACGTCAACGTGCGATTCCAGTCGGCGGACGGGGTTTCTTCGACGTAATGGCGGAGCAACTGGACGCATATTTGCAAAATTTTGCCCCGCATCATCCCCCGATAGCCTGGCTGTTTATTCTCATGTTCATCTGCAAGCTCTAGAAACAGCTCCCCGATTTTCCGGGCTGCCTTTAGTCCGCTAGGAATCCGGTTCTGGAATTTCGTCGGCAAATAGACAAACGGAAGCAGCAGCTCCTGGTCCGCCTGTTCGATAAGGGTCGGATCAAAATATAAAAATAAATACCGGCTAGGGTTGTCCGCATTCGATGCGGCGGCATGCCGTTCCAAATGATTGACGACAAATACGTCGCCCTGTTGAACGGGAAACGTCTTATCTCCGAAATAAAACGTTCCGCTCCCCGACAAGCAGTAGCCGATTTCCAAATGGTCGTGCGTATGGAAAGGATCTACGTACACATGCGGCGACCAATCAAATAGGTGAATCAATGGTTCTTTCGCCATGCGACCAAACCGCTCCTTAATGGTTGTTTATTAAATGAAGATCTACTAAGAAAAAAGCAATAGTAAATGAATTAAATCGTATAAAAATTCTTCAATGAAGGGTGGCTAGTCATTTTTTCATTTATGCGTAACAAGTATTGTTTTATCCCATAATCTACCTTATGATAAAAGCACATCTACAAAACAAGGAGATACAACATGAAAAAGACTATTGCAATACTTCTAATGCTAGTAATGTTACTGCCCTCCCAAGCATTTGCAGCGTCAGTATCTACGTCATATGTAGAGAAATTATATTTCGAGTCTTATAAAGACAGTGTCAAAGAAGTTCGGGCGGCACAAAAGAAAATGAATAAAGTAGTGTGTCCAGACGTGCAGAAGCTTACTTCCAAATCAAAAGCTTCCGTGGCTAAATATAAGACCGTTGCGAAAAGTAAACCAAGCAAGGACGTTTTAGCCAAAGCAAAAGCAGATAAAGACCAGGACAAAAAGCTACTGAGTAAAGCTAAGAAAGAATGTTCAGCTAGCAAAAAGAACATTAAAAAAGAAAGTAATAAGGCCCTTAAAGATATTGCTGTTTATAAAGCAGGCTTGGTTAAAGTGATTAAGACTCACCTGGAAGGTAAAGATAGTTTAAGTCAGGAACAGTTCACCAAGACGGTGCACGACGGGCTCACCCACATTGACTCCAGCTTTAGAGATATACTTTATTCATTAAGAACCCACTCCCAATAACCCTATATATTTGACATTTTCAATCAAAAAGATAAATTCCATCAAGTCCTGAAGGCCCGCTGCTTCAGGACTTCTTCTTTCTTAATTTCAATTCATCAAAAATCACTTCTTCAGGAATTAGATTCCCGAATCCAACCTTCTCTCAAAAATTCACCATAATTATCAAAGTCTTATTGACCATGTGTAAATTATTCGATTATAATAGATAAAAGTAAATAATTGTAACGGAAAGGAGGAATTGTCTTTGCTGGAAAATGATATTTCAATTGAACCTATAGAGATAGACAGTCTTGTCAGTATGATTAAGATGGCATACTCCTTCGAGAATTGGGAGAGGGTAATCTCATTGTCTACCACACTGCTAGATTCAGTAAAAGATATCCGACTTGAACAATCGCAATTGATAAAAACTAACAGAAGATTGAATAGACATATTTCATATTACTTTGGTTATAGTTATCTAATGAAAGGATTGGCACATCAAAAATTAAAGGAATATTCAAAATCAATCGAATGTGTCTCGTATTATGCTGATTTGAGTTGGCTTGATGATTCAACAGAGTCTGCAAAGATAGTTATTGAAGACTTTCATTTTTTCTCAAAAGCAAACTCATTAACATTAGAAATCCTAACTGGAAACAAATACAAAATGTCAGAATACATTGATTATCTTGAAAACAACTCTGATCAGGTTTTATCGGGACTTATTACGATTCTTGAGTCAGCAATTGTACATCACTTTAATATCGATAATGAACTCTCATTATTGATGCGCCATGTTCGCGACTATAGTTTTTACAAAGAACAAGTTATTGCATCTAAGTACTTATCCCTTCAATATATGTTGGCTCTATACAATTATTTAAATAAAAATTATTCTTATGCACTAGATTACACTATACATAGTTTGGTAGCTTCTGATAAACTAAATAACGATAAGTATTTTAAAAAGTCTGTTGCATTATTTGAGATACTTAAAACTTACGCATCAGTCCCTCAATTAACCGAGTATTCAAACATACTCAATAAAATATTTAAGGGAGAGATGGAAAATGAAGAAAGCCTTAATTTTAGCAGTTATTTTGTTGGGAGTAGTGAACAGTAATCCAATAGAAGCAGAAACTTCTTACAATGAACCAATTATTAAACTGTTTAATCACGGTGCAGAATATTAATAATCCTAGCAGCGAATTATTCTATGGAATAATTCGCTGTTTTTAATTGGGTCTGTCAATAATTTTACTCCTTCACTATTTTAAACCAATTTGCTTTTCAGACATATTACCCCAGATGTCAACAATTAATTCAAGGGTAAAACGATACAAAATACCCGAGATATGGAATCCTTAATATGTTATTGTTAGTTTATACCAAATTTAAGGAGGGAATAAACTATGAATATCAAATCTTTAACTATAGGCGCCCTAGTAGGAGTATCTATGCTATTTGGAAGTGTGGGTGTGAGTGCTTCTCCTGCCAATACAGATTCTGTCTCTCCTTACGCAAACCTAAGTTTGATCCTTCGCCCCGGAGAAAGTCATCATTTTCAAGGTACTGTCTTTGTAGTAAATAATGCAATGGGAGCAATCACTGTGCAACTACCAAGTTCAGTCAAAGGATTAAAACCTGGACAAGCTGTAATCGATGTGTATGCAAATGGGCAATATACCAGATATGATGTTTTCGTAAAAGCATTCTAATAAAAGGGACAAAATACTTTCATAACTGATGTTTATTGTGTCTGAGACACTACGCAAATAGTCCATTTTCTTTTGCGTAGTGTATTTTTATCTGAATTTTTATTTTGTCATCTGATATTTCCGATCTCATCGAGAAGATGTATGGTTATTTTTGTCCTTTCAAGCTGTTACATCTTTTGATACCGTTGGTACAAATACTATTTCCTTTATTTTACCTTCACCATTAACTTTTACGGCTGATAGTCCTACATGCCGATATGCTCCAGTATCTATATTCAATGTATTACTTTTCTTATCCAATTCTGCCCTACCTGATTTACAAGGGGTATGTCCGATAATCTGCAATTTACCAAGATTTTTTAGCTGCCCCCTAGTCCACAAAACACTTTCTGGATGTGATTCTTCCATTGGGTTTTCTGCAGTTAAAGAAATACCCGCATGACTAATAAAAACATTATCCGTTTCAAAATATAGTGGCAGTGATTCCATCCAAGAAATATAATTAATCAAATCTAATGATTTTCTTTCAAATTGCTTTATTGTCTCTTGCCCGCATTGTCTAAACCAATTTTCGTTTCCTTCATTTAGATGTTGGATAACTTCAAACTCATGATTTCCTTTAAGGAATTTTACTTTATCGGGATTGCTTTTTTGTAATTCGATAGCATATAAAATGGTCTCAGGTGAGAAGTTTCCCCGATCCAATAAATCTCCTAGTTGCACTAACACTTGCTTATCTCTATTCCAATGATCATCAATCAATTTATTAAAAGTATGAAAGCAACCGTGCACATCACCAACTACAAATAACTCCATGTTCAGCCCCCAAGTCAAAGTCGTTTTAGAAGATAATATTTATCTCTTTAGAAAAATGTCTTGCAGTAATTACGCATAACGTTCTTCATACCCTAAGGATTTTTGTTAACTGCCAATAACAAATTCAACCATATACTGTTTGCAAACGAGTTCATAACCAATCGACTGATATAGACGAATTGCACCTACATTCTCCTCTAGGACATTCAGGTATACGTTTGGTGTAACCAATCTCCCCGTGCGAGTTAACTCTGCACAGACCTTTTTTCCGTAGCCTTGTCTTCTCCATGCGACGTCAGTTCCGATATTCCCCAGTTCAACGTAATCCTCACTATAAACGTGGTATCCTCCTACCGCAACCAGCTCCCGTTGTTCCATTACACCATAGAACGGGTGCCGTAGTTCTTCTCTTGTAAAAGCCATTGTATGTAGTTCGGCCATTTTCGACTCAATAAGGTCAAAATAAGGCGGTCCCAAGTATAAGACGCATTTATCGACTGGTGGTAACGCTTCCTCATGGATATGCTTCATAAGAAGCAGTTTTTTCGGAGACTTGAGAAGCTCAAGCTGAGAAGCGAGAACTGCCATTTCTTCTTCATTAATAATAAAGTTACCGATGGCATCGTTAGGTAAATGAAGTTGTTCTTTCATGAATGATAGCATTGACCGGAGACAAAATGACTTTTGGACGGGAAAGACAGAAAAAGCATAAAAGGGAAGCCCCCTTAAAAAAGCCATTACTCCTAGCAACTCGCCCTGGTCTGTATACTGTCCGTAATGCACCGTATTTTGCTTACGGAATGTAAGATATGAATAGTACAGAAAATGCTGTTCCCTATTTATCGAACTCAAGATTACTTTCAACTCTGTTGGCGTTAATTCTCGAAACATATTCCCTGCCCTTATCAACATGGAATTTTTTTCATTTTAGTATAAAGAATCAGGGTGTAGTGTAATACCCCTATTTTGGATTGTCAACACTACATAAGACAAAGTTTAAGGATATTTAGTAAGTTGCGATGAAATTCCTGTTTTGTGAATCGCAGCTGATGGTTTTTCATCAGAGATTTGGATGAAAATCTATCATGATGCTCGAATGTGTCGTTATAGTGGCGGCCAACATTAAAAAGGTCTTGTCTCCTAAATATTTGGAGGCAAGACCGATGGCTGTAGTAATTATCCTGAAATCACTTTATCCTTACCAAGTGAGTTCTTCTGCAATTTCGGTATTAAGGCATAGGCAAACGTGAACAGTGGGCTTAACCACAAGAAGATTGCATAGGGTGCATATTCGATAACCGGAACACCAAGTGTAGCTGCGAAGAAAGCACCACTGACGCCCCATGGAATCAAAGGGTTAACGAGCGTCCCGCAATCTTCCAGTGTACGGGACAGCGTCTTCGCTGGAATATCTCTGCGGGTGTATTCATCCTTGAACATTTGTCCCGGCAAAAGGATAGAGAGATATTGCTCGCCGGTCATACCGTTTACCGCAATAGATGATGCACCTGTCATGAGAACAATGCTGCTGTTGCGCTTCAGTGGTTGAATGACTTTACGGAAGAAGGCTTCGATGACGCCGCAATGCTGTAACAATCCTCCTAATGATAAAGCAATTAAGATCAGAGATACGGACCACATCATAGATTGCAATCCACCGCGGTTAACGATGGAAGCGACCGTTTCGTTAGCGATCGTGCTCTTGTAGCCACTCTGCATCACACTGAACCAGACATCAATTGCCGTCTGTTGCTGAATCAAGGCGGTCACTAGAAGTCCGGTGACAATACCGACGACTAGTGTCGGAAGAATCGGAATCCGCTTGATGGAGCAAGCAATAACAGCAAGCGGTGATAGCAGCGTTAACCAGTGAATATGGAATCCGTCATGCAATGCAAGCTTGATTTGTTCTATCGATGATAAATCGATGGTATTTGTCTTTGGCGCGAGCAGGAAAAAGACAGTTGTTACGATAAGAGCCGGCAGTGTTGTGTATACCATGTTGCGAATATGTGTGAATATAGATACGCCAGCCACCGCGGGAGCAAAATTCGTCGTATCGGATAATGGCGACATTTTATCACCAAAACAAGCCCCACAGATGATCGCTCCAGCAGCCAGCGTTGGAGAAATACCCGTTGTTAACGCAATCCCCATGAAGGCGACGCCAACCGTGCTGACTGTCGTGAACGAGCTTCCGGTGAACATCGAGACGACGATGGTGACATATAACGCGCTCACTGCAAAATAATGCGGTTTAATATAATCCAGACCATAGTATAAAATCGTCGGGACCGTACCGCTCATCATCCATACGGCGATTAGAATACCAATGAGCGAGAGGATGAGAATCGGCATAATGGCCGTTTGAATGCCTTGAATGATGGCGGATTCGAGTTTCTTCCAAGAAAATCCGAATAAGCGCAATAAGGTGGCTGTGCCAACCGTTGTTGCGAGAAGCGGGAGATGCGGTTCTGCTTTTAAAAGAAAGATCGATATAAACAGAAGTGCCAGAATAAAAACGATGAGAATGATGCTTTTTGAGAAACTAAGCTGTCGATCCATGATGATAGGACTCCTTATACATTGTTATAGCGGAATAAGATTCATATCCCTGTACTTTTTTACTTTTAAGCTTTTTGGCTTTTTCGCATTGAAGCACAGAGGTAATATTAACGATAAGTATGAATAGAGTCAATGTTATGAACATACAAAGCTGGGTTTTTCAGCTAAATGGAGCGAGGCGATATTCATATCGTGATGGAGAGAATGGAAAAATGCCAAAAAAGGCGACAGCTTCGAGCAGTCGCCTTCAGACAAACTTGCGTATTTTTTATTTGGATTGAATGTACCCTTCAGCTTTAAGCAATTCAGCAATTAGGACGGCACCGCCTGCTGCGCCACGTAAAGTATTATGCGATAGTCCTACAAATTTATAATCGTATATCGAATCCTCGCGCAATCTTCCCACCGAGACTCCCATACCGCGCTCAATGTCACGATCCAGTTTCGTCTGTGGTCTGTTCTCTTCTTCAAAATACGTTATGAACTGCTTTGGTGCACTTGGCAGATCAAGCTCCTGCGGTCGTCCTTTGAATTGCAGCCAACGATCTATAATTTCTTCTTTCGAAGGTTTGTTCTCGAACGATACAAATACAGTAGCTAAATGTCCATCCGTTACGGGAACGCGAATACACTGCGTAGTAATTAATGGTGAATTTGCTTTTATAATTTCGCCATCTACAACGCTGCCCCATATACGCAGCGGCTCCTGCTCGCTTTTCTCTTCCTCACCGCCAATATACGGGATTACATTATCTAACATATCTGGCCAATCCGTAAAGTTCTTGCCGGCTCCAGATATCGCCTGATACGTCGATGCAACCACATTTGTTGGTTTGTAATCGAGTAATGCATGAAGTGCCGGTACATAGCTCTGAATGGAACAGTTGGGTTTAACAGCAATAAACCCAGTCGAAGTTCCCAGCCGCTTTCTCTGTGCAGCAATCACTTCAATATGCCCTGGATTAATTTCCGGAATAACCATCGGAACGTCAGGTGTCCAGCGATGAGCTGAATTATTGGAAATAACGGGTGTACCCGTTTTTGCGTAAGCCTCTTCTAATGCTTGAATTTCATTCTTTTTCATATCAACAGCGCAAAAAATAAAATCGACCTGAGCGGCAACCTCCGCTACTTTCGAAGCATCCTGAACGACGATACTTTTCACTTTTTCAGGAATTGGGCTAGACAGCTTCCATCTACCTTGCACGGATTCTTCATATGCTTTGCCTGCCGAACTGCTACTTGCTGCAATGACCGTTACTTTAAACCAGGGATGCTCATCCAGCAATTGAACTAGGCGCTGACCAACCATACCTGTTCCACCGACAATACCAACTTTAAGTTTTTCTGACATTAGTTATTCAAATCCTTTCGTGATGACATTATAATTCCGTGCATCAACCATCATCCGAGTACGGACAAGGCATGCAATGAGCTTCTTCTAGATAACTATTCAAATAGTCTGAATTGGTGTACGTTTCTTACATATGTGCTGCGATCTCCTTACCAAACAATAAAAAAATCCCACCCCCAAGACCGTAGTCTTAGGGACGAGATTACTAAACTCGTGGTACCACCCCAGATTTGCCAATATGTCGCCACATTAGCCTCATCAAGTACAGCATTACAGTGAATGCATATACTCTAGCTCTGTAACAGGAGCTCCTGTCACACCATCCCTTTCTAATAAAGTTCCGATGTGCTGCTCTGAGGCTTTATTCAATAAGGAACCCTTTACTCCTTTTCAACTGCCGGAGCTCTCTGTGAAAGAATTCATTTATTTACTCGTCTCTTCATCGCATTTGATACGATTATAATATAATAAACCATTTCAGGGGTAAACATTATTTTTTAATTTTGTAATTATAGATCCAGACCACATATATGCCGACTATAAATGCGGTCTCGATTCGATGATAATATTAGGCTTCTATCAGATGCAAGTACACCAAAGTTCCAGCATAATACAGCTATACCGCTTATTATTTATATATGTCTTGAATAATTGCAAGATCGAAATCATTTACGACCTCGTAAGTCCAGGAGTATTTCTTATGTATACTGATACTATTGTCTATTCTCATGAGGTTTTGATCGTTGAACAACACTGAAAACGTAGGGCCGTTTTTGGGATGAATATACATCCGATAACTGGCTTCTCCTATTGGAGAATCGCTATCGCTGACCCTTAATTTGATATCAGCAAAAACATTCATGATCATGTTTATCGTCTTTCTGTCCGTAATTTTGATTCCTAGATCGTCGAGTTCGTGGAATTCTTTCATCAAATGGATCGAACGAATTTCTTGCGATTCACCCATCTGATCGAGGACTAGCGCCTTAAATGAGGTCCTGGATTGGATCGCTGAAAACACGAGAGCACTCAGAACAATCAAAGCAACAAAGGTTATAAAAATCTTCCATGACCTATCACTCATGTCGACACCTGCCAATATTTTTTAGAAAGTTGAAGTTGATCATAATCACACTAATGATCTTCTTGTACCTTCTGAACGATCTTTTCTATACAGTTTTCTAAGCCATCTATAAATGTATCGACCTCTATGTCATAAACCTCTTCCTTGTGTACAAACTCTAGTTGTTCTTGGGCTTGCCCTATTCTTCGGTCTCCTCTTTCTTTTTCTCTGCGTTTAAGCTCTTCTACCGGACAATGAACACCAATCAATAGCAGCGGATATCCTGATAGGCATTTTACACAATCCGCTCTTGTAAACTGGTCATAAATAACATGATCAACGATAAGGTTAACTCCTTTATCAGAAAACATAGCAATTGTTCGATGGAAAAAATACTCTGTTTCAACAGGAATCAATCGATTATTTTCTCTATCTTCCATATGATCAATAACAATGTCGAAATCGTCAATACTATAATGGAAATAATCAGGCAGCTTCTTTAATAATTCTTTTGCTAATGTTGTCTTACCGGAGCTTGAAACTCCGTTTAATAAAATAATATTTCCTTTTTTCATACTTTCTCCCCCGAAACATATGGAAAATATACACAAAAGTATTGTTTTCTATTTATTTATACCCTCTTTATGTTGTTGTATGATATTGCAGATTCGCACGATCATATTTATATTCTTGTCATCGTGAGTTGGATTATTAGGCAAATATAAAGAATGATCGTAATACCCCCCATCTTCAGTACTGACAAATCCAGATGCATAAGGTCCTCGGCCATCTAGGTTTATATGCTCTAAGGTAAGATTCTCTTCATGAAACACAGATGCTAATATATTTTCTGTTCCCAAGAAGAATACAGGATATTTTATATTTTTTAAAAAATCTTTATACTCTTTTTTTGCTACTTCTTCAAGATATTCTTTAGAGATTATTAATCCATCGAAATGTTGATTTTCGTCTTCAGCTAAATCTTGAAGATTAATATTCACGTAATTTACATTATCAATTGATGGCATTTGATTAGTTCCTAATACAGCTATCTTTAAAGCGATAGAGGGACCACTTGGAGTTTGATGTTCAGAAATCTCTTCTTTTTGATTAGAACAGCTGACCAAAATAGTAGAAAACAATAAGAGAAGTAAACAGAATTTTTTTATCATTAAGACTGCACCCTTTTCTTTTAGTGTTAGATATGGTTTCACAGTTAATGAGATTCTCCTTACTCTTCGAAATGTTCACATATACTCCAGACTCGGAAGCCCTCAAGAACCAAAGCTTTAGGTCACGTACCTAAGTAGTTACATCATATTTCAAAATCCCTTTAAAGTATATAATTAACAATTACTCCTTAGATCAGCTGGTCTGTTTTATTATCAGAAAAGCTTTGAATTCTTCAAGAGATGCAAATCGGTTTACTTTGACTTCATGGTTTTTGAGATGGCATTCTAAAAGTTTGTCTAAATTTTCTATTGCTGTTTGAAGTGGTGTTAAGTCATCAGGGTTAAGAAGATTGATTAGGTTGGGAAACCCAAGCTCTTTATATAAATCCAGATAGACCATAGTGTGATCTAATGGGCTTGGCCAATGCCCCTTTTCAGCGAAATAAAGGAAGTGAGCAATTTGATCCTGTACACCAATAGCCCCGTAAAAGGCTGTTGAATAATCGTTTTTTTCACATGCTGTTACAACCTTATCTAGTACCCCTTTCACCTCTTCGTAATATCCCAACATTCTGTCCGGATAAGAAGGAGAAGTGGTGTATGTTTCCTTTTTAATCAAAACCAATTCAAGAGTATCCGATACTAGCTCTTCACAAGCTTGTCGAACTTTTGAAGCAACCTTAGCTGTCATGATTGCGTCAATCAACATTTCTAAACGAGCTGGTTTCAATGGAAGTCGCATAATCTGATCCATGTTTTTGCCCCAGCCCTTTGTATAAAAAGTCTGGTTTAATAGTGCAAGACATTCAAGTACTTTCGTTAAAACTTCGTACGCTTCTATACGGAATAAGGTCAAACTATCAGACTCCTCATTCCGTCTCATTTTATATAAGTGTACATAGACATCGTGCAACAGCGCTTCAGCTCTCTCTGTGAGATGCTGTCCATTCTTTGGATCTTGCATATCGTTGATCTTCTCTCGCAGCTTCATAAAACGAGCATGGTCTTCATCTGATCGAACGTACAGTATACGACTGTCCGCAATAATCGTAGTTTTTGAGTCCTCCATTAGAGCCATTTTCTCAGCCCGTTCCCAACCAATAGGCCAAAAATCAAAACTAATATCATTCACAATAAACTGAATGCTCGCACGGTAACCATCAGACGTTGCTGGAATGAAGAAAAAGTCTAAATCCGACCGTTTTGTTGCTGTTCCTTGAGCATACGAACCATAGTAAGCAATTATAGCAATGTCATCTGAAAAATGGGTCCTGATATGATTCACTAACGCGTCCGAAACGTCAAATACGTTTAACAATTAAATTCCTCCTCTAAATCTTCATCACTTATCTCGAGATCGCAGCACAAAAAGCCGTGAATGAACATAGTTCATTCACGGCTTTTTGTACAAGACAACTAGAAATAGACCGATGTCTACTAATAGCAATCTATACGAAGCAATGATGATCAATATGGTTCAATCAGACATACATGAACATTGGTAAGACAAAATTCACCTCTCTATACTGAGTGTGAGTTGCTTACTTAGCTCATGTGCTATTCAGTTAATTATTAACCGATAACTATTGTCTGGAACATATTCATCATCACACTGATCCCACCATTTCTTTAAATTATTCCAAGTATAACCCTTCCTCAATTAATCAGCCAGCATTTTTTTTGCGAAGCTGAGCACATCCGATTTCGCGCTTTCAGCCCAAATGGTGTAGCGGACTTGCTGTTCCTCATCCACCCAATCCAAATGGTCTGTTCCCTTCAAATCTGTTGTATATATACATTCTACACCATGAATCTGAATGGTTTCAGTCTTCTGGTTAGGATTCGTAGACGGTACAGGTGTCCCGCCAATCGGCTGTGAAGGATTTAGGTAGGTGGCAACTACGGAAACCTTCACTTTGCCTTTCACATAATTGAGGATGGTGCTGAACGATTCACTAACCTTTACGGATTTGGAGTATACGGATTGCCCACCTTCTGCTGCCTCGGCCTTCAGCTCTTTTTCCAATTCCTTGTACAAAGCAGACGTCTCATCTGGGCTCTTCAAATATAGAATCCCTTCCTTGAGTTTATATCCTTTTGGCAGAGCAGTAGGCTTCGTAAGGGACGGTGCTTTCATTTCCTTGGCTTTGGTTAAATAGTCGTTATACTTATTAAGAACGAAGCCTTTCCCTGTAAAGAATATTTTATCAAGCTGGTTATATTCTTTGTCTGAAACATAATAAGCGATCATTTGACCCGGTTTAAGTCCTTTTGTCAGTTTGTCAATTTGATCATCGATCGAGGCTGTTTTGTTCTCTGATTTGGTTGAAGCGGCAGCTATGGGCTTCATTTGTGTTGCAGATGTATTTGCTGCATATGCATTGGCTGATCCAACCATCATCGTTGTAGCGAGAAACAATGCGACTTTCATCTTATTATTCATCATGTAACTTTCGTGCTCCTTTCGGCGTAAGGCCTTTTGATTTAAATTACATTTCGTATAACACCTTACGAACAACAAAAGGGACGCTTTGTTACAAATAATTCAAAATTAATATCTATTTATTCACGGATCATGCCCGCGGCTATCTTAGCAAACTCGTCATTAGACAACGGATCCTTCGGGTCGTCGGTGATCACATATAATATTTCCTCGGTCTCACTAAGCCATGTTAATCTGCGGCTTTGACCAGTAGAGGAAGACAAGATCATTTCTGTTCCCTTTACTGTCAGTTTTACTGCTTGTTTTGAGGGAACCTTTACCGTCGAACCCTTAGATCTGGCGAAAGCAATCATAGTCAATTGACTCTCCCCTTTACGGTATTGGATCACTGTTGAGGCTACCTGGGACCAAGGTACGATTTTGTAAAACAGCTTACGCTCCTCCTCAGACTTCTCGGCCTTTTCCTTAAGTTCATTCAAAAGACTTTCATATTCCGGTGTATTCCATACAGGCTCGTTCGTAATTTGAATTCTGCCATGATCAAATGTATATCCTTCAGGGACATAGGCAGGATTCTGTATCTCGGGAGCACCTTTTTCCTCAATATCTTTTGCAAGATCATCATAATCTTTGTGCTGGATCGGGAGATAACAATAATTCAGGGGGTGCTCTTTGGCATCCGCAGTCATTTGCTTATCCTTGATATAATAAACAGCCTGCTCACCCGGTTTTAACTTTTTCTTCAGTTCCGCCTCTGTCTCCTCTCTACGTTTTTGGTTATATTCTGAGACTGAGAATTTCCACGGCTCCATCGTAGATAGAATGATTTGTCCTTCCTTGTTTTTGATTTGTACCAAATATGTGCTCGCGTATACAGTAATGGAGGAAAGAACAAAAATAGCAGAAAGTGTCGCGATGAGAATGGATCTCCGACGCTTACCCTCTTGTCTCCCATGTCTCATTTGGTGGATTTGGCGTACCTTTTGCATGATGGCGTGGGTCACGTCTACATCTTCATCAACGGAGTGTATTTCCATGCTTCTCAGACCTCGATCTTGGTCCGTCTGTCCTGGATCTCGCATAGCTCGGCCCCCCCTTTCTCCTTAATCAGCTTCATTACTTTCTGTTTCATCCGTGCATATTTTTTCTTCACTGCACTTGAATTCTTATCCAGAATTTGAGCAATCTCCGTAAACGGTTTATCTTCAAATACTCTTAGCACCAGTAGATTACGTTCTTCATCCGACAGCTTGGTTATGGCATATTCCAGCGGCTCACTGAACCATCGGCGTTCCAGCGTCTGCTCCGCACTTTCGGCGACCCCTGCCGGTTTAATAAGCCGATTCACCCGTATACGAACGCGTCTCTTACGTAGCATATTGAGACAGTGATGATAAGCAATCTTGTATAGCCAAGATGAGAACGATACCTTTACTTCATACAAGTGGATCTTAGTGAATGCCTTGATGAATATGTCTTGAACAGCGTCCTGGGCATCCTGCCTGCAGCCGAGCATTCGGCAACAGTATATGTATATTTGTTTTTTGTACGTTTCGACGATCAGCTCGAAACAATCCACCTCACCAGCTTTAACACGCCTTATGTGTTCCTCTATCGAGTCCAACTCTTAGACACACCCCGCTTTTTTCTTGTATAAGTTATATAACACTTACTCATACATAAAAGTGACACCTAAACACTGAGTTCGAGTAGAGTGCCGAGAAGGAGTCGCTTTTGCTGCCCCTGGCGCGTAGTTAGTTTCTTCCCAGCCTTCTAATGTCAAGCATGATTATAGTTAAAAAAAACACACCCGGAATGGGTGCGTTCAATTTTTAATACGGATTTTGTTTATTTCATTAAGGCTTTTTTACTCCATAACTCTTTAAATGAGTCACAATGTTCTATTAAATAATCAAATTTGCCATCACCAACGACAGAACCATTCCCCACCACAATTATCTTGTCAACATCTTTTATGAAATTTAGTCTGTGTGCAATAATGATTATTGTTTTGCCCTTGAATTCATTGAAAATGGTTTCCATTATGCTTTTCTCAGTAATATTATCAAGTGCTGACACAGGTTCATCAAGTATTAAAACATTTCGTTTTTGTAAAATAATTCTGGCAAATGCTAATCGTTGTCTTTCTCCTCCTGATAATTTTACCCCTTTCTCGCCGACCAAAGCATCTAACTTTTCTGGTAATTCTAATATTTTTTCCTTTAAATGAACTTTTTCCAAGATATCATAGATTTCTTCGTCTGAAATAGTATGATCAAAATCAACATTGCCCCTAATTGTAGTATCAAAAATAGGAGTATCTTGTGATAAATATGAGATCTGATCATAATAACTATTCAAATTAATATCATCAATATCAGTACCATCCAATAAAATATTACCTTCATTCTTTTTTAGTAATCCTACAATTAACTTTATAATAGTAGATTTTCCACCCCCACTTAATCCGACAAAAGCGACAGACATTTCTTGCTCAATAGAAAATGATAAATTGTTCAATGTTCTAACTTTTCCATAATGAAAGGATACATTCCTAAATTCAATATTCCCTTTAATTTCATTAACTGCTACTCCAGATTCTAAATTTTTATCTTCTGGAGCATTAATAAAATTCTCAAATCTTTTATACGCAACTTTATTAAGCTTATAATCTACAAATAAAATATTGAAAATTGCAATAGGTGTATAAATTTTGTCAATAAACAAAAATAATGCGACCATAATCCCAATCGATGTCTCACCTGCTAGAATGCTTTTTATGCCGTAAATCAATATAATTATTTTTATAAGTGTAATAAACAGCTCGAAAATTGCAAAGAAAGATTCATGTATCATCTTAAGTTGAGAACTTTTATTTACTATTTTGCTTGCTGTTTGGGTCAGTTTATTTATCTCTTTATCATATCTTTTATTTGTTCTAAAAACGACCAATTCCATAAATCCACGTATTGAGTATCTAGACATATTTTCTTGTTCTTTGAGGATTGTTGACTTAATTTTATACAAATATTTCAAAAGCATATTCGTTACAAAAAAGATTACGACATATCCAACTGCAATAACCAACATAATTCTTATGTCATAAAAACTAATAAAGAATAAGCTAAACAGAATGGTTGGTAATAACTCATGTACTGTTCTAAGGAAAAAAGAGAAAATGATACTATTCCCAGCTGATGCACCATTTTCAATAACCTTAATCATTTGTCCAGTACCAATATCTTGATACGCCTGATAATCAATTCTTGATATTTTGGATAATGCAATAATTTTTAATCTTTCTGTTATACTATTCGATAAATGTGTACTAGGATATTCGTCAAGATAATTGAAGATAACCGTTCCACCTAACAATACCCCATAAATAATGATTAAATTTGATATTTCCCCTAAACTGTTGATTTTCACAGCTTGATCTAATATTTTTTGGAAGACAACAATCCCTAAACTGCTTAAAAATTGAATTGTAAAACCTAAAAAAGTATATAGAAATATCCACCATTTAAAGTACAAAAGACACTTTTTCAACATTTTAGATAAACCCCAATCTTTTAAATGAGTATAAAAAAACCAGGAGTCCACACAATTTAACTATAAGGAACCTTCATTTGAATAAATTCACGGTTCTTCATGTTAAATAGCTAAGTGCCCTGGCTTTAATAATGACTTGCCGACACCATTCAAAGTTCTAGTTTTAGTACAATCAAAAGGACAGACTGCCCCCTTGATAGCTGGTACGCGTTTTTACCCAGCCCGAAAACTAGTTACTTCGAACGATACGGAAAGACATCTTTTTCACCTCAACTAAAAGATTATTTATATTGTATCTCTTCAATAGTTATTGTTCAAGAATTTTCCCGACTTTACATTGATTGAAAGACTTGGAGTTATTCTTTCACAACCAGCCCGAATATTTTCGTAAACAGAATTGCCTGAGCCGGAGATATAATACAACCCTTCAGATCCTCCAGCGTACAGCCCAGGTTATGAAAATCCGCTCTGCTTAAGTCAATTCCGGCTAATTTCGTGCCAGAGAATTGAGCTTGATCGATGATTGCTTCATCAAATTCGACTTTGTACAGTTCAGAATGATAGAAATCCGACTTGAGTAGCGAGGTGGAACGGAAAGACACCTGCTTCATATTCGCAAAGCGTAAGGCTGCGTAATCTCCGGTACAGTGGTTAAAGGATGTGTTTCGAATCGTTGCGGCTGTAAGATCAAGTCCGAGTATTTTGCAGTGGTTAAACTGAGCTCTGTGAATAATAGCATCACTAAAATCAGCATTGGACAAATCACAGTGGTTAAACACGACGTCGGTCAGTTCCACATGTTTTAGTGAAACATGTTCAAGCGTAACATTTTGAAACACAGTCTGGTCGAACAGTGCTTTATTTGCATTGAGATATGAAATTTGTTCGTCCTGAAAGATGACTTGTCTAAAGCAAGCGTCATCCTCTATTCCGCAGTCCGTCAGCAGGATGGGTTCGAGCTGTCTGGGGATTTTGGGTGATGTAATCTTTAGGCTGTCACTGGTCGTTCGGGAAGTTGATAACATGATAGATTCCTCCAGTAAAGTGATGGTATAAGTTCAAGGTCACTCCCTCATCTTAAGACACATTGTTAAGGTGTAATAAAGTACACGCTTGCATCCTCACCTTTTTTCAAATTGTCCAGTCTATGGGTACCAGTTTACTCATTAATGGTTTGTTATTCAACTATCGTTTCACGTGAATGCTACTGTTCCCACTGAGCTCCAACAGCGGCTCATTCCCTACCTATAAATTGTTTTCCTAATGCCCTTACGAGGCAAAAAAACTCATTAATTCACTTCTTTAGCTATAATATTTGTCATTGTCTGGTATAACGATAAAAATAATAATTTATACCGATAAGATTTTTTTATGACTAAAATATGAGAAAAGAAGGCCCGGATCATGAGTCAAAATTATTACTTACCGTTCATTAGTAAACCGATCAAAACTGTGCTCAAACCATTGCAGGAGATTGGAGTAATTCTCTTCTCCTCCCTGCTTGTGGCGGCTGGTCTCAATTTGTTCCTGATTCCCCATCAGCTTTTATCCGGTGGGGTTACGGGGGTTGCTTCCATCATTGGTTATATAACCGGGTGGAATATTTCCGTCGTATATTTTTTGCTTAATGTCCCTCTCATCTTCTGGGGATGGAAGGCGGTCGGACGGAGATATATCGTCCTTAGCTGCGTCTCGGTCGTCAGCGCCACTTGGTTTATGGCTATGATTCCTGTTATCCAGATAACCAAAGACCCTATTCTGGCCGCCGTATTCGGCGGCATCATCTCGGCGGCGGGCATCGGCTTTTCGCTGCGGGTCGGCGGCTCTACAGGCGGGTTCGATATCCTCGGCTCCATCGTAACGCGCAAATGGGACGTTCCGATGGGCAACTTCTTGTTCCTCTTGAACGGCATAGTGATTTTGACACTTGGCATTTTCCGGAGCTGGGACCTGGCGCTTTACTCCATGTTATCTACGTTTGTGAAGGGAAAAGTGGTCGACATAATTCATGTCGGGCATATCAAGGTCACCTGCTTCATCATAACAAAGCAAAAAGATCAGATGCTTTGTCAGCTGCGCAAGCTGCACCATGGAATAACGTGCATCCATACGGAGGGGGGGTACAGCGAGCAAGAAAACTACACGCTTATGACGGTAACCACCCGTTATGAATTGGCGGCCGTCCGAAAAACGGTAGTCCAAACTGACCCTGACGCTTTTATGAATGTGGTGCAGTCCACGGAAATTGTCGGACGTTTTGCGAGACCGAAGCTTTAGCCGCTTCCATTGCGCAGGTTTGTTTGAGCATCAACATCTTAAACTCAAACAACGAAGGCTGCCGAATCATAGTGTAGGCCAGCCTTCAAGTTAATTCGAATACCTTTCTTTTGTGTACATTCCTTGCCTCACCCAATCGTTATTCGTTGCTTAACAGGCGGTCGAAATTATCGACAGCCTGTTAAGCAAACCTTCCAGTTGAGGATGTAGAAACGAGGGTGTCATTATACCGCCAACCACATATGGCAAAGGCACTAACTTTAATATCGTAGGCCAATATGAGAACGAAGTGGATGTCAGTGCACTTTGAAAATCTGTTTAAAAGGTCCTTCCCGGTCAAGGTCGACCCTTAGCATTATGTAGACTCCTCAATTTAATATCTAATTCTAATGAAATAGTTATTTGATTAAGTTAATCCCTCGGATAATTAACTTGCATGATATCCATGAAAGGAACTTTCGTAATACCACCACTCTTTTTGATGTGTACTTTGCCTGTCCTGGAGTCCATCTGATCGATCTTGCCACGAACAGCCTCTTCCCATCCCCAAACAGTTAAAACTATCTCTGATTCCTCTTGATAAGCCTCTGTGAGTTGATTTCCGAGTTCTTCTAACACAAACTCATCTCTTGTTGGTCTTTTTGCTACTTTGGATTTAGCCATATCATAGCCCTCCTGATATTGTGTATATTCATGCTGCAGTCTTGTGACTAAAAGGGATGCTTAACCATTTTCCCATTCTCTATCATATATCCAAATGGAATCTCGGACATCGAAAGAACTCTCCCCCTCTTGGAGCTAGAAATTCAATAGTCTTATTGACTAGCGCTGAACAATATAAGTTTTTTAATTCTTTCACTTCGTTAACTGGAGTTAACTCCTTTTTCTATTTCTCCCACTATTGAGTATAAATCTTCGTGGGCAAGTTCGCTTAGATTTGAGCTTGTTATACGAAATTTAACATCGCTAAGTCCTTCGTTCTCTTAATCGTAGTCCATAAGTGCCAGAATAAAAGCCATCGTGATGGTTTTGTATCCGTGAGAATACGCTTTTGCTTTTCCCTAAGTATAAAGGAATATAACCGGTTTTAAACCGGTAATATTCATCAATTGATGAATAGTGGGCTTTTGCTCTGCTTAAGTACAGTATAGGAGAATGCTCTACAGGTCCCCAGAGTTCATCACTAAGCTTCTCCAACCAGGAATTCATTTTATTGCTACTTCCCTTTGTGATTCTACTTTCTCTTGAAAGGCAGCTAGCGCCTCTTTATTACTTTTTGACTCTGAGGGTACCACGAAGTATTCTTCTAACTAATTAATTAGTTCTAGGGAGTCTAATATTTGTTGACGTGCGGTTCGTTACTCTTCTTTTTCCAAGGATGTGTACTTTATTTTTTTCATCAATACAAACGCATCTTCATGCAATTCCTTTACTACGCGATCAACCATCTCAGATCGATTCCCTAAGGCATTGAGCTGTTCCTGTAACTGATGTTTTTCCTGCTCGTACTTTTCCAGAGTTGTTCCTCTCGAATCGCAAATTCGGTGCGTATCTTTTCCGCATGTGCGGCCACATATTTCTTCAGCTCTGTATTGAATGCCCCTCGATCGCCGTAACACAGATAATAGCATTCTTCAAAATGTCGTATAAAGTTAAGGAACCCCTCGTCCTTATAAACAGATTTAAAGCAATGAATATCATAGTGAGCGATAAAGCCGGCGTACTGATAGAGGTAGCGATACAGTTTTCCTTGTCCATCAAGGAGATATCGCGCTTATTGATCACTGTTTTGAATTTTTTGGAACACCTTTTCCGTATTTATTGTCTTCACCTTGGTTACCTCCCAAGAAAGATAAAGGGGCGTAGAGATTGCATGCAAAGATAGGGGTCGGCTCATACGTATATTCCAACAGCTTCTGTGTCAGGTGCTTATCTGTATCGTATTCAGTAATCATTATTTTGTATACTTCTAATAGTACGGTACAATGGAAGAATATCGGAAATTGGAATTATTATCACAACTGGAGGTTTCGATGAATTTGAATACTGTACATAATCAACTTTACGATTTAAGCAAATTAGAAACGATGCTGCACGAAGACCATATCGCGTGGAGCTTTAGAAATATGAACCAGATTATGCCCAAAAACGATATTCAAGCCCCAGAACACAAATTTCTGTTTCAAGAAAACGAACAGCCGTTAAGCGAAATAAATTATGAATTCGACGGCAGAAGCATCAAAGTCTCGGATTATTTGCAAAAGGTGTTCGCCACCGGGTTTCTGGTCATAAAAGACGATACGATTGTGACCGAGCAGTATTTTAACGGGTATAATGAGCATTCGACTGCGATGTCTATGTCCGTGGCTAAATCGATAGTTTCCGCATTAATCGGCATTGCGTTTGATGAAGGGGCAATGAACGATGTTCATGATCCCGTGACCTTATATTTGCCGGAGTTAATCGGAAGCGGCTTTGACGGGGCGAGTATTAAGGATATACTGCAAATGTCTTCCGGCGTTCGCTTTAATGAAGATTACAGTGACAAAGATGCGGAAATTCACACTTTCTTGAGTGATGTGTTCGGCGAAAAGGCTGTTCCCATTTCTGAATACGTACAAAAACTGACAAGATTGGAGGCGCCTGGACGTTTCCAATATAAAAGCGTTGATACTCAAATTTTGTGCATGCTAATTGAAAGAACAACCGGAAAGAAAGCCTCTGCTTATTTGGAAGAAAAAATATGGCAGCCGCTTGGCATGGAACACGATGCTTATTGGAACACCGATCTGCATGGCACCGAGATAGCATTCACGTTCGTTAACGTGACACTTCGGGATTACGCCAAGTTCGGAAGACTTTATTTACATAATGGAGATTGGAATGGCCGCCAAATCGTATCTAAAGATTGGGTCAAGCAATCGGTTACGCTCGACGGCCGGGCGGATTTGCTACCTGGGGCAGCTAATGATTTCTTTGGGTACCAATACCAATGGTGGGTTCCTCAAGACAGCAACGGCACTGAATTTATGGCGCGCGGCATTTACGGGCAGCATATTTATGTGAACCAGAAGGAACGCACGGTTATCGTTAAAACCGGAGTTGATCCGACGATATTTAATGTTCATGATTACGAGGCGGTCACTGCTTACCGCACGATCATCGAGCATTTGAAATGATGAATAAACAAGCTGCAGTCTAGTGTGGCTGCAGCTTGTTTTGCTTATCTAGCACGTATCCCTTCGTTCCTGACATAGTCTCCCAAGGTTTGATATAATTGTCTTGAATCCGTGATTTTCATAATTTCTCATTAGCAGGGAGGTATTTTCCATCCGTAACGATGAGCTGAACGATCCCCAAACACCCGCCGAGTCACTAGATGATACTACAGAACCAGTTCATGAATGGGAAGAAGAATTTTGGAACATGGAGAACGACGATGAAGATGATGAGCTGAATCCTCCACCCCAAAGAACATGGATCAAAAAAACAATTATTGTGATTCTGGCCCTTCTACTTTTCGGCAATCTGATCGCTTTTATACCGCAGATATATAATCTGCCTTCACTCCGTTTTTTGAAAAAGGATTCAGAGTTATCGCAAGAGGAACAGATCCAGAAATATAAACAATCCGTTGTTAACGTCAGTGTCGGCGATAGAAAAGGCACAGGCTTTAATATCGCACCGAGCGGCCTCATTATTACGAATCAACATGTAATGGCAGATGACAAAGCTGGCATTATCCAGTTCCTTCATGGAAAATCATATCTGGCAGATGTCATCGTCAGTGACATAGAACTCGATATCGCCATACTTAAAATTAGAGACGATGAGACCAACCTGCCTACACTGCAACTGGAAACAGAGACATCGTATCAAGAGGGCGACCCTATAAATGTCATTGGCAATCCGTTAGCATTTTACCGAATCGCCACTGAAGGTACCGTGCTAGGATTGACTTCATCTGAGAAGCGTGAGCTTCCCATGCTTATGATACAGGCGCCTATCCATAACGGAAACAGCGGCAGCCCTGTGATCAACAAGGAGGGGAACGTTATCGCTGTTGTGTTCGCCACCTCAAATACGACACAGGGGGATCAATCCATCACCGTAGGGCTCGCCATACCAATCGATTATTTGCAGAAATATGCAGAGATAATTTTTGAATAACAGTGCAAGAATTAATTCAGGCCAAACTAAATAACCTTAGTCCGGTGGAATATCGAACTAAGGTTGTTTTATGTGTTTCAGTTTTAAAATACTGTCTACTCTACGGGGGCAAGGTCACAGTCATCTGACAGGAACCTCGCCTATGGCGCAGGCAATTTTATCACAGCAGTTAACCCTTGTCCAGTGTCACTCTCTAGCATAAGTTGACCCTGGTGAGCTTGCGCGATGCGTGCAACCATAGGAAGCCCAAGACCATGCCCCTGGCGAACGGGACGGATACGCCCTGTAGTATAGGGAAGCACAACAACGTCGGATAAATACTCTTTGGGGATGCCAGTCCCGTTATCAGAAACTACAAATAGATAAAAGGAATCTTTCGGTGACCGTAAGGTTTCCAGCATAATCTCGCATCCTTCCGGGTTATGCAGCACGCTGTTATGTACAAGATTCGTTACAGCACGATACAATAATCTCTCATCCCCCATAATGTATAGGCTCTCTTCTTGGATATTTAATGTAATCGAATAACGTTCATCCAGGCCATTATTCAGAAATTCAGTTGCCACCTGTCTAGCCATAACCGAAAACCTGATTTGCTTCAAGTGAAGCGGCTGCATTTCGTACTCAAGCATAGAAACAAGGTTCAAGTCACTCACCAGAGAACGCAGCCTCTCCCCTTGGCGGCGTATAATGCCAGCCTGCTGCTTCTGTTCAGTCGTCAGCCCCGGCTGGTCCTCCAGTTCACTGGCATAACCCAGAATCATCGACAGCGGTGTACGTATATCGTGGGAAATCCCTGAAATCCAATTGGAACGTGCTTCATCCCTCGCTTTAAGAGCGTCATTTTTACTCTGCAAGATATTGGACGTAGCATTTATACTTTCTGATAAATCGTAAAAAATCCCCTTGGTTTCGACATGAACCGGCTTCTCCTTCGCAAGTGATTGAATTCCGTTAATCAGGGGCCTTATGCCGCGAATGAGTCGGGTACCGATCAGCACCGATAGCAATAAGGCCAACGCCACATTACACACCAGCAATAACAAAATTCTTATAGGTAGCGACTTGAGCCAGTCAGTCAAAAAATTAAATTGATATTTTCCATAACTGTTTTTAGGATAGCCCACAACCAGCAATCCTTCTTTATGCTCCCATACATAAACGGGATATTCTTTTAGATAATAACGTGAAAACTTGGCCACATCCGTGATGCTATAGGTATGGGGAATCTCTTCAGGGAGCCGGTCACTCCACTTCATCTTCCCCTCTGAATTCAGTAGCATGGCCCAAGCCTGATTCGAATCCAGGAGACTTATCGCCTGTGGAGCCAAGGTATAGTTTCCATCCTTACCTTCGAGCCCCGCGGCAATTTGCTCTACAACTGACTCCGGTGATGGCTGTGTATGGATTTCCTTAAATATAAGAGAACCAAGTAGAATCAGGTTGAATAGCAGTAACATCAAAGAAACCAGAATTGTCGATCCGACAAATCGCCGTAAAATTCGGACAACTCCATCCATTAGCGGCACTCCTGTACCATAAGCTTGTAACCTAAACCTCTTACCGTTAGCAAAAATGCGGGGTTAGAAGGGTCCTCTTCTATTTTTTCCCGAATTCTTCGAACATGAACCATTAATGTATTCTCGTAACCATAGCAGTCATCTCCCCATACCGCTTGGCATAAAGCATCACTTGTTACAATTCGGCCCTGATTCTCATACAACTTAATCAGGATGGAGTGCTCTTTAGCTGTCAGTGATAATTCTGTCTCTTCTCTCTTTACTACAGCACTTTCCAAATCGATTAACTGTCCACCGAGTCGAAAAACAGGTAGTCTCTCGACAACATTGGAAGCATACACCCGCTTCAGAATAGCCATCAGCCGCAAAATCAGTTCCCTCGGCAAAAAAGGTTTAACCATATAATCGTCAGCCCCCATCCCTAGGCCCAACAGCCGATCCTCATCCTCGCCACGCGCAGACAGAAACAGCACAGGCATGTCCGAAAAAGATCGGATTGATGAGAGAAGCGAA
The DNA here is from genome assembly GCF_900177425.1 of Paenibacillus uliginis N3/975. Taxonomy (NCBI): domain Bacteria; kingdom Bacillati; phylum Bacillota; class Bacilli; order Caryophanales; family Paenibacillaceae; genus Paenibacillus; species Paenibacillus uliginis. Next base: position 2,682,958 of record NZ_LT840184.1, on the reverse strand, counting down.
AACCCGTCTCCGTCAGGCAGCATAACATCCAGAATGGCCATATCTGGTTTCTCCAGCCTGCAAATGGACAACGCAGTGTTATAATCCTTTGCTGTGTAAATACGAAAAAAGCCCTCTTTCCGCAAGAATCGCTCAATCATTTCCCGAATCTCCGGTTCATCATCAACAATCAATATTTTTTTATTCTTCATCATGTCCAATTTACATCACCCTATTTAATTATACATGATAAAGTTTTGCACCCGATTGTTCCATTTCTATTTAAGGTAAATGTAAGGTCATCTTCAGCTGAGTGAAAGATGCCCACTCTATATTTAAAACAAGATAAACACTTATTGAAATGGAGCTGAGTTGATTGATGAACGTTTCCCCTATAATTGAAACCCGTAATCTGTCCAAATCTTATGGCGGCACACATCGGGTACACCAGATTAATTTAGCTGTTCAAACTGGTCAGATTTTTGGCTTTCTCGGCCCTAACGGAGCCGGCAAAACCACAACGTTAAAAATGCTGCTTGGTCTTATCAAGCCTACTGAAGGCACAGTCAACGTGTTTGGTAAAGATTTGAGGAACAATCGCCCAGACATTCTGAACAAAACAGGTTCTCTTATCGAGTCTCCATCATATTACGGTCATCTGACCGGCTTGGAGAACATGAGAGTCATGCAGCACCTGCGGAACGTCCCGAGCAAAAATATTGATGAAGCACTCAAAATTGTTCGCCTTGAGAACCAGAAGCATAAACGAGCTGACCAGTATTCACTTGGTATGAAACAGCGTCTTGGTATTGCCATGGCCTTACTCGCATTTCCGAGTCTGCTGATCTTGGATGAACCTACGAACGGCCTTGATCCGGCAGGTATCGGCGAGATCCGGGAATTAATCAAGTCACTCCCTAAGCAATACGGGATGACCATTCTGCTCTCCAGTCATCTGTTGACAGAGATCGAACAGATCGCTACTTCTGTAGGCATTATCAGTGACGGCAAACTTCTTTTTCAAGGAACGATGGAAAGCCTTCAGGCAAGCAACAAGCCAAAGATACTTATTCAAACGAATGATATGGCCCGGGCTGAAAAAGTGCTTCTAACTCAAGGGTACATGCCCAGAATACTGGGAAAACGGCTTGTGCTCGAATATTTGCGCGAAGAAGAAGTAGCTCGGATGAACAAACTGCTGGTTGAACACGACATCCCCGTAAGTCGTATTGAGGAACACCAAAAAAGTCTGGAGGATATTTTTCTTGATCTTACCGGAAAGGAGCGGAGTCTGTGATTAAAGCATTATCGCTGGAGTACTTCAAAATTCGTCGTAAAAAGATATGGGTCATGCTGACTCTATTCCTTAGCGCAGAGATGATATGGGCATCCATGTCCATGAGCATCTCCATTTCCCGCAGTGCAGCTAATGCAAGCTGGGAAGCACTGATCTTTAGCATTTCTTCCATGAACGGTCTGTTTCTGCCGATTATTTCAGCAATTGTTGTATCGCGCTTATGTGATATGGAGCACAAGGGGAGCACCTGGAAAATGTTAATGACCACCAATATAGGGCGTAATCATGTGTACGCGGCCAAATACATATGTGCCAACAGTCTAATTCTGTACGGAATCGTTGCGCAAGCCGTGTTTATCGTAGGGTTCGGATTATTCAAAAACATCTCCGGACCGTTGCCCGTATCACTGTTGATACAATTCATTGCGGGAACGCTGTTAACCAACTTAACCATAACGGCTTTACAACAATGGTTATCCCTTGCAGTGAAAAATCAGGCCTTTTCCTTATGTCTGGGCATGTTAGGCGGTTTTATCGGAACAACGTCAAGCCTATTTCCTTCGGCAATACGCCATTGGTTTATCTGGTCCTATTACATGGATCTGAGCCCGGTCACGTATATCTACAGAGCTTCCTCCGGAACATACGTGACGGGAACGATGCCTCTCGGTTTGCTGATAGTGTCAATTGTAACGACTGTAATTTTTTATTTTGCTGGTAATACCCATGTCTCAAGGCAAGCGATCTAAGGAGGAAACTACATGTTCAGGAGCATTTCTGCCGAATGGCTTAAACTTCGTCATTCCCGGATCAGCCTGGTACTGGCAATCCTGCCTGTCATCAGTCTGCTGATCGGAGGTTTTAACTTTTACGTCAATCAAGCTGCCCTGCAAAATGGTTGGTATAGCTTATGGACACAGGTCAGTTTATTTTACGGGGAATTTTTCTTGCCTATACTCATTGCCATCTGCTGTGCTTATGTATGCAGACTGGAACATGCCAACCGGAACTGGAATATGATACTGGCTTCCCCTTTACCCATAACCAACCTGTTTATCGCTAAATTGATCATTGTAAGCATTTTGATTTTATCAGCGCAGACGTTATTTATAGTGATGTACTGGTTAGCTGGCCAGATGTTCTCCATCCCTGGCCCGTTCCCAATGGAAACGGTGATTTGGAGCCTCCGCGGCTGGATTGCTTCCATCTCCATTGCCGCTCTGCAGTTAGGTTTGTCGATACGTATACGGAGTTTTGCTACACCTATAGGTCTCGCTTTGTGCGCCGTTTTTCTTGGCCTGGGTATGTATGTACTAAAAATCGGCATGTTGTTCCCCTTCTCCTTGCTGACCATCGGAATGAGTGTACTTAGTCAGCAAGATCTTACACGTACGGAGAACCTGGCCTTCCTCCTCATGAATGGTATCTTTATCATATTGTTTGCTATCTGGTCCATCCATCGACTGAAACACAAGGACATTTAATCCTCCTGAATATATTAGAGAAAGGATAACCCGGAATGAAAAAAACATTTATATTACTTGCTCTGGTATTTATTATTTTGACTTGCTTGTGGCTGTTCTTCATGGCCCCCGATAAGCTAACCCCCGACAATCCGGCAGGCAAAACGACGTATTATACCATCGTAGATAATTCTTCAGCAAAAAAAGGTG